>JADHWE010000011.1 GCA_016783675.1 Kiritimatiellia bacterium
ATTCTGTCACCAGAGTCATCAACCATGGGAGCCACATGAAGTCATTGGTCAACGAGTTCGCATGTCCGGGAAGTGCGTATCGGGGTAAGCCGTTCTGGGCATGGAACGGAAAGCTGGAGCCGGGCGAGCTGCGCCGGCAGTTGCGCGTGATGAAGGAGATGGGACTGGGCGGTGGCTTCATGCATTCGCGTGTGGGATTGGATACACCGTATCTCTCGGACAAGTGGTTCGAGTGCGTGCGCGCGTGTATTGATGAGTGCAAGAAGCTCGACATGGAAGCCTGGCTCTATGACGAGGATCGTTGGCCTTCCGGCGCCGCAGGCGGATTGGTGACCAAGGATCCGAAGTACCGCATGCATCGCCTGGTCTGCAACCGCTACGACGGTGGTGACGGTTTTGCCTGGCAGGATACGACGCTGGCCGCATTCACGGCGGTAGTGGACGGCGACACGGCGTCCGGCGTCAAGCGCCTGAAACGTGGCGTCGTGCCCAAGGGGCTGCCGGATGGCGCATGTGTTCTGGAGTTCTGTGATGAGCCCATGCCTTGTACAAGCTGGTACAACGGCTACACCTATCTCGACACGCTCGACCACGAAGCCGTCCAGGAGTTTATCCGCGTAACGCACGATGCCTACAAGCGCGAGTGCGGCGACGACTTCGGCAAGACGGTGCCCGGCATCTTTACGGATGAGCCTAACTATGGGCATGAATGTCCAAACAATGGGTATGCGCATGGCGCGGCGCCCTGGACCCGTTTCTTCCGTCGCACGTTCCGCGAGCGCTACGGCTACGACATTATCGCTCATCTGCCAGAGGTGTTCTTCAACATCGAAGGCCGCGAGTTCCCAAAGGCGCGCTACCACTTCTATGACTGCGCCACGTTCCTGTTCGTCGACGCGTTTGCACGTCAGATTGGTGAGTGGTGCGATGAAAACGGACTGCAGCACACGGGCCACGCGCTGATGGAAGACACGCTCTCCTCACAGCGCCAGGCCATCGGCAGCGCGATGCGTTTCTACGAATACATGCAGGCGCCGGGCATGGACCTGCTCACGGAGAAGTGGCGTATCTATGACGTGGCCAAGCAGGTCAGCTCCGTGGCACGCCAGTTTGGACGCAAGTGGCGTCTGACCGAGACCTACGGCTGCACGGGCTGGGACTTCCCGTTCGCAGGCCACAAGGCGCTGGGCGACTGGCAGGTGGCACTGGGGATCAACCTGCGCTGTCAGCACCTGAGCTGGTACACGATGGCCGGCGAGGCGAAGCGCGATTATCCCGCCGGCATTTTCGATCACTCGCCCTGGTGGTCGGCCTATCGCAAGGTTGAGGACTACTTTGCGCGCGTGCTGTCGGTCATGACGCGCGGCGAAGAGGTGCGCGACCTGCTCGTGATTCACCCGATCGAGAGTGGCTGGGTGACGCTGGGTGATGACGCCGCGTCCTATGACCAGGCGCTGATCGATCTGCGCAATTCGCTTTTGGAGGCGACCATCGATTTCGATTACGGCGAGGAAGATATCATGGCTCGCCATGCTTCAGTACGGAAAGGGGGAGCCGCACGCGGTGCGGCCCTACACCGCCGTCCCAGCCCTGCTTGTAGGGTCGAACCGTGTTCGGCATCTGCCGTTCTGCGGGTGGGGAAAGCGGAGTACACGACCGTGCTGGTGCCGCAGCTGGTGACGATTCGGGGCACAACGCTCAAGCTGCTGGGCCGCTTCCTCAAGGCGGGTGGACGCGTGGTCTTCGCAGGCAAGGCACCGCGCTTTGTCGACGGCGAGCGGACCGACCGGGCCGTGGCGTTTGCGACGGCCTGCGAAAAGGTCCCTGCCAGGGGCAAGCGTCTGGTGGAGGGCGTGGCCCATTGCCGGCACGTGTCTGTGGTCGATGCGACGGGTGAACAGATTGCCCCGGCCCTGACGCTGTTGCGCGCGGACAAGGAGAATGCCTATCTCTTCGTCTGCAATACCGGCTACAGCGCAGCCCAACTCAAGCGGCCGCAGATGAACGACGTCTATGTGCGTGAACGGCGCGCGGCCTTCGACGATGTACGTATCGAGGGGCTCGAAGGATTTGCCGGGCATCCGGTGGAGCTGGATCCCCAGACAGGGACAGAGCATGCCGCCAAAGCAAAACAGGTAGACGGGGGCTGGCGCATCCAGACCAGTCTGCCCGCGCTGGGTAGTCGGATCTTTGTCATTCCGCGCCGCAAGCAGCGTAGCCTGCCGGAGCCGCGTCCGCGCCTCAAGCCGGTATCAAAGAAGAGCCTGGCCGGTGCGTGGGACTACGAGTTGACCGAGCCCAATGTGCTTCTGCTCGACTGGGCAGAGCTGAAGATGGGGAAGGGACGCTGGCAGAAGTCGCAGCATATCCTGCTGGCCGACTATGCCATCCGCGATGCCATGGGCATTCCGCGTCGCGGCGGCCGGATGGTGCAGCCGTGGGCACGCGAGAAGGAGGCGAACCCGGTAACGACGCCGGTCGCGCTTCGCTACACCTTCGATGTCAAGACGCGCCCGACGCGGGAGCTGTTCCTGGCGATGGAGCAGCCCTGTCATTGGGAGATCCGCTTGAACGGAAACCCGGTCAGCACAGATGCGCATGCCGGCTGGTGGGTCGATCAATCCTGTCGCAAACTGCCGCTTTCTGCGGCGATGCTTGTTGAAGGTGAGAACGTCCTGGAGATGAGCTGCGGTTATTGCGCCGATGGACCCGACCTTGAGCACGTCTATCTGTTGGGCGACTTCGGTGTGAAGTTGGTCGAGCATCACCCCGTGATGACCACGCTGCCGGCGACGTTGCGTGCGGGCGACTGGGTGAAGCAGGGGTTGACGTTCTATTCGGGCAGTGTGATCTACCGGCGCAAGATCAAGGTGGCCGCGCTGCGTAAGCGGCAGCGGCTGGTTGTGCGTGTGGCTGACTACAAGGGCTCCGTCGTCCGTGTGTGGGGTGGGGGAGTTGAGGCGGGTCTGACCGCCTGGGATCCGAGCGAGGTCGACGTCACGGAGCAGGTGCAGGATGGCCTGCTCGATCTCGGCATCGAGGTCATCGCCCACCGCCGCAACTCGCACGGTCCGCTCCAGCTCAAGGACCGTTGGCCCGCCTGGCACGGTCCGGCCCAATTTGTGATTGAACACGAGAAGACGCCGCGCTATTACACCGTGCCGTGCGGGCTGATGAAGGCGCCGGTGATTGAACAGGTGGTCGGAACGACTCCGTAGAGCCCCAACGGGGCGGGATATACGAGCCCAAGGCATCGCCCTGGGTAGAAGACGAAAGGGATATTCAGCCCTGAAGGGGCGTGATATAGAACACTCGTTGGGAGAGCTTCCTATATCCCGCCCTTTCAGGGCTAGGAGCGCTCTGGAATGAGGTCTAACAAAGGAGGCAATCATGCTTAAGGGAATCGATCCGATTATTAGTCCGGAACTGTTGAAGATCATGGCGGAGATGGGGCACGGGGATGAGTTGGTGTTGGCCGACGCGCATTTTCCGGGACACACGTTCTGTCCGAAGAACGTATTGCGCGGGGATGGGCTTCAGATTCCCGATCTCTTGGCCGGCATTGTGCCTCTGCTTGAGCTGGACAGCTATGACGATCCGCTGATCATGATGGCGGCCGTCGAAGGCGACGAGCTGGACCCGCAGGTGGAAACCGACTACATGGCCGCGATCCACGCGAAAGTCCCGGGCGCCCCGGCGCCGATCCGGATCGACCGCTTCGCCTTCTACGACCGCGTCAAAACCGCCTACGCCTGCGTCATGACCGGCACCACCGCCAAGTACGGCAATATCATCCTGAAGAAGGGCGTAACACCCGACACCTGACACCTGCCCTTAGGCAAACTCGATCTTGAAGCTGATGACGTCCTCATTCGGGGTGCTTGTCACCTTCGAGTCGCACTTCTGGAACACGTGCTGCATGGCGCGGTTATCGCGTAGTACCTCGGCCGTGAATCCTCCGATACCGTTGCGGCGGGCGATTGTGGCGAGGTGACGGAGCAGGAAGGATCCGATGCCCCGGTTCTGCCATTCGTCGCGCACCACGAAGGCCACTTCCGCCCGGTTTGTCTTGTCGTCGAGGTAGTAGCGACCGATCGCAATGATCTCCTCGCCCTGCGGCGCGGGCATCGTGGCCACGATCGCGACATCGGCGCGGTGGTTGATGAAGACGAAGTCCTGGATCTGCTTGTGCGGGATGACGCGTGCGCGTGACATGAAGCGGTAGTAGATCGTCTCCTGCGAGAGCGCGTAGAACAGATCCTTGGTGGCGGGTACATCGGTGGGATGAATCGGCCGGAAGTTGACCTGCGTACCGTCGGAGCCGACATATGTCGTCTTGAACTCGGGAGGACCGACCACCAGTTTGTCGCCAACATCGGCCAGCTCGGGTCGAACGTATTTTGCCTCGATGGCATCCTTGAGCAGTTGCGCGCGGAAGTCCGGGTGTGCGATTGAGATCAGGGCGATTGCGCGTTCCTGCACGCTTTTGCCGTGGAGATAGGCAATGCCGTGCTCGGTAACCACGTAATGCACGTCGCCGCGCGTGGTGACCACGCCCGCGCCGGGCTGCAGGCAGCAGGAAATGCGTGACACGGTGCCGCCCTTGGCGGTGGAGGGCAGGGCGATGACCGCTTTGCCGCCGTGCGAACGGGCGGCGCCGCGGTTGAAGTCCACCTGCCCGCCGATGCCGGAGTAGAACTGGTTGCCCAGCGAATCGGCGCAGACTTGGCCAGTCAGATCGACCTCGAGCGCGACGTTGATCGCTACCTGTTTGTTCTGTTGACCGATGATGAACGGATCGTTCACGTACTCGGTGGGATGGAACGCAAAAGCCGGGTTGTTGTCGACATAGTCATAGAGCTTGCGGGTGCCGATGCAGAAGCTGGCCACGACACGGTGGCGATCCAATGTCTTGCGCTCGCCGGTGATCACCCCTTCTTCGATCAGCGGAATGATGGCGTCCGTAAGCATCTCGGTATGGATGCCGAGATCCTTCCTCTCGTGCAGGAACTCCAGGACCGACTGCGGGATCTCGCCGATACCCAGTTCGAGTGTCGCTCCGTCCGAAACAAGCGAGGCGACGTACTCGCCGATCTTGCGGATATCGTCGCCCGGAACCGGGGGCGGCACTTCGATCAGTTCAGTGTCCACGGGCACGAGCACATCGATGTCGTAGACGTCGATCATGCTGTCGCCGAGGGTGCGGGGCATGCGTGGATTAACCTGGGCGATGACGAGCGCCGAGTTTTCGGCGGCGGCCTTCACGATGTCTACCGAGACACCCAGGCTGCACAGCCCGTTCTCATCCGGCGGCGAGACCTGGATCAACGCCACGTCCAGCGGGATCTGACCCGACCCGAACAGGCGCGGAATATCGGAGAGGAAGATGGGCGTATAGTCGCCCATGCCGGCCTGGATGATGTCGCGCACGTTGCTCGATATGAAGAGGCTGTTCACGCGGAAATTCTCAGCCATTTCCTTGACGGCGTAAGGGGCTTCGCCCAATCCGAGAAAATGGATGATTTCCGTGTCGACCAGCTGTGAGGCACGCGCCGTCAGGGCGTGTACCAGTTCCTGCGGATGCGCACAACCAGTGCCAACGAAAATGCGATGGCCCGGAGCCACCCGCTTCGCGGCTTCATCCGGCGTTGCTGTCATGTCCGCGTAAGCGGTCTGCCAATTGGGATCGAACGTTGTTTCTTTGCTCATGTTACTTGCCCTCCTTAGCGCTGAGGGTTATCCGGGCGTCGGCGGCGACGGAGTCTTTACCGACGGGGCCGACGATGAAGGGGTTGATGTCCATCTCTTCGATTTGCGGGAAGTCCTGGGCGAGCTGGCTGATGCGCTGGAGGGCGGTAGCGATCGCCTCGATGTCCACGCGCGCCTGGCCGCGTACGCCCTTGAGCAACTCAAACGATCGGGTGGTCTGTAGCATCTGCAGCGCCTCCTCGTTCGTGATCGGGGCGATGTGGAAGGTGACGTCTTTCATCACTTCCACAAAGATGCCGCCCAAACCAAACATCAGCATGGGGCCGAACTGCGGATCACGCGTCATACCGAGGATGACCTCGCGACCCCGTCCGCACATTTGCTCGAGGTAGACCCCGTGGATGTTGGCGTCCGGCACGCGCTGGCGGATGCGCATCATCATCAGGTCGAACGCATCGCGCACGGCATCGGCCGTGGCGAGGTTGAGCTTCACGCCGCCCATGTCGGACTTGTGGATCACGTCGGGCGAGGCAATTTTCATGGCCAGCGGGTAGCCGATCTTCTCGGCCGCCTCAACGGCCTGGTCGGCCGTCATCGCCAGCGTCCCCTCCGGGACGTTGAAGTCGTAGGCCCGCAGGATTTCCTTGGCCGCAGCTTCGCCGACCTGCAGTTCATCGGTACGGACGTGGCGGTGGATGATCCGCTCGACGCGGCGGCGGTTGACCGGGAAACGGGTAATGATGCGGGGCGGCCGGCGCAGCCACTCGGCGTAGTCGACCATCGCCTTGAGCGCGGCCACGGCACGTTCCGGGGCGGGGTAGTCCGGCAGGTTCGATGCAACCAACTCCTCGCGGCCCGGTGTGACATCGGCGCCGCCCATGAAAGAAACCAGGATCGGTTTCTCGTTGCGTGTATTGGTCTCGATGGCGCGTGCGGTTTCGAGCGGGTTGGTCATGGCCTGCGGGGTGAGGATGACAATGATGGCATCGACCGAGTCATCATCCTGAGCGGCGTTGAGCGCGTCGGCATAGCGTACGGGGTCCGCATCGCCGAGTACGTCGATCGGGTTGCCGACGCTCGCCGCGGCGGGGAGCTTCTTGGCCAGGGCGGTCGCGGTGCCGCCGGCGAGCGCAGCGACCTCGAGGTCGGAGAGCTCGACCGCATCGGCGGCCATGATGCCGGGGCCGCCGGCGTTGGTGATGATCGCAACGCGCCTGCCCTTGGGCAGCGGCTGCATGGCGAAAGCGGTAGCGAAGTCGAACATCGCTTCGAACGTGTCGGCGCGGATGATGCCGGAACGCTTGAAGGCGGCCGCGTAGCCGACGTCGGCCCCGGCAAGACTACCCGTGTGCGAGGAGGCCGCCTTGCCACCGGCGGCGGTGACGCCCGACTTGAAGATCACGACCGGCTTGCGGGCTGTGGCGGTCTCGGCAGCCTTGATAAAGGCGTCGCCCGCGACAATGCTTTCGAGGTAGCCGACGATAACCTTGGTGTCGTCATCCTGCGCGAAGGCGGTCAGGAACTCGGTCTCCGACAGGTCGGCCTTGTTGCCCATGCTGACCAGCTTGGCGAGGCCGAGGTGGCGTTCACTGGCCCAGTCGAGGATGGCCGTGCAGAGTGCGCCGGACTGGGACATAATCGTGATGCCGCCGGGCTTGGGCATGTGCTTGGCGAACGAGGCGTTCATCTTGTGGTGCGCATTGATGAGCCCCAGGCAGTTGGGCCCGAGGAGGCGGACGTCCCGCGCGGTGCAGTAGGCCGCCAGCTCCGACTCCAGCTTGGCGCCTTCCTCGCCGACTTCCTTGAACCCGGCCGTGATGATGGTGACGGCCTTGGCGCCGGCTTCGATCGAGTCGATGACGGCCTGGCGCACGAACTTCGTCGGGACGGCGATGACGCTCAGGTCGATCTTCTTGCCGCTGCTCTTGAGATCGGGGTAGCAGGGCAGGCCCAGTACTTCGGTCGAGGTGGGGTTGATCGGAACAATCTCACCCTCGTAGCCGCCTTCCACCAGGTTGGCCAGGATTTCGTGTCCGACCTTGCCGGGCGACTTCGAGGCGCCGATCACGGCGACAGCATCCGGTTTCAGAAGTGCTTCTAGCATAAGGAACTCCAGCAGTTCATTTCTCTCTTGCGGCCCCGTTTCTATACACCATAACAGGTGCCTGTAGGGTCGACTGAAAGGGGCGCAGCATACTCTTCTGCGCTCCCATTTCAAGCAATGAAATGGGGTTCTCGTGATTTAATATGATCACAATTGATCTCAAACAATCATGAACGAATCAAAAAGCATCATTTTTCTCTGATTCGGGCTTGCAGTATGGGGCCAGTCAATATATCTTCCATGCTTTCCTGCCATCAGGCGGGTCGAGAGGGATGTCTATAACTAAGGTAATAGGGAAGTAACCACCTAGTTCAACAGAGAGGTAAAACCATGTCAGAACAGACCACCGCCCCTGTGGGCAACAGCTATCCGCCCCCGGCCGATTTCGCCGCCGCGGCGCACGTATCGTCAGAGGCGCAGTACAACGAGATGTACCAGCGCTCGATCACAGACCCCGAGGGCTTCTGGGCCGAGATTGCCGAGCAATTCGTATGGAAAGAGAAGTGGTCCAAGGTTCTCGATTACACGTTCGAGGGCAATGTTGATGTGAAGTGGTTCGTTGATGGCAAGACCAACCTCTCCGTGAATTGCCTGGACCGCCACCTTGCTACACGTGGCGATAAAACGGCTATCATCTGGGAAGGCAACACACCGGGTGTCGACTCCACGCTTACCTATAAAGAGCTCTATGAAAAGGTATGCAAGTTTGCCAACGCGCTCAAAGCTGCTGGCGTGGAGAAGGGCGATCGCGTATGTCTCTATCTGCAGATGATTCCTGAAGCGGCCATCGCATGTCTGGCCTGTGCACGTATCGGTGCGATTCACTCCGTTGTATTTGGTGCTTTCAGTCCGGATGCTCTGCGTGACCGCATCAACGACTCAGAGTGTAAGATTCTCATCACACAGGATACCGCACTGCGCGGACCCAAAGACAACATTCCGATGAAGACCAACGCGGACAAAGCTCTGGCGAGTTGCCCAAGCATCACCACTTGCTTTGTTGTCAAGCGTACCGGCCTCGAAGTTCCTATGCAGGATGGTCGCGACGTATGGTACGAAGAAGCCGTTGCAGACCAAGCCGCCGAGTGCGAGCCTGAGTGGGTGGATGCTGAAGATCCTCTGTTCATCCTTTATACGTCCGGTTCGACGGGCAAGCCCAAGGGCGTGCTTCATACCACTGGCGGATATATGGTTTATGCCGCAACAACATTTAAGAATATCTTCGATATCCACGAAGAAGATGTGTGGTGGTGTACCGCTGATATTGGCTGGATCACGGGCCACAGCTACATTGTATATGGACCGCTGGCTACAGGCGCTACTTCGATCATGTTCGAAGGCGTACCGACCTATCCGGATGCGGGTCGTTTCTGGGATGTTTGCGACAAGTACAAGGTCACTCAGTTCTATACGGCACCGACTGCCGTACGTGCGCTTATGCAGCAGGGCGAAGCCCCGATTGCGGCTCGCGATCTTTCAACACTTAAGTTGCTCGGTAGCGTAGGTGAGCCCATCAATCCTAATGTTTGGAACTGGTATCGTGACCACGTCGGTCATGGCACAACACCGGTTGTTGACACTTGGTGGCAGACCGAAACAGGCGGCATCATGATTACGCCTCTTCCGGGCGCTCATACCCTCAAGCCTGGCAGTGCTTCACGTCCGTTCTTCGGCATCGAGCCTGTTATTCTTGATGATGATGGCAAGGAAGTTCCTCAGGGCGAAAAGGGCAAGCTTTGCATCAAGAAGCCATGGCCTGGCATCCTGCGTTCCTTGTACGGTGATCATGATCGTATGATCCAGACCTACTTCAGTACCTACAAGGGCTACTACTTCACGGGTGATGGATGCCGCATCGACGAGGATGGCGACTACTGGCTGCTGGGCCGTGTCGACGACGTGATCAACGTCTCGGGGCACCGCATGGGTACCGCCGAGGTCGAGAGCGCGCTCGTATCGAATCCGGCCGTGGCGGAAGCCGCCGTGGTTGGCTTCCCGCACCCGATCAAGGGGCAGGGCATCTACGCCTACGTGACCTTGAAGACCGGCAACGAGTACACCGATGAGCTCAAGGGCGTGCTGGTGAAGCATGTCCGCACCGAGATCGGTCCGATCGCGGCTCCGGATATGATCCAGTGGGCCCCGGCCCTGCCAAAGACCCGCTCGGGCAAGATCATGCGCCGTATCCTGCGCAAGATCGCCGAGGGTGAAGCGGATTCGATCGGTGACGTCAGCACGCTGGCCGATCCGAGCGTCGTCGAGCATCTGGTGGCCGAGTACAAGCCGCTGAGCTAAGCAGCCGCTAAACAACGAAACACATGAGTTGGCCCGGCGTGGCAGTGACCACGCCGGGCTGATCTCTACAAGAGGAGAAGACCGATATGGCAACGCGGACCACTATCGACGGCGAAACAATCAAGAGCCACGGCTTGCGTGTCACACTGGCGGGGTTGGGTATCAACCTGGCGTTGGGTGTGTTGTATAGCTGGAGCATCATCAGCAGCGCCATCAAGGATGCCGGTTGGGGATGGACGGCCGAACAGCGTGCCTTGCCTTACTCCATTGCCTGCCTGGTGTTCTGCCTGGTCATGGTACCGGCCGGCCGCATGCAGGATAAGCTCGGACCGCGTTTGGTCGCGTCGCTGGGCGGCGTCCTCGTTGGCCTCGGCATGATTCTGGCCAGCTTCAGCACGAGTACGATGGGTTACGTCCTCGGTTTTGGTGTGCTGGCAGGTGCGGGTATCGGCTTCGGCTATGCTTCGGCAACGCCGCCTTCGGTGAAATGGTTCCCGGCCGCCAAGACCGGCATGATCGCCGGCGTCGTCGTATCCGGATTCGGATTGGCCTCGGTCTACGCCGCGCCGCTTTCGCGATGGTTGGCTGCTTCATTTGGTCTCAAGGTCATGATGATGTCCCTGGGCATCGGATTCCTGGTAGTCGTGGTGGCCCTGGCCCAACTGTTGCGTGCACCGCACAAGGCCCTCAAGTTCGAAGGCACTGTGGCGCCGACGGTAAACGCCGAGGGCATGGTGAAGAAAGAGGATTTCACCCCCGGTGAGATGCTCAAGACGGTGCAGTTCTACCTGCTCTGGTTCATGTACGCCTGCGGCGCGGGCGCGGGCCTGATGATTATTTCAATGTGCAAGAAGATCAATGCCAAGGCAGGCGTCGGAGTGCTGGCGGTTGTGGCGTTGGCTATCGGTAACGGTGGTGGCCGCATCATCGCGGGCATGCTGTCCGACAAGCTGGGCCGCCAGCTTACGATGTTCCTGTTCTTTGTGGCACAGGCGATCGTGATCGTGGCCCTGGCGCTGGTGGGCGGTAAGGAAGTGCCCCCGGCCGTGGCGATGATCGTGCTATCGGCGTTGGTCGGTGCGAACTACGGTTCGAACCTGGCGTTGTTCCCCTCCGCTACCAAGGACTATTACGGCCTGAAGAACTTCGGCATGAACTACGGCCTGGTCTTCACGGCGTGGGGTATTGGCGGATTCATCCTGGCGCAGTTCGCCGCGCGTGTGTATGACGGTAAGATCGTGCCGGAATGGGCCGGAAGCTACAGCTTCGCGTTCTACACCTCGGCGGTCCTGCTGCTGGTGGCAGCAGTGATGACGTTCATCGTCAAGCCCCCGCACCACCACGAGCTGGCTGAAGCCTGAGCGTAGAAGAGAATGATTGATGAGCGGACGGCGTGCTTGCGCGCCGTCCGTTTCTTTTTAGGCCTCGACGGTGCCGATACGCACGGCGCAGACCTTGAATTCCGGAATCTTGGCGATCGGGTCGAGGGCGTCGTTGGTGAGCTTGTTGGCGGCGCCTTCGCGGAAGTGGAACGCCATGAATACGGTGCCGCGTGGTGAACGGTCGGTGACCTTGGCATCGGCCCGAATGACGCCGCGCCGTGAAGCGACCTCAACGACATCTCCGTCGGCAATACCATGCTGCGCGGCATCGTCGGGATGAATCTCGATGGGGACGGGCGGACAGATTTCCTCCAGCCCTTTGCTGCGCGAGGTCATGGTGCGCGTGTGCCAATGATAGAGGTAGCGGCCGGTGGTCAGTAGGAGCGGATAGTCATCGTCGGGCTCTTCGGCGGCCACCTTGAATGGTGTCGCATGGAACTTGCCCTTGCCGCGCTTGAATTCGCCTTCGTGCAGGAACGTGGTGCCGGGATGCGTCTTGTCCGGACAGGGCCACTGTAGTCCCTCGGCATCGATACGCTCAAACGACATGCCGCCGTAGATGGGGGAGACCGAGGCGATCTCATCGAGGATCTCGGAAGGTGAGTTGTACGACATGGGATAGCCGGTCCGGCTGGCGATGCTGCAGATGATGTCCCAGTCGTCGCGTGCCTCGCCCGGCTTGGGCAGGGCGGCCCGAACGCGCTGTACGCGCCGGTCGGTGTTGGTGAAGCTGCCGTCCTTCTCCGCAAACGAGGCGGCGGGAAGCACCACATCGGCGAGTGCGGCCGTTTCGGTCATGAAGATGTCCTGCACGCAGAGGAACTCCACGTCCTTCAGCGCCTGTTCAACGTGGTTGAGGTTGGGGTCGCTGAGCATGGGGTTTTCGCCCATGACGTAGAGGCCCCGCACAGCGCCGCTGCCGGCAGCCCCGACGATCTCGGTAACCGTCAGCCCGATCTCGGGTGAGAGCGATGCACCCCACGCCGATTCGAAATGCTTCTGAATCGCGGGGTCGTTGACGTCCTGGTAGCCGGGGTACTTGTTGGGCAATGCCCCGAGATCGCATGCGCCCTGTACATTGTTCTGGCCGCGCAGCGGGTTGACGCCCGTGGAGGCGCGGCCCACGTTGCCGGTAATCATGGCCAGGTTGGCCAGGGCCAGGACATTGTCCGTGCCTGTGGTGTGCTGGGTGATGCCCATGCTGTAGGCGATGGAGCCGCGCTCGGCGGCGGCATAGAGCCGGGCCGCTTCGCGGATCTTTTCGGCCGGAATGCCCGTTATCGGTTCGGCCCACTCCGGGGTACATTCCGCCACACAGCCCTTGAGCTCCTCAACCCCCTCGGTGCGTTCGGCGATGAACGTGTCATCGCACAGTCCTTCCGCAATGATGACCTGCATCATAGCGTTAAAAAGGGCGACATCCGTTCCCGAGCGCTGGCGGATATGCAGCGTGGCATAGCGGGTCAGGTCGATCCGGCGCGGATCGGCCACGATCAGCGTGGCGCCGGGGTCGACCACGGCGGAGATGATCCGCATCGCGGTAATCGGGTGGGCCTCGGTCGTGTTGGAGCCGGTCACAAAGATGCAGTCGGCATGCTCGAAGTCCGACTGGGGATTGGTCATGGCCCCGGAACCGAAGGCACGCGCCAGCCCGGCCACGGTGGAGGCGTGGCAGAGCCGCGCGCAATGGTCGACATTGTTGGTGCCGAGTCCGGCGCGGATGAACTTCTGGAAGACGTAGTTCTCTTCATTGGTGCACTTGGCCGAGGAGAGTCCGGCCAGCGCGTCGGGGCCGTGTTGTTGCTTGATCTTCGCGAACGTGGACGCCACCAGGTCAAGGGCCTCATCCCAGGTCGCCTCCTCAAAGCTTCCATTCCGCTTGATCAGGGGTGTGGTCAGTCGGTCGGGGGCGGAGACGAAATCCAAGCCGAACCGCCCCTTTACGCAGAGGCTGCCCCGGTTGCATATTCCGTTCTTGTCGCCCCGTACGCGTACGATCTTCCCGGCGCGGGTCCCCAGTTCGAGACTGCAGCCGCAACCGCAATAGACGCAGGTTGTCGTGGTTGTGGCGGTTGGCGGCACCGTCTCGTTCTTGGCCCACAGCGCATTGACCGGGCAGCGGTCGATACACTCCCCGCAGGAGGTACAGGTGGATTCCGATACTGGCTGGTCACCCGGTGCCGCAATGCGGCTCTCGTATCCACGGCCGGCAATCTCAATGGCGCCGACCCCCCGCAGTTCGTGACATGAGCGGGTGCAGAGCCCGCACAGGATGCACTTGCCGAGGTCGCGCGTGTAGAACGGATTGCTGTCGTCCACAATCGGTTTGCGCACCATGCGGCGTAGCCGGCTGCCCTTGATGCCGAGGAAGGCGGCCACATCCTGGAGGCGGCAGTTCATGTTGGCGCTGCAGGAGAGACAGACGAGCGGATGATCGGCAATCAACATCTCGCAGACCATGCGGCGCACGCGGTTGACCGACTCGACGTCGTTGCGCACAACCATGCCCTGTTTTACCGGCGTCGCGCAGGACGTCGGCATCCCGCGCATGCCGTCAATCTCAACAATGCACAGGCGGCAGGCGCTATAGGGTTCGAGGCCGTCACTGTAACAGAGGTGGGGAATGTAGATGCCGGCTTCCCGGGCCGCCTGCAGCACCGTCTCGCCCTTACGGGCGGTGACGCTCTGACCATCAATCGTGAATGTAAGTTCCCTGTCCATGTTCAGCTCTTGATGACGGCGTTGAATTTGCAGACCTGGTAGCAGGCGTCGCAACGAATGCACTTCCGCGGGTCAATGACGTGTATCTCGCGTGGCTCGCCCATGATGGCCTCGGCCGGGCAGGCCCTCAAGCAAGCGGTGCAGCCGGTGCAGGCCTCGGGGTCAATCGCGTACTGGAGCAGTCCTTCGCACTTGTGTGTCGGGCACCGACGATCGTTTACGTGGCTCTCGTACTCCTCGCGGTAATACTTCACGGTGGTGAGCACGGGGTTGGGGGCGGTCTGGCCCAGCCCGCACAGGGAGCCGTTCTTGACGGCGTGGGCGACCTCGAGCATGAGGTCGATATCGCCCGGCTTGCTGTCGCCCCGTGCCATGCTGTTCAGGAGTTGGAGGAGCTGGCGCGTGCCGAGTCGACAGGGCACGCATTTCCCGCATGACTCTTCCTGGGTGAACTCGATGAAATACCGTGCCACATCAACCATGCAGGTGTCCTCGTCCATCGTGACCATGCCGCCGGACCCCATGATCGCACCCGCTTCGGCAAGATGTTCGTAGTCAACGGGCAGGTCGAGCAGTTCGGCCGGAATGCAGCCGCCGGACGGCCCGCCGGTCTGGACCGCCTTGAACGCCTTGCCATCGGGTATGCCGCCGCCAATATCAAACACAATGTGCCGCAGGGGTGTGCCCAGCGGCACCTCGATCAGGCCGGTGCGGACAATCTTGCCGGCCAGGGCGAATGTTTTCGTCCCGCGGCTCCGCTCCGTCCCGTTGCGGGCGAATGCCTCGCCGCCGGTCGCCATGATGACCGGGACGTTGGCAAGGGTTTCGACGTTGTTGATGTTCGTGGGTCTGCCGTGGAGTCCTTTCTGGGCCGGGAAGGGCGGGCGCGTACGCGGCATGCCGCGTTTGCCCTCTATGGAGGCCAGCATGGCGGTCTCTTCGCCGCACACAAAGGCGCCGGCGCCTTTCTTGAGCTTGACGTGGAACGAGAAGCCGGACTCCAGGATGTTGTCACCCAACAGACCGTAGGCCGTGGCTTGCTCGATGGCTTTCTCCAGGCGCGTGATGGCGAGGGGATACTCGGCGCGCACATAGATGTAGCCTTCGGTGGCGCCGATGGCGTAGGCGCCGACGATCATGCCTTCGAGTGTCGAGTGCGGATCACTCTCCAGGACGG
The DNA here is from genome assembly GCA_016783675.1 of Kiritimatiellia bacterium. Lineage (GTDB taxonomy): Bacteria > Verrucomicrobiota > Kiritimatiellia > UBA8416 > JABMPJ01 > JABMPJ01. The sequence continues at coordinate 15,389 of JADHWE010000011.1, forward strand.
AACGGTCCATGAACGCGCCGGGGTCCCCCTCGTCGGCGTTGCAGATCATGTATTTCTGATCGGCTTTCTCGTTGCAGCAGAACTCCCATTTCACGGCCACGGGGAACCCGGCGCCCCCACGCCCGCGCAGCCCGGAGCTCCTGAGCTCGTCGATGACCTCCTCGCGATCCATCTTGAGGGCGCGGGCGAGGCCGGTGTATCCGTCACGGGCGATGTAGTGGTCGATGTTCTCGGGGTCGATCCGTCCGAAGTTGCGCGCGACGACGCGGACCTGTCCCTCCAGCATCGGGAGCTGTTCAAACGGCGGCGTTTCGCCATGCGGCGCATCGCACATAGTGGCCAGGGCCTCCCCACCGCCATCGCGGTAGTAGGTCGTGAGGATGTGGCCGAGGGATTCCGGGGTTACACTGCTGAAAAGGAGGGGCGGGTGGTCGGCGCTGCGCAGTTCGACGAGCGGCTCGGCATAGCAGAGCCCCAGGCAGCCGACCTGTGAGACCTCGATATCGAGTCCCATCTCTGCCAGGTGGCCGGGCAGGGCCTCAAGCACATCGTCTGCGCCGGCAGCCAGTCCGCAGGTGCTGGCGCCCACGAGGACGCGAGGCGACCGGCTATCCAGGAAGCTCCCTGCGGCGGATCGGGCGCGTGATTGAATGTTTGCGAAGGTCATGTCAGTTCATCCAGGAGCCTGACGGCCATCTCGGGGGTGACGTTGCCGTAGACCTTGTCGTTGACCACCATGACCGGCGCGAGGGCACAGGAGCCGAAGCAGGCGACCCGTTCCACGCTGAACTCGAAATCCCTGGTCGTCTCCCCGGGCTTGATCCCCAGGCGGGCCGACACGGCGCGGATGATCTCAACCGCGCCGCGTACGTGGCAGGCTGTGCCCTGGCAGACTTTGACCCTGTGTCTACCTTGTCGGGTGAGATAGAACTGGCTGTAGAAAGTGACAACACCGTAGACGGAGCTTTCCGGGATATTGAGGTGTGACGCCGCAGCGCGCATGGCGTCCGCGCTGATGTAACCTGCGTGATCCTGAATATCCTGGAGGAGTGGGATCAGCTGACTCTCTTCACGAGGGTGACATGCGAGGACGCTGTCCAGATCCGGAATGTGGGCGGTGGTTGGCACGCTTCTCCCTTGTGGTACGGTTGCCCGTGAACCTGAAGATGGACCATAGCACGCGCCTCCGTGCGGCGTCAATCGTGGTGGGCGACACGCTCAACGTAGGCTCGGTATTCCTCGTCGGTATTCAGGTTCCGGGGCGCTGCGTCGGGGGCGAGGTCAACATAGTGGACGCGTGCCCCCGCAAAGACACTCCGGATTCGCCGTTCGCCCTGGGCCAGGAGCTCGAACATCCGGGGCGCCATGTCGCGTCGGTAGACGGCAAAGAGCGGCTCAAGACGGGGTGTGTCGGACGACGATGGCTGAACGACGCGGGGGACGACCGCATCGTAGTCGTCGGCTTGATTCAGCATTCGATGAGCCAGGTGGATGTCGATCTTTGGCATGTCGCACGCCACGGCAAGGGCAACGTCGTGGCGGACGGTCTCGAGCGCCGAGGCAAGGCCCATCAGCGGCCCCATGCCGGCGGTCCGGTCGGCGACGGTCGGGAGGGCGAGGAAGTCGTTGGCATCGTCGTTCGCGCTGATGATCAGTTCGTCAAAGTGGTCCCTGAGCTGGTCGTGGACATGTTCGACCAGCGGGAGCCCGTCAATCTCGAGCAGGCGTTTATCCCGGCCCATACGCGTGCTCCGGCCGCCGGCCATGATGATGGCTGTGGCGGCTTCGCGCAGGCGCCAGCGTCCGTCCTGCAGCGTGAGCCGGTCGAGATCGAGGTCGAACCGCTCACCGTCGGTGTGTACCGTACGATCAACCATCCCGGCGACGGCACGGGCGGTGGGTTTGCAGACGGCTGAGCGGGAGTCCTTAACCATCAGGAAAAGTCCCGGCTCGACGGCTAGCCGGATGCTGTTCGACTCGCACACAAGTGGCGCCCGGGGATCGACATGCCGGGACAGAAGGTCGAGTCCCTCGGCCATGTGCGAGGCCCGAACGCGCAGCCAGAAGACGGGGTCGGCCCCGGCAAGCAGCAGGCGCGACGTATCCTTGATGCCGTCACGATTCGTCTCCACCATGAGGTCGTAGTCGCCCTCGAGGGAGGTACAGGCGCCGCAGCCCTCACCGCCGCGCGGACAGCGGTCGCCCTCCTCGCGGATCACCGTGATCTTGGCCGCCGTGACCGGTTGGGCCGGATTGAAACGGCGAATGATAGCGCAAGCCAACTCGGTTTTTCCGATGTTGCGGTCCGTGGCGCCAATCAGCAGCATGTGCGGGGCTTCGAGCATTGTGATTGCTTTGGGGGGTGACTGTTGCTATTCCCGACATGCGCACGCTGCCTAACGGGTGACTTGAATGCAAGTGAAATTAAGACTCCTGTGCGGGTTGCTGTTGGCCATACCGATGACTCTCTGGGCGGGAGACGTCCTGCGGCTGGCGACGACAACCAGTACCTATGAGACCGGGTTGCTCGATCATATCCTGCCCGAGTTCGAGCGGGCCCACGACTGCAAGGTGCACGTGATTTCCGTGGGGTCCGGCAAGGCGATGCAGATTGCCCGCAATGGCGACGTGGACGTCATCCTGGTGCATGCCCGCAAAGCTGAAGATGCTTTTGTCAATGAGGGGTATGGGGTCAACCGCCGCGACGTGATGGTTAACGACTTCGTAATCCTGGGGCCGGTGAACGACCCGGCGGGGGTCGGCGGCCTGCGCGACGCGAAAGAGGCACTACGACGTATTCACTCGAAGCAGCGGCCGTTCGTGTCGCGCGGTGATGACTCCGGCACACACAAGAAAGAGAAGCAGCTCTGGACCAAGACCGGACTGAAGCGCGATGGCGACTGGTATCTTGAAGCAGGGCAGGGGATGAGCGCCACGCTTCGGATGGCGGATGAGAAGAACGGATATGTGTTGGTTGACCGGGCGACCTATCTTACCCATCGAGAAAAACTGCGACTGACGCTTATGGTGGAGGGGGATGCGGATCTCTTCAACCCGTATGGCATTATTGCGGTCAGTCCCTACACGTTCGCTCATGTGAAGTACAGGCGTGCGATGGCGCTCATTGCCTGGATTACGAGTCCGGAGTGCCAGGCCAGAATTCGCGACTATACTTTGAAGGGAAGACCTCTCTACCACCCGTCTGCTGCCGGGGGCGGTGATTGATGGATTACATTTGGCAGGGCGTTCGAGACAGCCTCCGGATCATCACCGGATTGGATCGTGAGTTTCTGTCAGCGGTACTCGTCTCGCTGAAGGTGGCCTTCCTTTCCACCGCGCTGGCCACGCTGGCGGGTGTTCCGTTCGGGATGTGGATTGCAGAGAAGCGCTCCCGGGGTGCGCGGGTGATCATGACAATCCTGAATACCCTGATGTCGCTGCCGACGGTGGTGGTCGGGCTCATGGTCTACTCATTTCTGTCGCGTCGCGGGCCGCTGGGGGAGTTGGGATTGCTCTATACGCCTGCGGCGATGGTTATCGGTCAGTTCATCCTGGCGTTCCCGATCGTTGCCGGCCTTTCGGCCAGTGCGGTAGTGGGCTTGGATAAGCGCATTCGCGCCACGGCGTTCTCACTGGGTGCCGACACGGCGCAGAGCTTCCGGATGTTCCTGCGCGAAGCCCGGTATGGGATCATGGCCGCTATCATGGCCGGCTTCGGCCGCGTGTTCGCCGAAGTGGGTGTCTCCATGATGCTGGGCGGAAACATTCGTGGTTATACACGCAATATCACCACAGCAATCGCGCTTGAAACCAGCAAGGGGGAGTTTGCCTTCGGTATTGCATTGGGCCTGGTGCTGCTCACGGTGGCGCTGGTTGTCAACATCCTGTTCAGCCTGTTCCGGGAGTGGAGCCGATGAGTGCTTATCGCCTGCACAACGTTGAGGGACAGTGGGGGGGCTTCGTCCTGCGAGTGGACGATTTTGGTCTGCAGAGCGGACGGATCTACTCTGTGACCGGCCCCAACGGCTGCGGCAAAACGAGTCTGCTCCGGCTGCTCGCGTTGCTCGATCGCCCTGTTGCAGGCCGGGTGCACTATGGTGGCGACGTGGTGGACTACGATGACGGGGCCGGATGGCTCCGCTCAAGGCGCCGGATTGCCTACCTGATGCAACAGCCGTACCTGTTCAACATGAGCGTCTATGACAACATCGCGTATGGGCTGCACTTGCGGCACATATCATCCGCCCATATTCGTCGTCGTGTGTGCGATGTCATCGAACGGCTGGCGTTGGACCCCTTTGTGCGGCGCAATGCCCACACACTATCGGGGGGGGAGGCGCAGCGGGTTGCGTTGGCGCGCACGCTGGTGCTCGATGCCGACGTCATGCTCCTGGATGAGTTCACGGCGAGTGTCGATCAGCAGTACGTGCAGATGGTCGAAGAGTATGTTCGTGAGCTGAACACGGAATGCGGGACAACGGTCGTCTTCACAACACACTCTTCAAACCAGGCCGCACGCATGTCCGACCATCCGATCACCATCGTGGAAGGTGTCGTTACGGCATGTGGTGGAGGGAACCGGCGTTGAGGACGTTGGTGTAGCCGGCTTGCTCAATCGTGCGCTTGGCGGAGGCGGAGCGGGCGCCGGAGTGGCAGTAGAGGACGATCGGCTTGCTCTTGTCGGAGCCGAGCTGGTCCAGGCTTGCCCCGATTCCGCTGAGGGGAATGTTGATCGCACCCTCGTAATGTCCGCCGGCAAACTCGGCCGGGGTGCGCACGTCCACGATCAGCGCGCCCTGTTCCAGTTTCGCCTGGATATCGCCTTTCGACGCACGTCCAATCAATAGGTTCTTCAGCACAAGTACAGCTCCCACAGCAACGATAATCCAGATCCAGTTCTTCATATCAGCCCCCTGCAACATGAATGAGCATCAGGCAAAACGCCCGATGAGGGCATCCTATCTACAGAACGGCCTCTGCTGTAGGCCGGGTGCCCCCACCCGGCGAGAAAGTCGCCGAAGTTCAAGAAAGTAGAATACGGGATCGTTTTTATATTTACAAACACAATCCGATAGTTTAATGATTATTAAATCATGTTGAGCGGAGTTGGCAACACACTGAAGTCGAAGTTCACCCGGGAGAGAGTACGCTGCCAGGCGATCATGGATATCCTGTCGCTTGTCTCGAACAAGACCCGCTTCCAGATCCTCTGTGCCCTGCACGAGGATGACTTCTGTGTGAACGAGCTGGTGGAGATCGTCGGTGGGAAGATCTCCAACGTGTCGCAGCAACTCAAGGCTCTGGCATTGGCGGGTATCGTCAGCAGACAGCGCGATGACCAACGCGTCATCTACTCGCTCAAGGATGAGCGTGTCCGCAACCTGCTGACGTATCTGCAGCAGCAATTCTGATCGATAGGGGAATCAAAGAGGAAGCTCGTCCGCATGACCACAACACAACGGTATCTTGTACTCAGCGGCGCTGTTGTCGCGCTGCCCCTGGCCCTGCTGCTGGGGATGGTGCTGACGGAGGAGAAGCGTCCCGATCCATGGAAACATGTCAAACCACACCGGGACCACCTGGATCACAGCGCCTTCTTCGAAGAGGACTTCGCTTCCGGCCAGGACGTGACGCGTCGCTGCCTGGAGTGTCATGAAGACGCTGCACACGAGCTGATGCAGACGGCGCACTGGAAATGGCTGGGGCCCGAAACGGAGATTCCGGGTCGCGACCTCAAGATGGCGATCGGTAAGAAGAACCTGATCAATAACTTCTGCATCGGCGTGATGGGGGGCAACTGGGAGAGCTGCACCAAGTGTCACGCCGGTTACGGCTGGAAAGACGACAGCTACGACTTCAACAAAGAGGAAAACGTCGACTGCCTGGTCTGCCATGACTGGTCGGGCGCCTATCTCAAGGGCGACGCCGGCGAGCCGACGGAAGCCAAGGCCCTCCTGACGGCCGCGAAGTCGGTCGGCTATCCCCGTCGCGACAACTGCGGCACGTGTCATTACTACGGTGGTGGCGGGATGGGTGTGAAGCATGGCGACCTGGATTCCTCGCTCATTAATCCCGGCAAAGACATCGACGCGCACATGGGCAAGCAGGGCTTCTACTGCATCGACTGCCACAAGACCAAGGATCATGACATCAAGGGCGTGGCCTATTCCGTATCGGCCACACACCACAACGGTATCTCCTGTGCCGACTGCCATACCGATAAGCCGCACGATGATTTCCGGCTGAACAAGCATACCGATGCCATTGCCTGCCAGACCTGTCACATCCCCAAGTTCGCCTTGGCGAAGTCGACCAAGACCGAGTGGGACTGGTCCAAGGCCGGCAAGACCAATGAGACCGAGGACGTGCACCACTACCTCAGGAAGAAGGGCAAGTTCGTCTACGAGAAGGAGATCATTCCCGAGTACTACTGGTTCAATATGACGGTGGACCGCTACCTCCTCGGAGACAAGATCGACCCCGAAGCCGTAACCGACATGAATCGCCCACGGGGTGACATTTCGGATGCCACAGCGAAGATCTGGCCGTTCAAGGTGCACCGCGGATCGCAGATCTACGACAAGGAGCACAAGTACTTCATTCCGCCTCAGACGACGGGTGACCAGGGCTATTGGACCAAGTACGACTGGGACCTCGCGCTCACGCTTGGCGCCGAGAAGTCCGGGCTGGAGTACAGCGGCGAGTATGATTTCAACCAGACCCGTATGCATTGGCCGATCTCGCACATGACGGCCGAGAAAGAGAAGGCGCTCAAATGCATCGACTGTCACTCGCCCGAGCCGCGCATGCCGTGGACGGAGCTGGGCTACAGCGGTGACCCCATCTACAGCGTCAACCGCAGTCCTGACATGACGGAGCACTCGAAGTGCAAGATGACGCTCCAGTCACTCAAGCCCGTCCTGACGCTGCCCGGGGACTACTTTACGAACGAGTATGACTATAGCTGTCAGTACTTCGGAACGGTGTTTGCGGCCGGGCATCTCAACCAGTCGGCCCTGAACTATGACAAGAAGGAGACGCTGGCCTACCCGTACGACGTCCATGCCGCACGCGGTCTCAACTGCAGCGACTGTCACTTTGAGGAAAAGGCCGGCAAGCGCCACCAGGCGGTGAAACCCGACGTGTACCACCTGAAGTGGGACCCGCGCAAACTCAACCATGCCGCCACGATTCCGGAGAATGTAACCAACCTTGGCTCTGCCGAATGCGCTGCCTGTCACGACGTCAAGACGACGCACCGCAAGCTGCCGTTCCGGGATCGGCACATGGCAAAGGTCAGTTGCCAGGCCTGCCATATACCCCAGATGGATGTTCCCGCCCTGCGCGTGGTCGATCGCACGGTGGTGGATGCCGACGGGGCGAACCTGCGCCACTTCACGGCGGTGGGGGCAGACCCCAACCTGTCCGACCATACGCTGCCGCTCAACCTGGCTCGTCCGCTGCTGGCCACGTCGGCCGACCATGATGGCAAGATTCTTCCGTACAATGTCATTATCGAGTTCGCTTGGGTGGACGAGCGCAACCAGCCGGTGGACCCGGAGCTTGTGGCCGCGATATTCCGGTCCGATGACGGCGATCCCCCGCTTGATGTCATGAAGCAGTTCGACGCCAATCGCGACGGGGCGCTCGACGACCAGGAGCTTACGCTCAACACAAAGGCCAAGCATGAGTTCGTCCGTAGCCGACTGATAGCTGCCGGTGTGGCTAAGCCCGAGATCCGGATGGACGTCGCCGATTTCGAGATCAGTCACGGGGTCAAGCGGGGCAAGCTCGCCCTGGCCGAGTGCGACAGTTGCCACAACAGTGACGGACGAACCGCAGGGCCGATGACGATCGCGGGCACGACCCCCACACAGTTCACGCGGCCGCCACGTGACGGGGCCAGCGCTGTGTCGGACGCCCTCGCACGCCGGGCCGGTATCCTGGTCTACGATCCGCGTAAGGCGTTGAAGGGGCTGCACATCTTTGGGGCAACCACACACCTCTCATCGGTCATCGGTGCACTGTTGTTCCTGGCCACCCTGGCGGGGGTCAGCGGCCATGGCCTGCTGCGCTTCATCAACTGGCGTAGAACGCGCGGCCGTCAGCCGGCGCAGGCGTCACCGCAGCCCGCCCGGCGCGTGATGATGTATTCCGCGCACAAGCGCTTCTTCCACTGGATGTTGGCGCTGGGGATGCTGGCGTTGATTCTGTCCGGCGTGAAGATCCACTTCGCGAACTTCATGCCGGCCGTCTCCTATGGTGTTGCCGTGTTCATTCACAATCTGACGGCATTCCTGCTGCTGGCGCACGTGGTGGTGTCCTTCCTGTTCCACCTGTTCTCCGGCGACTACCAGCAGTTCCTGCCCAACCTGAAGCGGTTGCCGCGCGATGTTCTGGTGCAGGCGCGCTACTACGCCTTCGGCATCTTCACCGGCGAACCGAACCCGTTCCACAAGTCACCCGAGCATCGCATGAATCCTATGCAGCAGATGGCCTATCTCGGCCTGCTGCTGGGCCTGGTCCCGTTGCAGATTGCCACGGGCGTGCTGATCTACCTGACGGGGCACTACCCGGAACTGACCAACCGGATCGGCGGCCTGGTACACATCGGACCGCTGCACAACGTGGTGTCATGGCTAATCATCAGTTTCCTGGTGGTGCATCTCTACCTGATTACAACCGGCGAGCGGGTCTCGTCGCATTTGAAAGCCATGGTCACCGGCTACGAGGAGGAACACTAAGCATGAAGACGCGACCATACATCAATCCTTATGTGGGGGGCGTATTGCTCGGCCTGACGCTGTTCGCGGCGTTTTACCTGACCGGTGCCGGCCTGGGCGCATCGAGTGCCGTGAACCGGGTGCAGGTTGCCGTCCTGGATAACGTGGCCCCGAAGGCCGTTGACAAAATGGCCTACTGCGCACAGCTCGCCGGGGGCGACAAGAACCCGCTCGATTCACCCAGCGTGATGATGCTGCTCGGTACGCTCGTGGGTGGCATGGTGGCCGGCGTGTTGAGTGGCCGTTTCAAACCCGAGGTTCGCAAGGGCGCCGGCGTGTCGAACGGCACCCGCCTGGCCCTGGCCCTGCTCGGCGGATTGATCATGGGCTTCGGCGCGCGCTTCTCCCGTGGCTGTACATCCGGACAGGCCCTCAGTGGCGGCGCGGTGCTCTCGGCGGGAAGCTGGCTCTTTATGTTCAGTGTCTTCGGGGGCGCCTACGGTCTCGCCTGGTTCCTCCGCCGATTCTGGCGTGTCGAAGAGGAGGCGGTCTGATGGCTCCGCTCAACATTCTCGAAGCCCTACCCAAGCTGGCGGCCTACGGCATCTACTTCCTGCTGGGAATCAGCTTCGGATCGGTTCTTGAACTCTCCGGGTTTGGCGACTCGCGCAAGCTCTCGGGCCAGTTCTACCTGCGTGACATGACCGTCCTCAAGGTGATGTTCACCGCCATTATCACCGCCTGCGTCATGCTCTATCTCGGCAACAGTCTTGGCCTGATTGCCTTTGAGCGTGTCTTCGTCAACCACACCTATCTCTGGCCCGGCATCATCGGCGGTTTGATCATGGGCGTGGGGTTCATCATCGGCGGATTCTGCCCCGGCACCTCCATCGTGGCGCTGGCCACGCTGAAGATCGACGGCGTATTCTTCGCCACCGGCGTGTCGTTGGGTACCTTGCTGTTCAGTGTTACCGTGCAGCGATTCAGTGGTCTCTGGAACGCCTCTTACATGGGACGCCTGACCATTCCCGAGGTGTTCGAGATCAGCAACGGGTGGGTCGTGTTTGGCGTGGTCGTGATGGCCATGGCGATGTTCTATGCGGCGGAGCTCTCCGAACAGTTCTTCGGTGAGAAGCGCAAGCGTCTCGACCTCGTGCCGATCAGTCGACTGCGTCTCGTAGGGATGGCCGCGCTCCTGGGGGGCGGACTGCTGACGCTGATTGTCGGTGACCCTTCCTCCGAAGACAAGTGGGCGCGCATCCCGAAAGAAGAGAAAGCCAAGCTGGCCGACCGGGAGGTCTACGTCAGCGCCGGTGAGTTCATCGAGGCGGCCAGTGACGACGCGCTCTATCTCAACATCATTGATGTGCGCGACCAGAGCTCATTCAACCTCTTCCACTTCCGCACGGCCGAGCGCTACACCCTCGATCAGCTACACACCATCAACACGATCAAGGCCCTGCGCCGTTTGCCGGACAATACGGTGAATGTCGTGGTCTCCAACGGTGAGGTGGCGTCGACCGAGGCCTACAAACTGTTGAGGGGGGAGGGGATCATCAACCTCTACATTCTGGAGGGCGGGATCAACCAGTGGTTGACCGATTTCGCCGGTCCGAATGTCGGTATCGAGAAGGTGGTCGCGGCCCAGTCCGACACGACAAGAGATCGCCTCCGGTTCCGCTTCAGCTATGCCGTCGGCGACAACTACCCCTTCGCCCGCCTGCTCAACATGAAGTCCCTGGCCGACGACCTGACCTTCGAACGCAAGATCAAGATCGAGAAGAAGGCCGGCCTTAAGGGCGGGTGTAGCTAGACCCCATCCGAAAAGGGCTGGTAGGGCGAGCTGTCCCAGCGAGCCGGGCGCACGTCAGAGAGCATGGAAAGAGACAGAGTAGCGATTCTCGCTGTTCTGTCGCACTACATACGCATGTCTTGCTCTCGGCTCGCTGGGGACAGCTCGCCCTACCCCTCTGTTTGCTGTCCTCTGATGAAGGACACCCTTTTCGGGCAGGCGCTAGCCAGCCTATGCTCCCGCGAGACATTCTTCTATAGCGGCCAGGAACTGGTCGCGATCGCTGAGTGAGATGGTGCGGGTGGGGAGGCTTTTGCGGAACGAGGCGCCGTAGTTCTTGGTCATGATGCGGCGGTCGGTGACGATGACGACGCCGCGGTCGGTGCGGTGGCGGATGAGGCGGCCGAATCCCTGGCGGAAGCGGATGACGGCGTTGGGGAGTGAGTAGGCTCGGAACGCATCGCCGCCTTCGGCCTCGATTTTCTCGGCGCGTGCGACCTGGATGGGGTCGGTGAATACCGCGAAGGGCAGCCGCGCGATCACGAGACAGGAAAGCGTCTCTCCCACCACGTCGACCCCCTCCCAGAACGAATGTGTGCCCATCAACACCGCCTCCATGTTGCGCTTGAAGAGCGAGGTGATGTTCTCGCGCGAGCCGGACTGTCCCTGCGCCAGCACGGGAATGGCGTCGTATTCGAGGTCCTGTTCCAGCGCTTCGGTCGTCTCGCGCAACATGCTGTAGCTCGTGAAGAGCACCATGCCGCGTCCATGTGTGCGACGAAACACCTGGGCCAGCAGCGCGCCCAGTTCGGCCGCATAGCTGCCGCCGGCCTCGCCCGGCTCGGGCAGGAACATCGGCACCAGCACGCGGCACTGCTGCTCGTAATCGAACGGACTGCCCGCATTCAGCTCCATGCAGCGCTCGGGTGCCACGTGGTTGAGTCCCAGCCGGCTCTTGAAGAAGTCGAACGACCCTTTCACGGTCAGCGTGGCGGAGGTGAGGACGACGGTCTCCTTTTGCGCATAGAACGCTTCGGCCAGCTTGGCGCCTACCGCAATCGGCGCCCCCCACGCACGCGCGCTATCGCGCCGTTGACCGGCGCGCTCGACCCAGAAGACGTAGCCCTCTTCCTTGGCCTCGATCACGACATGCAGATCCTGCAGCATCTCCTTGAGGCGAATGGAAACCGCCACGAGCTCCTGGACCTGGTCCTGGTGGAACGGCAGCTCGTCGGCATCCACCTCGCGCAATACCTCGGCCAGGTTGTCGGCCATCTCGGCCAGGTTTCGCAGTTCGTCGTCCATGCCCGCGCGCGCCTCTTCAACCCCGCCCCAGATGGAAGACTCCTTAACCGCGGGCGTGATGCGCAGCGACCCGAGTGTCTTGTTGGGCTTCTCCAGCAAGTCGACGAGGGCGTCGAAGAGTCGTGCGGACGATGTCTGCAGTGCCTCAACCTGTGTGAACATGGACTCGGTCAACCCGCGCGCCTTCTCCCGTTGTGCCTCGCTGCCCTGGAATGTCTTGGCGCCGAGATGGGACAGCATAGAGGGGAGAAATCCCTTGCCTCGCCCACGCCGCCCACGTCGTCGCAGCAGGCGGCGCGTGATGAAGCGGAGCTTGGCGGCGGAAAGTTCGGTCGAGAAATGACGTGTCGCGGCTTCTTCGATGTTGTGTGCTTCGTCGAAGACAGCGTCCACGTACGGGGGTAGGGCAGAGGTGTTGATATTGATCTCGGCAAACACCAGTGAGTGGTTGGCCACGATCACATCGGCGGCGTGTGCCTTGGCGCGCGCCTTGCGCAGGAAGCAGCGCCGGAAGTGTGGACAACTGCGCCCCGGGCACTCCTCGGCCGAGGAGGCGAGCCGTCCGCGCAGGTCGCGGGTGAAAGGCTGCTCGAGCACGGAGCTTTCGGCGAAGTCGCCGGTCTCCGTTCCTGCCGCCCAGCCCAGGACATGCAGGATGTCGGTCTGGTCGCTGTCGTCGAGGTCCAGCTCCTGGTCGACCTCCTTGAGCAGGTAGACCAGCTTGCGCAGACAGAGGTAGTTCATCCGCCCCTTGATGAGTGCGGCGGCGAAGTCGACCTCGAGCGCCTCGCGCAGAAGGGGCAGGTCTTTCTCGAAGAGTTGCGACTGCAGGTTCTTGGTGTTCGTGCTGATGACAACCGGAAGCTTGTTGGCCACGGCGCGCATGATCGACGGTACGAGGTAGGCCAGGCTCTTTCCGATGCCGGTGCCGGCCTCCACGAGCAGGCACTTGGATTGGTTGAAGGCGTCACAAACAGTCGCGGCCATCTCCACCTGTCCGCCGCGGTGTTCGTAGCGGCCCATGTGGAGGGCGATCTCGCCCTGCGGTCCAAGTGCCTCCGCGACGACATCGCGATCAATCGGCACCCGCTCCAGCTCGTCGGGCGAGGGGCGCGGGCGTGGGAACCGGCCTTCGTGAAAGATATCGGTCAGGCGGGGGGAATGGGTGTCGGGTGTCGGGTGTCGGGTGTCGGGAGACTGGCTGCCGGAGTTTTGAACTCCCGCGAAGAAGTCACGAATGCCCTCCATGTGACTTGCCGCCAGGAGCCGGTTGATTTCGGTCAGGATAGGGGAGGGCAGATGACAGGCCCGCTCGGTCAGCGCATCAAGAATGGCCTGGTTGGCCTCATCCTCGTCAACGGTGGTCGCGATGCCCAGGTGCTCCTTGAGCGTGTCCGGCTCATGATTCTGCAGCACAGGGAAGCAGACTTGACTGAGTACCCGGATATCGTCTGGTGTCAAAGGACTGTCCTCTATGAGAAGCGCCCGCGGGGCGATTCCTCTCCGGGCTTCCACCAGCGCGGTTCTTCGGTGGCGATGCGGGCGATGGGTTTGCCGGTCATGTGGTTGCCCATGGCCTTGACGCCCTTGATCGCGACATCCTTCGGAGCGAAACACTGCTGGTGTAGGCGCTGCCGTTTGGCCGGCTTGTACTTTACGAAGATCTGTTCGGGCGTGCCCTCCTGGAAGAGGTGCACGTTGGCGGGTTCGGCCGCGTAGCGGTATTCGCGATCTAAAATGGCGCCGCCGAAGGTGAAGCGCTTGAGGAAGACGAACAGGTCGTGGTGGTAGACCGCCGTGAACTGCTTATCGCGATCGAACTTCTCGCAGTAGAGCAGCGTCTTGTCCACGAACATCTTCTCGGGCGGCTTTACGACACGGTAGCGGCCGTCGGACCAGACCAGGATCAACTTGTCGAAACGCGAGCATTTCAGGATCTCGTCGCCCGTGCTGGAGTGGCCCAGGTAGCCGGTCTCTTTGTTGTAGCAGATGCTGTACTCCTCGGCGGTCAGCTCCTTTACCTCGACCTGGGTGAAGCTGGTCAGCTCGGTCTTGCGTGGATACCGGTCGCCGTAGGTCTTGATCAGGTTCTTCAGATAGCGGATCGTGTAACGCCGCAGCTGCTTCAGGTCCTTCTCCACCGTGGCCAGCTCATCAACCAGCTTCTCGATCTCTTTGCGGTTACGTTCGAGGTCGAAGCGGGAGATCCGGCGGATCCGAATGCCGAGCAGCATTTCGACATCGTCGTTCGTCAGCGCGCGGCGCAGGCGCTTGCGGTAGGGCTTGAACCCGTCGAAGACTGCCTTGCGTACGGCCTCAGCCGTTTTGCAGTCCTCGATATCCTTGTAGATGCGCTTCTCCACAAAGATCTCGACGAGGGTCTTGCTGTTGATCTCCTCGCCCAAGGCATCGCGGCGGTATTCGAGCTCGGCCTTGAGTGTGGCCTCGAGCAGACGAGCGTTCTCCTTGATGATCTGTGGGACCGTTATTTCGATAGGGCGCCCTTCGTGGATCACCACGATGTTGCTCGATACCGTGGTTTCACAGTTGGTGTAGGCGTACAGAGACTTGATGACGGACTCCGGATCGGCGCCGGGTGAGAGCTTCATCTCGATCTCGACCTTCTCGGCGGTGAAGTCGCTGATGGACCGGATCGGGATGCCGTGCTTGCGAATGGCGTCCTCGATGCTGGAGATGAGCGACTCGGTGGTCGTCAGCGCGGGAAGATCCGTGATGACCAGGCGCCCGCTCTTGGTGATGGCGATGCGGGCCCGGACGCGTGCCGTGCCGAGACCGTTCTCCATTGCTGATGCGTCCATCAAGCCGCCCTGCGGGAAATCGGGGAACACCTCGAATGGCTCCTTGCGCAGCGCATGGATCTCAGCTTCGAGCAGTTCGGGAAAGTTGTGCGGCAAGATGCGCGTGGAAAGACCCACCGCGATGCCGTCGGCGCCGAGCATGAGGAGGAGGGGCAACTTGCAGGGAAACAGGACCGGCTCCTTGTTGCGGCCGTCGTAGCTGGGCACATACTCGGTCAACGCTTTGTGGAAGACCTCTTTGCGGGCCAGCTCCGTAAGGCGGCACTCGATATAGCGCGAGGCGGCCGCCGCGTTGCCGGTATAGATGTTGCCGAAGTTCCCCTGGCCTTCGATGAGGTACCCCTTGTTGGTCAGCGTAACGAGGGCGTCCCCGATGGATGCGTCACCATGCGGATGGTACTGCATCGTGTGGCCAACCACGTTGGCGACCTTGATAAAGCGGCCGTCATCCTTCTCGTGCAGCGCGTGCATGATGCGTCGCTGCACCGGTTTGAGTCCGTCCGCCAGGTTGGGAATGGCGCGTTCGCAGATGACGTAGGAGGCATACTGCAGGAAATTGTCATCCATCATCCGTCCGAGCGGACCGGACGTGTGCGGATGCCCCGGCGTCTCATGACGCTTCTTGCCCGACTTAGAGGCCGTCTTTGGCTTCGCTTCCGCCTTCGGCGCCGCGTCCCCATCCAGCACAAGCTCCACCTGCTCCGAATCGTCCGCCTTCTTCACCGTCTTTTTGGATTCTTTCTTCGCCATCGTCTTAAATCCGGTTCCCTGCTTGTCTACCGTGGCCTCGCGCGAACACCTAACACCTAACACCTAACGCCTAACACCTGCCATCTACCCCGCTGCCACGCTCGGCACGAGATTCTCCATGATATACTGTCGGCGCTCCTGCGTGTTTTTGCCCATGTAAAACTCCATGACCTCGCCGACGGCGTTCTCGCCGCGCGTGGTGATCTTGGTGAGGCGTATGCCGGAGCCGATAAACTGTTTGAACTCGCCCGGCGAGATTTCGCCGAGGCCCTTGAAGCGCGTTACTTCACTGCCCTTCCCGAGCTTCTTCATTGCCGCATTGCGTTCGCGCTCGGAGTAGCAGTAGATCGTCTCTTTCTTCGTGCGTACGCGGAAGAGTGGGGTCTCGAGGATCTGCACGTGGCCGCGATCGACCATCGGCGCGAAGAAACGGAGGAAGAAGGTGACCATCAGGTTGCGGATATGGAGTCCATCAACATCCGCGTCCGTCGCCAGGACCACCTTCTCGTAACGCAGTCTTTCGCAGGACTCTTCGATATCGAGCGCACGCATCAGGTTGTACAGTTCGATGTTCTTGTAGAGCGCTTCGCGACCCAGGGAACAGACGTTGAGCGGCTTACCCTTGAGCGTGAAGATCGCCTGCGTCTTGGCGTCGCGGCAGCTCACCAGCGAGCCGGCGGCGGACTGTCCCTCGGTGATGAAGATATGGGACTTTTCGCCGCCCTTGACGCCGCGGTGCAGCTTGCAGTCCTTCAGCTGTGGCACGTGGATCGATACCGCCTTGGCGCGCTCGCGGGCGACCTTCTTGACCGTCTGCAGCTCCTTGCGCAGCTTGGTGGTGTCTTCAATCTTCTGGAGCAGCTTCTCGGCCTTCTTGCGGTCGCGGTGGAGCAGGTCCTCGACCATCTTCTTGGTGCGACTGACCAGCTCGGCCCGGATCTCCGTATTGCCCAGCTTGTTCTTGGTCTGCGATTCGAAGATGGGGTCTTTCAGGCGAATCGCCACGGCGCCGACCAGGCCCTCGCGTACGTCCTCGCCTTCGAAGCGTTTCTTGGCGTACTCGTTGATGCCTTTCAGCAGTCCCTCACGGAAGGCGCTCAGGTGCGTGCCGCCGTCAGTGGTGAACTGGCCGTTGACGAACGAGTAGTACTCCTCGCTGAAGCGGTTGGTGTGTGTGAAGGCAAATTCGAACGTCTTCTCACGGAAGTGGAACGGCGGGTAGATCTTCTCGTACTGGCATTCGTCGCGGATCAGGTCCATCAGGCCGTTCTGCGAGATGAACAGCTCGCCGTTGAACTTGATCTTGAGTTCGGGGTTGAGATAGGCGTAGAGCATCAGGCGTCGGCGCAGGTGCTCCTCGTTGAACGTGCAGTCGCCGAAGATCTCCGGATCGGGGGTGAACTCGACATAGGTGCCGTTGAGTTCCTTGATTGAGCGGATCTTGCGCTCCTTGAGCAGTTCGCCCCGCGTGAAGGACGCCTCGACGCCCTTCGTGTCGCGCACGCTGCGCACGAGAAAGTGGGAGGAAAGGGCATTCACGGCCTTGGTGCCGACGCCGTTGAGGCCCACACTGAACTGGAAGACGTCGTCGTTGTACTTCGCGCCCGTGTTGATACGTGAGACGCAGTCGACCACCTTGCCCAGCGGAATGCCGCGCCCGTAGTCGCGCACGGTGACGAGATTGTCCTTCAACGTGATCGTCACCCGGTTGCCGTGGCCCATGATAAACTCGTCTATGGCGTTGTCGATGACCTCCTTGACCAGGATATAGATGCCATCATCGTAGTCGCTGCCATCACCCGTACGGCCGATATACATGCCGGTACGCAGCCGGATATGCTCAAGCGAAGAGAGCGTCTTGATCTTGCTCTCGTCGTAGACAACCTGTTTCTTCTTTTGGGCCATGAACTGCTAACCTTTGATCCTTACCTGAACGGCGAAAACGCGCACTATATCAAGCCCGTGCAGACGGGACAAGCGCAGGCCGATCCGGGGCGCGTTTTTCCTCAATTCCGATCCGATCAGGCGTCGGTCTTCGCTTCTGTAGCAGGCGATCCAGCATGCCGCCGGGGTTCACATGCGGCGTCCAGAGGGCGTCCGCCTTCTCGATGACAAATCGGTTGCGCTGTTCGGCTGCGGCGAGATTGCCTTCGCGGTTGCGCATCTCGAGGATCAGCATGCGATTCTGTTCGAGGGCTTCGCGCACGCCCGGCGCGAAGGCGGCGCGGTCCAGGCCCCAGGCGGGGCACCAGATCAGGGGCTTCTTCAGTTCGAGAAGGCGCGCGAAGATCTCCTTCTCCATGGGCGAATGGAAGCCGCCGAGGTAGGCGGTTGCGTTGGGGATGGTTGGCGGGCGAGGGGCATTGCGGCTGCACAGCACGCCAAGCGTGGATTGGTGCCAGAGGGCGGGGTTGCCCATGCCGCGCAGGCCATAGCCCAGGTCCGTCACGCACCGCCAGGGGTTCATGCGGATGTACGCGGCGATCCGCCCCGCCGCGGTGGGCGTGCGCACAATGGCCTCGTAATAGTTGCGGTGCCAGATGCGGGTGTTTGGGGGTGGGCAGAGGCGAGCCCGGCGGATTTTGCGGGTGACGGCCGCCTTGAACCCGCCCACCACATCACCCAATCGCTGATGGCCCCCTTCCATGCGAATCAATGCATGGAAATGATCGGGCATGATCACCGCCTCCTCCCATTTCATGAATGGGCATTTTTCCGCCGTGATCCGCATTCTTTGCTCCATCAATTCCCGTACGGGCGACACCTGTGTCGCCCCTTTTCTGGCAGGCGACACCTGTGTCGCCCCTTTTCTGGCAGGCGACACCTGTGTCGCCCCTTTTCTGGCAGGCGACACCTGTGTCGCCCTAAGAGAGGGCGAGGCGGGCCTCGCCCCTACGGGTGGGTGGCCATTGCCGAATGGATGGCCATTCGCAAATGCGATGAATTCGCGGTGCGCGCAGATTGTCACGAAATACAACCCGCCGCCGGCGTAATCATGGTTCTTTAACCGGATCGACTGGCGGTGATGGATTTTCGGGTTGTACTGGGCTTGGCTCATTTCGCGGTTGCGCCTCCACAGGTTCCGGCATGCGTGATCATCGAATCCACCTCTCCACGACCTTGCCGTCTTCCCAGATCACGAGCGGGGTGTTGGTGGCTTTGGCGATGCGGCGGGCGGCCTTGGCGGCGCGCTTCAGGGCGGGCTCTACGCCGCGGATGTCGGGGTCTTTCACGCGTCTTCGCTGGGTCATCGTTGTTTCTCCTCGATTAGAATGGGTTCTGGGCCCGCGTTGTCGTAGTGGGCCCAGGCGTCGACCAGTGGTTTGTAGATGCGCTCGAAGTTCTCTTGCCCCAGCTCGAAGCGGCGGCGTACCGTCTGTTCCGGGATGACGTGCCCGCCCTGGCGGACGCGGGTGGCGACGCGGGCGAGTGCGAGGTCGACACTGGGTAGGGCGAGGAAGATGAGTTTCACGGCATAGCCCTCTGCCTGCCAGCGCGGTACCAGGCGCGCGTAGCGTTTGCCGCTGAGCGTGGTTTCGGTGGCCACGTTGTGGCGGCGCGACACGTGGTCGTCCAGTTCCCTCAGCATTACCTTGCCTGCCTTCAACGCGGCCAGCTGTGGCGAGAACGGGGAGAGCCCGTGCG
Source organism: Kiritimatiellia bacterium (assembly GCA_016783675.1). GTDB lineage: Bacteria > Verrucomicrobiota > Kiritimatiellia > UBA8416 > JABMPJ01 > JABMPJ01. The sequence continues at coordinate 34,423 of JADHWE010000011.1, forward strand.
CGATGTAGTCGGCATTGATGAAAACATGACACCCGGCCTCGCGCGGCAGGTACTCACGGGCAAGTGTCGTTTTGCCGGCGCCGTTCGGTCCGGCAATGATCAACAGCTTGAGGGTGGAGGCGGTGTAGGCACCGGGCGGTTCGGCCACCATCAGCGGGGCATGCCGGTCCGCCGCCGCATAGGTCATGTAGACATCCTCTGGCAGGGGGGTGCTGTCGCGGCGGACGATCGTGGTGACGGCCTCGTAGAGCGGGTGTGACGTGTTGACCTGCAGCAGGCGCAGGTTGGCGTCGCGGCGACTCACCACAAAGCCGCTCTCCTCAAGCCCATTGAGTCCCCGCTGAAACACCCCCGGCGCCTTACCCAGCATACGCCCCAGCTCCGACATCGTGAGCGCGTGGGCGGGCGTTTGCGCCAGAATCTGAAGTATGGCGATCTGGTTGGGCGTGAAGAGCTTATGTGGCATGAATTCAGTATTATGCGTAATGCATATAAATGTCAACAGAGTTTCTTTCTGCCATTCCCTGTTCTTGGCGGAACACGAAGGCCTGAGATCCCTTGGCAAGCTCGGGATGACAGCTCCTTGTCGTTTTGTGTCATGCCGGGCGAAGTGCTTGCATCCCGGACTGGCTTCGGGGTCGAGGTATTTCTGCCCCCCCTTCCTTGATGCCATCCCTACGGGGCGCTAGGATGCATGCAATGAAACAGTCTATTCTTATTGTGATCGCAGCGGTTCTGTGGGGGCGCGTCGGGTCAGGGGGAGGCGGCGACACGTCATCGACCTATTCGTGCGGGCACCTGCCGGAGATTGAGGCGCTGCGCCCGCTGGATACCGAGACGGCCAACCGACTGCTGGAAGAGGACTGGCTCTTCCAGGCCGGGAATGCACCGAGCGCCGACCGCATCTCGCGGGAGATCGGTTGGGCGCGCGATCTGGCCAGGCGCATCCTGGCCATGGAGCCGGCGCCGGACCTGTCCGCGGAGCTGGGTGCTCTCGAGAAGCTCGGGACAGAAGTGCCGGAATGCAGGGACGTCAACGCGCTCTATCTCGATGTGCGACGCGTGAAGCGGAAGATAGCCTTCAGCAATCCAAGAATCGATTTTGAGGAGGTACTGCTTGTCGACAGCCCGTATGCTGAGATGCAGCATGGTCACAACGGGCATGAGTCGGGACATCGCAACGGCTGTCAGCAGAGCGGTGGCTACAGCAGCAAGTTGCAGATCCTGAAAGGACTCCGTCCGGACGGGAAGCTGACCGATCTGCTGCCCGAGGGGCTCGCGACCTATGTCTGGCGCCCGGATCTGTCGTATGATGCAGGGAAGGTGCTCTTCTGCAAGAAGGATCGCGACGGACCCGCATTCCAGCTCTTTGAGGTCAGGGTCGATGGCTCAGGCCTGAGGCAGTTGACCCGGAGTCCGCATGACGACCTGGATCCGATCTATCTGCCGGACGGTAGGATTGCGTTCTGTACAACCCGTGGACACACCTACGTACGCTGTCTGCCCACCTCACCCGCTTTCGTGCTGGCGCGGTGCGAGGCGGATGGCAGCAATATCCGCATACTCTCGCGCAACAACGAGCCGGACTATCTTCCCGCGCTGCTGCCCAACGGCAGTTTGATCTATACACGCTGGGAATACACGGAGCGGCCACTCTGGCGCCTCCAGGGGCTCTGGACCATGAACCCGGACGGCACATCCGTGCAGGCCTACTGGGGCAACCGCAGCGCGTACCCGGACATGCTGATCGAGCCTCGCCCGATCCCCGATACCGGCAAGGTCATGTTCATCGGAGCCGGCCACCACAAGTTCTTTGCCGGCTGCATCGGTGTGGTCGATCTCTCCAAAGGGCGCGAGTACCCCGATGGTCTGACCAAGGTGACAACCGATCTGCGCTGGCCGGAGGTGGGCGATCACCGCACCATTCCGACCGCGCCGGAGTCGGATGTGTACCATGCCAGCGGGGCCTATGCTGCCTACAAGAGTCCGTACCCGATTGGTCCCGAGGATTTTCTGGTATCGATTCGGGGCGGCGATGAGGGCGGTGGCAACAAAGTGCAATTTGGCGATGAGTTCTCGCTCTACCTGATGGATGTTCATGGCAATCGCGAGCTGATCTATCGCGGCGACAACAACGTCTGGTATGCCCAACCGGTCCGCCAACGTGAGACGCCGCCTGCCCGCCCCGAGTTTGTTGACTGGCCCCGGGAGGGTGAGGCGGCCAAGGGCGGCGTGCTTTACAGCGCCGACGTGTACGACGGGGTTGAAGGGCTCTCGCGCGGCGAAGCCAAGCACCTGCGCGTGATCCAGATGGACGCCAAGACCTACAGCGCGATGGCCAAGACATGGCGCCACTCCGGTCCGACGGTCTCCGTTATCCAGGAGGACGGCGTCAAACGGATTCTCGGGACCGTCCCGGTGGAGGAGGATGGTTCGGTCAATTTCCGTGTACCCAGCGGCAAAGCCCTTCATTTTCAGTTGCTGGATGAGAACTACCGTTGCCTTCAGATCATGCGTTCCTTCACCGGAGTAATGCCGGGTGAGGCGCGCGGGTGTGTCGGCTGCCATGAACGCCGCAGCCAGGCCCCGGTGATGGCCAATGCGCGGGCGGTTGCGATGCAGCGGGCGCCCTCCGCGCTTACCGAACCGCCCTGGGGGGCAGAGACCAGCATCGGCTACGAGCGCTTCTGTCAGCCGGTCCTGGACACCTACTGCGGCGCCTGTCACCAGGGCGAGAAGAACCCCAGGGCCAAAGCGCGGCTGGACCTGACGTTGCGCGGCGGTGTGCCGGAACATGGGGTCCCTGCCGAGCTGTCGCCATTCAAAGAACCGTATCTCACTCTGGTCGGCTCCGCATGGCGTGGGCCGAAAGTGACCGGGGCCGGTGCGGGTCTCGCCGGTGCCATGCGGGTTGAAGGTACGGGTGGACGTCAGGACCATGAGGCCCTTCAGCCATTGCCGCCCAAGACGATGCTCTCTTCGACCAGCCCGTTGGTCCGGATGCTGATGAGCGGAAAGCATCCCAAGGCGCAGGACGGTTCGGAAATCGAGGCGCAGATCAAGGCGTCGCCGGAAGATCTGCGCCGCCTGGTTGCCTGGGTTGATGCCAACTGCGTCTACCGCGGTGACGAGGAGATCCGACAGATTCCCGATCCGCCCGACGCGCAAGTTGCCCGCTTCCCGGTGCGCCCACGCATCATGACGGCCCCGGTCATCGACCGTCTCCAGCCTATCAACGACCCGATTCATCAGTAGGAGAGGAGGCATTGCGTTGCTCGCACAGTGTTGCACGATGAGTTGTTATGTAAGCGGGGGATTAAGATCCGCCCCGCGTCTGAAAGCACAGCCTGAGAACCGGCTCGCGAGGACGCTCGCCCTCCATGGGTATGCCAGAAACTCATGGTTGTTCGATGGAGGGCGAGCGTCCCCGCGAGCCGGTTGGGGTGCAGCGCAGAAGGTCCAAAAGAGCGCGGAGGCCAAGAGAAGCAGAATGCGTCATAATCCATCCCCGGCTTTTCCCACACGTCTTCTTGGACGCATACTTGCCGTTCTCCTGGCACTGCCGTGCCTGACGCCTATCGCGCAAGCAGCGCCCAAACCGCCGTCCTTCGCGGGGGCCCAGTGGATCTGGCACCAAGGCGCGGGCGAGGCCGCCGGGACCTGGTATCTCCGGAAGCGCTTCTTTTTCCCCGCCGGCAAGGTGGTGAAGTCTGCCCGGGTTGCCATTACCTGCGACAACCTGTGGACGCTGCATGTCAACGGGAAGCAGATCGGGCAGAACGATGCCGCGGCCAACTCATGGCGGCGTCCCCAGGCCGTAGATGCGACGCATGCGTTGGTTTCGGAGGAGAATGCCATCTCCGTTGAGGGGTGCAATACGATTCCGAGTCCGGCAGGGCTGCTGGTGAAACTGATTGTCCAATTCGCGGACGTGGACACCTACGAGCTGGTCAGCGATGGGTCGTGGGAATCGTCGGACAGACTCGAGAAGGGCTGGACTGAGAACCGGTTCCCGGGCGGGGAACACTGGACCCCCGTGACTATTATAGCGCCCTATGGTGGCGGTCCGTGGGGTAAGGTTGCGGTCCACGTGCCCAAGCCGTCCCCGCAGGACATCGACTATCCCAGGGAAACAGCATTCGCGGGGCAGGCCTTCGATGCGGGGATTGTGTTTCTAAGCGAGACGGCCAAGGGAAGTGGCTACGCACAGTATGCCCGGGCACCGGAGCCCAATCACTATTTCACCCGGGCATACATGGAGCTGGACGCGCCGACGCCGGCCGCCCTGGGACGAAAACTGTGGAGCTTGGTTCCTTTCAAACCGGATGGTGTCAAGACGCTGCTGATGGATGCCGGTGCGCGAGGCAGCATCGGTTCGCCGACGGTGTCGCATGACGGCAAAACGGTCTACTTCACGATGGCCAGAGCGGGGGAGGCCTTCTTTCATATCTACGCGATCGACTCCGATGGCCGGAATCTGCGTCAGGTCACGGATGGACCGTTCCAGGACTACGATCCGGTCGAGCTGCCCGACGGCCGCATCGCGTTCAGTTCGACGCGGATCGGGCATCGCGAGGAGTATCACGCCAAGTATGCCTCGTCGATTTTCGCGTGCAACCCGGATGGAACCAACATTCGACCGATCACCTATCACATTGGCGCCGACCGTGAACCGCGTGTGATGGCCAACGGCTCATTGGTCTTCGTGCGGATGGACAACTTCATGGAGCGCGCCAAGGTGGAGGTGCATCTTCACCAGACGCGCGGGGATGGTACGGCCGGACAGGTGGCGATCGGTGCCGGGCGCGGCGGTATCCGCCTGGGTCGCGCTGCGGCGAGTGAAAGCGGTTATCACCTCCTGCGACACTACGGGGTCGGCAGCCCGGCGCCGATGCCGGACGGCCGTGTTGCTGCGATTGGTTATCGGCTGGGAAAGACGTCGCTGGTCACCTCCGCCGACGTGAAAGGGGCGCCTTTGGGCGGGGATTTCGTTCCCTTTGACGTCTCGGCCCTTCCGGACGGACGTCTGCTCTGCACGGCGGGGTGGAAGAGCAAGATTCTGCTGTTTGATCCGGCCGATGCGAGCGTGAAGGAGATCGTGACCGCCAGGGCGTTGGGCGTCCGCGATCTGCATAGCGTGGCATCGCTTCAGCCCCGCCGCAAGCCGCATGGCATGCCGTCGTTCGTCAATGAGAGGACCGAGCGGACGCTGCGCAAGACCGGTTACCTTTACTGCCAGGATGCGCGCAACACGCAGCACGTCTCGGCCGACACGGCCCGGATCAAGGCGATCCGCGTCTACCAGGGCCAACCGCTGACACTGGATCCGACCCAGACTATCTATGCACACATCGGAACCGTTGGCGTGGAGCTCGGAACCGTTCCGCTGGCGGAAGACGGATCGTTCTACGTGGAGGTGCCTGCCGACCGGGCGTTGGCCCTGCAGGCGGTCGATGGTGAAGGGCGGGCCGTGATCAATGAGCTGAGCTGGATCTATGCGCGTCCCGGCGAGCAGCGCTCCTGCGTGGGATGCCATGCCGACACCCGTGCCGCTCCGCCGATGGCAGCCACATCGCGGGCCACACAGAGCAAGCCCCTGAAGCTCCTGGGGCAGGGCAACCCGCACCGCTTCCGCGCCAATAGCGCGTCGCTGGGTGGAATCGTGAATATGCAGTTCGACAAATTTCGCGAGATTGGTGCGATCAACCTGTACGACCGGGATGGTCACGATGAGATTTCCATGGCCCAGCGCTTGGGCGTGCTGCGTGATCGCGCCGGCGTGCCTGCGCTGGTGAAGCTGCTGGAAGGCAAGAGTCCCGAGACACGCTGTGCCGCCGCGATTGCGCTATCAGCCTGCGGCGACCGCAGCGCGGTAGCGCCACTGATGGCGGCGCTTAAGGACAGCAATCCCGCAGTGGTCAATGCGGCCGCGGCTGCGTTGGAGCATCTGACAGGAAATCGTGCCGGCGGGAGCGATTGGGTGGCAATGGAAGCCGCGCTCATCACGAAGCTCGCGTCGCTGGAGAAGCAAACGGGGCATATGGCGCTTGAGGCGTTGGGGCACATTGGAGGCGAAGCCGGAGCCGCGGCCATTCGCGATTACCTGGTGGCGCATCCCAAGGACGAGTTGCGTGTTTCGCTGGCCGCGATCCGGTCGCTGGGACATCTGAAGGACCGCGCCGCCGTTCCGTTGCTGATCGGAATTGCTGGTACGAACCTGGTCGAGAGTGCGAAGAAGGGCTACAGCGAAAGCGGCGATACACAAGGTCCGGTCTACCTGGCAGGGACGGCGATTGAATCGCTGGGACGCATCGGGGGCGCGGACGTAGAAGCGGCATTGATCGACCTTTTCAGAAACGCCGGCGATTTCCAGCACTATACGCGCAAGACCGGAGCGCACGGCTGGCTCCAGGGGGTTAACGCCTCGCTGATCTACTTTCGTCTCCTCGAGGCCCTCGAGCGGATGGAGTGCAAGCTAACCGACGACCTGGTCAACAAGGTCATTGTGTCGATACCGTGCGACAAGGATCGCGGGCTGCTCTATGAGTTGGACTCCTATGAGAAGTTGACCGCGCGCGCGATTCAACGCTGTGGGAAATCCGATGCGGTTGTTGAGGCGTGTTTGAGCGTGCTGGGCGACCCGGCGGTGACAGAGGTCGATCCCGCGTTGATAGCGGCGGTGTCGCAGTCACCCCACGCCCAGGGCCATATCCGGAAGCTATCGGCCCAGAGCCGCGCGGCCCAGGTGCTCTCGATTGTGTGTGATGATCTCGCGTACGCCGATCGGATCCGTACGCTGCTGAGTAAGTTCCGTGCGGAACCGTCCTCGGAGAAGCGGTCCTATTGCTGCTTCATGCTGACGCGTGGACTGGGCAAGATGGGTGATCGCGGGTCGGTTGAGTTGTTTGTGGATATGCTTGTGAATGACCCGACCGAGACGGCACTGGGGTTGCATCCGGCGCCGAATCACATTCTCTACAAAGGGTGGCGTCCCTTCCATCGCCCGGCGGCGGCGTGGGCCCTGGGCCAACTCAAAGCCCGGGAGGCGACCGATACGCTGCTGGCAATCGTCAAGGACCTCGACAATGCATCGAGCACGCGCGAGCAAGCCGCACTCGCTCTGGGCCTCGTGGGTGATAAAGGCAAACTGGAAGCCCTGCAGGCTATCAGCACCGAGTACCCCGATATCGCAACACGCCGCGCGATCCTGCAGTCGATCGAGCAGCTGAGTGAGACGCCGTAGCAGCTTACCCCACTACCTGTCGGTCGAATCTCCCATTCCTGACCGCACACGGTGCGGTCCTACACTCTGTTCAGGCTTCCGTGTAGGGCCGCACCGCGTGCGGCTCTCTGCAGAAGAATGGTCGCAGTGTTTCGCAAACCGGCCCGAGTCAGGCCGCCCGGCGACTGGTGCCCGCAGGAATGGCGGATGACCGGTTCGCATGGGACCACGACGTGGGTGTCATGGTGTGTCTTTCATTGACTCGGCCTGGTCGTGATTAACCAGGTCAACAGGGTAACGCCACGGTCTTTTCATATGGCCCATTCTGGCGCCGCGGGAAGGTTTCCCGGCCTACTTTGCCTCATTTTGGGACACGTAGGACGGGAAATCTTCCCGTCCAGAAGCGAATGGGGTGTGCAAGGGCCGCCAGAAAGGCCATATGAAAAGACCGTGAGGGTAACGCACCTCCGCCGCTCCGCCCATTGACGATTCTGTCAATGGTGGGTAGATTCTACCCACCGGCGAAGGGCGGATATCCAGTGCTTGCAGGAAGGACTGGCTCACTTCCAATGTGCAGGTCTGCAGATGCGAAAAACCTTGCCGTTCCGTATGGTTGATTCTCAGTCAGGCCATCGGTCACACATGTCACATCTGTGACTCGACACAGGGAGGCCCATAGAATCGTACTGAGGCCGCATTCTGCCTGTCGAACATGTCCGGTCAACGGTGGTGATGCTCCGTTGAGTGCGTGTGGGAGGGGGTGTTCTTGTTCTTGCCGAAAGGTGTATCTCGACTACTCTACCTTTATCCAGCGTGCTCCGGGTCCGCGTCCTTCCGAGCGCAGCACATTGCTGTCGCGCATTCTGCGAAGTACCACCCGAATCATGTCGCGGCTCACGGCGGGGCAGTCGGCCTCAATGTCCGATATTGCGAAAGGTGCTACCCTCCGGGCAACTGCTGCTTCTACCTGTTCGGTCTTGGATCCCCTGCCGGTACCAAGCGTCCCGACGCGTTCCTCAAATTCCTTGTACGCCCGAATCAGCACACCCCAGAAGTAGTTGAGCCAGGGATGGACGTCGTGTTCGGACTTGTGCCAGCCCTGCGAACTGCTCTCCAGTGCCTCGTAATAGGTCTCTTTCGACTGTTCGAAGATGCGTTCAAGACTGATGTAGCGCCCCACTTCATGGCCGAAATGGTAGAGCAGCATCAGTGTCAGTAGCCGCGATACCCTGCCATTGTCATCGCTGAACGGATGGATGCAGAGAAAGTCGAGGATGGCAAGAGGAACAACCAGCAACGGTTCCTTCGTATACTCGTTGACGGCTGCGCCATAGGTGGCTTCCAACTGTTGCATGGCTTGGGGTGTTGCAACTGCATTGACGGCCCGGAAGCGTACACGTGCAACGGCACCGTCAGCGGTGCGCTCGACAATCTCGTTGTCCGTCATCTTCCAGCCGCCGCCATCCTGGGGCAGATACCGGTAAAGCATGGAATGAAGTTGCAGGCAGATGTTGACCGACAAGCGCATGTGAATCGCTGATTCGTGAATCACGTTCAGAGCATCACGGTAACCGGCGATTTCCTGCTCGGACCGGTCCTTGGGGGTTGCTGTCCTGAGTACGAGGGCCGCGATTCGCTTGTGAGGTGCGGTTATACCCTCCAAACGGTTGGAGCACTCGCTAGATTCCACAATGGCAGTTTGCCTCAGTGTCTCCAGCGTTTCTGGTGTCTGCTTGGCGAACAACTCCTGCTTGCCCTTGCACTCCCCGATCTTGGCCAAGACCGAGCCTTGTTCAGGAGTCAGGTTCAAACGATTCAGGTAACTGATACTCAGTGAGTTCATGATAGATGCTTTCGAATAGGGGTAAGGATATCATGAATAAGGGTAACAGCAAGCCGTTATTACCTCTATTATGCACTCGGTTACCTCTATGGGATACAGCCCTTTCCCGGCATTATCGACCGGTAAAGGTGCAGTCACCCCAATTGAGCATTCACCGATAGTGACTGAAGAACCGCACTCGTCGGTACCCCGAGCCGCTCATTCTTCTTCTCTGCTATTGTCGCCCAGAATGGTGGCCGAGCTGCGCGAAACGTTCAGTCCTGTGGCTGGTCCCAGAAACGGAAGGGGTCGTGGTGACGCTTCTGTTCGGACAGGAGTAGCGCCTCCATCTCCTCCCGCTTGGCGGCGTAGCGGGGGTCTTCGGCGAGGTCGACCTGGTGTGGCTGAGGCCGGTTGCCGGTCAGGCTGGCGACGCTGGGGGCATGGTGCTCTTTGAGAAGCTCATCCGGGTTCTGCGCGAGGTTGAAGAGCTGGGTTTCGCGTACGGTACCGTCGAGGACATCGTACTTGATCAATTTCCAGTCGCGATCTCTGTAGCCGGTGCCGGGTATATTCTGTTCCGGGGTGTCGGTGTCGCCGCGGTAGCCGCCCCCGAGGCGGTTGTTGACGATGATGCCGGGGCGCAGGCGCAGCAGGGGCTGCAGCATGTCGGCCTTCTCCTTGTCCATGTTCACCGGCATGTCCCACCACCAGATCGCCAGGTCATCGTAGGCGGTCAGAAGCTCGGCCACCTGGTTGGCGGCGACGTTGCGCAGGTAGGTCTTCATGTCGCCGTGTTGCGAGGGGTCCCAGTGGTTGCCGGCTCCCCCGGTATGGGTGAAGTCGAGTGCATGCGAGTAGTAGAACCCCAGCTTGATGCCGTGTTTGCGGCACGCTTCGGCCAGCGGTTTGAGCAGGTCCTTCTTGTACGGTGTCGCATCCGCGATGTCCCACTCGGACACGCGGGAGTCGTAGAGCGCGAACCCGTCATGATGCTTGGCGGTGATGACGATGTACTTCATGCCCGCCTTCTTGGCGAGGCGAACCCAGGCGTCGGGATCGTACTTGACCGGGTTGAACTCGGCGGCGTACTCCCGGTAACGGTCGACCGGTATCCTGCCTTTGCTCATGATCCATTCGCCATAGCCGTTGATCTTTTCTCCATCATGAATGCCGGCGGGAACCGCGTAGACGCCCCAATGTATGAACATGCCGAAGCGGGCCTCGCGCCACCACGCCATGCGAGTGTCACGCTCCTCGCGGGTCTCGTGCTCGTAGGGCCAGGTTGAGTTCTCTTGCGTAATCTCGGTGTCCGCATGCGCGCTCGCTGTTGCCATTATTGTCACTCCTAAGATGATCCAGCGGGTGATGTGCTGTGTGGGTGTCATGGTGTGTCTTTCATTGACTCGGCCTGGTCATGATTAACCAAGTCAACAGGGCAGCGCACCTCCGCTGCTCCGCCCATTGACGATTCTGTCAATGGTGGGTAGATTCTGCCCACCGGCGAAGGCGGGATATCCCGTGCTTGCAGGAAGGACTGGCTCACTTCAAAGCCTTGCCGTTTCGTATGGTTGATTTTTAGTCAGGCCATCCGTAACACATGTCACATCTGAGACTCGATACGGGGAGGCCCATAGAATCGTGCTGAGGCGGCATTCTGCCTGTCGAACATGAGTTGTCAACGGTGGTGAGTGCTCCCTTACCGGTTAATAATACCGGATCGTTTGATAACGTTCAAATGTTGATGCCTGGCGCCTACAGGTCGTGAGTTGATCTCAAACTGAAGGGGAGTTGAATATCCAATATCCAACAAGGAATATCCAAGGAAGAAGTGAGCGAGGAAAGCGAATAGGGGGCTGAAA
>JADHWE010000012.1 GCA_016783675.1 Kiritimatiellia bacterium
TGAATCTCGCGGATGTGCATACAAAACCGGTCAAGATCAAGGGCGTTAGTGTATACAACTAGGTTGCAGTGTAACCGACTTTGTTGTAACCACTTAGAGCAGTCAGGCATTGCCTGCAAAATAAACTCACGCTAGACAAGGAACTCAAGATCACCGAGTTCCAGGATAGCTCACACAACGGGCTGCAGGTGGCCAACTCGGGGCATGTGAAGAAGATCTGCTGCGGGGTGGATGCGTCGTTGGAGTTTTTTCAGCAGGCGCAGGAGCATGGCGCCGACATGGTGATATGCCATCACGGCATCAGTTGGGGTGAGTCGCTCGCGACGATCACGGGGTTGAACTACCAGCGCGTATCGAGGCTGCTCAGGCACGACATGGCGCTTTATGCCTCCCATCTACCCTTGGATGCGCACCCGACACTGGGCAACAATGCACAGATCTGCCGCACACTGGGACTGCGGAAGCTCAAGCCGTTCGGCATGTACAACGGCAAGCTGATCGGCTTTGAAGGCTCACTGCCCAAGCCGCGCCGGTTCACAACCTTCGCGCGCATGGTTGCCGAAAAGATCGGCAAGCCGCTGCACACGTGGGATTGCGGGAAGAAGACGGTGCAGCGCATCGCGGTCGTCTCCGGTGGTGCGGCGGGAGAGATCGCCGAGGCGGGCGAGAAAGGGATCGACGTGTACCTGTCGGGCGAGCAGTCCCTGGCTGCCTACAACCTCGCGCGGGAGTACGGTATCAACGCAATCTTCGCCGGCCACTACGCCACCGAGCGCTTTGGTGTGATAGCGGTCGGTGAGCGACTGAAGAAACGTTTTGGGGTGGAAGTGGAGTTTTTGGATATGGGGATTGCGGTGTAGGGAGTGTTTCCAATACCCAATATCGAACAAGGAACATCCAACCGAACAAGGTAGAGAGCGAGGCAGATGAATGGGGGGAGGTCGCCCTCATTTCATTCCCCTTCTTCGCACACTTGGATATTGGATATTCCTTGTTGGCTGTTGGCTATTGAAAGGAAGTGAGGTCACGCTATGGCGAAGAGGTTCGTACTTCTCATCCTCATTCTTGCCCTCGGCTTGGGGACTTACTTCCTCTTCCGAATAGGCGAGGACGCCGGGGAGCTTGCTGAGCGGACGAGACTCGCGCCGGCTCGTTCCCGGTCAGGTGGTTCGCCCGTTTTGTCGTGGTCCAGCGATCCGGGGTCGACTCCCTCTGCGCCGATGGTGACGTCGACCAATGCTCCCGAGAGCTCTGCCGAACCGACCTTGCCTCCCGACGCCATTCCGGGCGAGCAGGTCTTGATGTTCTATGATGACGCGCATCTGCGCGCGTTCCTGGAACTGGCTGACGAAGAGGGCTTGGATATTGTGGGTCGCATCGACGCCCTTCGCGCCATACGTGTGCGTGTGAGGGACGAGGCGGCATTGCGCCGCGCCCTGTCCCGCTCTCCGTCGCCAATCGCCCGTGGCCCCAACCTCTACGTGCGCCGGCCGGATCCACCCGTGCCGCCCGAGGGCGTGACCTACAACGCGTTCGGCAACACGGCCGCCGCGTGGCTGGGTGTGGCAGCGGATCGCAGCCAATGGGGGCAGGGGATCACCGTGGCCGTGCTGGACACGACGGTGGTCCCGGAGTCTACACGCGGAACCGTTGCCGTGGTCGATCTCCTCGACGAACCGACAGGCGCCACCCCGGCTCGTCACGGCACCGCCGTGGCGTCGATCATCACCGGCGGCGGTAAAGTCCCAGGCGTCGCGCCCGGGGCAGATCTGCTGGCCGTACGCGTCATGGGCGACGACGGCGTGGGAAACACGTTCACGCTGGCACAAGGCGTGATGGATGCGGTGGACAGGGGCGCACGCGTCATCAACATGTCGCTTGGGTCGGGTGGCGACGCGCCGGTGCTTGGCCAGGCGATCGCCTATGCCCAAGAGCGGGGCGCCGTAATCGTGGCGGCCGCAGGCAACAATGGGAGCGATGGTGTTCTCTATCCGGCCCGCTACGCCGGGGTGTTGGCCGTGGGCGCGGTGGATGCGGACGGGCGCCAGATGTACTTCTCCAACCGGGGCGAGCGGCTGGACTTGGTGGCCCCGGGCCTGGGGGTCACGGCGGCCGGAATCGACGGCGAGGCCATTGCCTTCAGCGGTACGTCCGCCGCCACGCCGTTTGTAGCCGGGGCAGTCGCCGGAGTATGGTCCGAATCGCCCAACATGGATGGGAGGGATGTGGCTGAACTCCTGGTCCGCTACGCGGATGATGCCGGTGCACCCGGACGCGACACGCGCTACGGTGCCGGGGTGCTGAACGTCGGGCGCGTCCTTGAGCGCAACACACCGGGCCTGGTGGACATGGTGCTGGCACGTCCCCATATAGAGCAGCATCCGGTCTATGATGACGAGCTGGTCCTGGCACTCTTTGGTCAGAATCGGGGAACAAAGCCGCTCGAACGCGTGGTTCTCAAGGCCAATGTGGATGGAGCACCGGTGGATTTGACCTTCTACGATGTCGGCATCGGAGACATCGTCCGGCACGATCTCCGGCTCACGCGCGCTGGAGTAGGGGAACGAACCGTTGCGATTGAACAGGAAATCAGCGTCGTAGGCGACGAGGACCGCTCTCCCCACAACAACCGAATGCTCTCCTCCCTATCCGTAGGTCTTCCGACCTCCGACCTCTGACCTCTGACCTCCGACCTCCGACCTCCGACCTCCGTCTCACGCCCACGGCGCCGTCTCGGGCAGCAGCGAGTCGAACCTGTCGATCAGCGCCTGTTCGTATTCCCCTGCATAGGCCCCCCCGATGAACTTGTTGAAGGCCTCCTCGTAGAGCAACTTCCACGACTCATCTTCGTGGGCGGGGTTGATGGGGAAGAAAAACGCGTCGTTCGCCTTGGCGGCCCGACAGTCACCGGGCGCATCGCCAATCATCAGGATGTGTGTGGCGGGATAGCGATCGCGCGTGGCCATGGCGATGTGTTCTGCTTTCGTGCCAAGCTCCTGTCCTGCGATGAACGCGACTGAGTCCATCATGTCGTTCATCTCCCACTCACGCACCAACGCTTCGGAGGGGGTCTGTGAAACCACCACGATATCGGCATGGGTGCCCATCTTCTGCAGGCACTCACGGACCCATGTGAAGGGCGGAACATGTTGTACGATCTCCTCCACCCGGCGGTTCACGGCGAGACTCCACTCCAGGACCTTGGTCAGGTCCGGATCGCCGGTAGCGGCGACCCTTGTCTCGAGGGCTGGGTTTCCGAGATGGTTCTCCTCCTCGATCCACTTGCGCAAACCGTCCATCTGCGGCACGGCAACGCCCGCAGCCTGTACCTCGGGGCGTTTCCGTAACATGTCAATGGTCTGCAGCAGGGCGGGGAAGCGGTTGGTGCCGCGCGACTGGGAGTAGAGGTTGATGAACTCAGCTGTTTCCCGCAGCACGGGTTCAATCGCAACCAGGTCCCACATCTCGGCAATGAGGCCGTGGAAGCACTGCTTCTGCTTGATCTCCATGGTGTCGAATACGCACCCGTCCGAGTCGACACCGACGAAGAAGTCGTGTTGGGGAGTGAAGTTGATCAGGTTGTCTTTGGTGAAAGCTGCTTCGTTCATGGACGGGATAGTTACGCAAGATCCAATATCCGACAAGGAATATCCTGAGTCGGCCGCGTCACGCGTGCCACGGCTCGCTGAGGACAGCTCGCCCTACCTGACCGGCGGTGAAGATACGCCCAGGATGAGGTAGGGCGAGCTCTCCGAGCGAGCCGGGCACCAACCGGGAGCGGGGGAGACTTAAGTCCTCGACAACCCAACCCTTTTTGATACCTTTCACGGCATTGGCGACAGGTCCGTGGGGACCCGTCCGGGGTGTGGAATCAGACAGGGGCGAGGGCAGACTGGTGGACAAAGAACTGTTCAGCGAACAGGTGCAGGTTGAGCGGAAGCTCTTTACATTCGAGCTCAGGGAGAATCCTCGTGGGCGTTTCCTGCGTGTGACGGAAGACGTAGGCGGACGTCGTGATACGATTATTATTCCTGCAGCGGGCCTTGAAAGTATCTGCGAGGTTATCGGGCGAGCCAACACCGCGAGCAATGTTGCCGGTGCCCCTGAAGTCGGATGAGAGTGGACAGGAACACCTTTTTGAATCGCACATCCCGATCCCGTATGGCCATCGCACTGGCCGCGCTGACCGCCGTGGCCATCGCGCCGACCCAGGCCACCGCGGATCCGTCCGATGCGGACACAGATCCCGACGAACCTCCGATAACCGCGGACGGACTGTTGGATGACGTGCTGCGCCGTTTTCCGCGTGACCCCCTCGATATCCATGGCGAAATGGTTGTCCGCAAACGGCGGGGCGTGGAGCTGTCGCGCGTGACATTCAACATGGAGGTGGACTGGGGCGCCGACCCGGCCCGGTTCCGCTACAGGGTTCTTGATGACGAGGGCGACGTGCGCCGTGAACTGCTGTTGCAGCTTCGCCCCGGCGGACGGCCCGAGGTAACGAGGGGCACAGGTGAGGAGATGGCCCTCGACAGCGTTATCGAATCGACCGACCTGACGTGGGCGGACTTGAGCCTTTCTTTCCTGTGGTGGCGCGGCGGACGCATCGTTGGGACGGACCAGGCCAAGGGACGCGACTGTTATCTCGTGGATGTTCCGGCCCCGGCATGGGGGGTCGATTCGACCGGGTACAGCCGGGTGCGCCTCTGGGTTGACCAGTCGCTGCACATGTTGCTGCGCGCCGACGGATTCGATGAGAATGGAAAGCACGTGCGTAGCCTGTGGGTCCGTAGCCTCAAGAAAACGGAGGGGCGCTGGATGATTAAGGACATGGAGGTGCAGGGCTATCCCTCCATTCATCGCACGCGGCTTCGTATTCATTCTGTCAGGGTCGCGACTCAAGAGGTATCCGCGTTGACGCCCCCGGCGACCTTGTGTCGTCGGAGCGGGAGATCTCTGCGCCCCACGACCGGAGGTCGTAGGGGTTCCCCACTCAGAATTTGTAGCTCAGAACTCAGAACATCCCTACCGGTATCATGAGTCTCGTTATCATAGTCGAATGTATCGGACTGGTACTCCTCCTGGCGTTCTCGGCCTTCTTCTCGAGTGCCGAGACAGCGCTGTTCTCGCTCAACCCGATCCACATCCATCGTATCGGTCGCACCCATGCGGGAGGGGCGGCACGGTTGCGTGACCTGTTGGCGCGTCCCGCCAGCCTGCTGTCGACGATCCTGATCGGTAACACCATCGTCAATGTTGCTGCCTCATCACTCGGCTACGTGGTGGCGGAAACGCTGCTGCCGTCGCGGGGTGAAATGGTGGCTATTCCGGCCATGACCACGCTTCTCCTGATATTCGGTGAGGTAGCGCCCAAGCGGTTCGCCATGATCCGCAGCGAGCAGCTGGCGGTCTTCTACGCGCCGATCTTTGTCGTCCTCATCCGCGTTGCCACGCCGCTGCGCTGGATGTTGGAGCAGATGTCGGCCCTATTCCACAAGCAGTTGAGGGAAGAGGGCGCCACGTTGACGGAAGACGAGTTCCGAACCGTCGTGGAAGTGGGCGAAGAGGAAGGCGTTCTGGACGAAGAAGAGCGCACCATGGTCGATGGCATCATCCGCCTGGAAGAGACCCAGGCCAAGGACGTCATGACGCCGCGGGTGGACTTGGTTGGGATCGACCTCGATGATCCCGCCGAGGAGCAGGAGCAGGTGGCCCGTGGTGTGCGGTTTCGCTACATCCCGGTCTACCGCGATTCGCTCGACCATGCGGAGGGATTCCTGGACGTGCCGCGGTTCATTCTTGCTGAGAACCCCTCGCTCTCAGAGTGCATCATCCCTGCATTCTTTGTTCCCGAGACCGTTCCACTTGACACGTTGCTGGCCACGTTCCAGCACGAGGGACGTCGCGTGGCCTTCGTGGCCGACGAGTATGGCGGCACCGCCGGACTGGTGACCCGTGGCGACATTCTTGAGGAAATCGCCGATGACGCCATCAACGAATATGGCCAGGAGAAACCCGAGATCCAGAAGGTGGAAGATGATCGCTGGGTCGTGGATGGTCAGGCCAGCCTTGAAGATATCAACTACGAGCTGGATCGCGAGCTGGAGGCCGAGGGTGCGGATCGCATTGCCGGATGGGTAAGCGCACACTTGGAGCGTATGCCGCATTCGGGTGATACGGTTGAGGAGCAGGGATGCCGCGTCACTGTCTTGAAGGTGCGCAAGCGGCGCGTACTCGAGGTGGAGTTGGTTCGCGTGGATCTGCCGGAACCGGACGAAGACGAGGGTGACGACTGATGAACGGGTTCACGGAAATCATTCTGATCGTCATCTGTCTCCTGGGGCAGGCGTTCTTTGCCGGGATCGAGACGGGCGTGATTTCGATCTCGCGCATGCGGCTCCGCCATTTTGTGCGGCAAGGCGATCCCGGGGCCCTCACACTGCAGATCTACCTTGAGCATTTCGACCGCCTGCTGGGCACAACACTGGTAGGCACCAATCTCAGCGTGGTGATCCTTTCGGTTATCAGTGCGAGCGTGGCTGCGCGCTGGCTTGGGAAATGGGGTGAGCCGGTCTCAGCGGTGATCGTGGCGCTAGTGGTACTTGTTTTCTGCGAGTACCTGCCCAAGGCGTGGTTTCACAGTCGGCCGATCGAGCGCTGTCGCCGCTACGCCGGCATGCTGCGCGTGATGGAGATTATACTCAAGCCACTGTCGCTGGGCATCATCGCATTGAGCCGGTTGCTGGTGCGCGGAGGCGAGGACTCGTTGTCGTCGCCGGCGCCGTTCGTGACGCGTGAAGACTTGAAGGTGCTGGCCAAGGAAGGTGAACGTGATGGTGTGCTGTCGCCCCGCGAACGTTTCATGATCCATCGTGTCATGGAGCTGTCGCACAAGACGGCCGGACAGATCATGGTGCCGGTGGCACGCATGACGACGGTCACCTCGGAGACGTCGGTTGAGGAATTCAGGACGATCGCGCGCCAGTCCGGCTTCACGCGCATGCCGGTACGCGATGTGGAGAAGGATCACTACACCGGTGTGGTCAACATCTTCTCTATTCTGTCGGGCCGCGAGGTGGCGATGGATCGGCGCGTGGCAGACTTCGCGCGCGCTCCGCTGTATGTGAACGACTCCATGCCGGCCGACGATATTCTGCCCATCATGCGGCGTGCCCGTCAGCCGATGTGCCTGGTCCGCAACAGCGCCAGCGAGGTGGTCGGATTGCTCACGACCGAGGATGTCCTCGAAGAGATCGTGGGTAAGCTCTAGAGCTCCTTTTTGAGTCTTGCCGTTTGGCGATACCTCTGTATGGTTTTCTTACGCAACAGGGAGTGATCGTTATGACGAATGACGCTACACCGGTGGACGAGACCTCGGCCGCCGTCTGTCCAAGCTGCAACCGCTATATTGGCCCGGCAGGGCGATGTCCGTACTGTCACTCCGATGCACCCAAGCCGGCCATGCTGCGCATCCTGCGAATCGGGTCGGTCGTGCTGGCCGTAGCGGGACTGGTGCTGCTCTACCTGGCCGTAACCCACCGCGAACTGCCGGTGCAGAATATTGGCGAGATTACTCCGCTCATGAACTACGCGTATGTGCGTGTCGTCGGCGAGGTGCCGCGCAGTTGTTTTGTGGGGGAAGAGGAACCCGTCGATTACGTTTCCTTCATGGTCAAGGATGCGACCGGCTCGATCCGCGTGAAGGCGCAGGGCGAGGTGGCCTTGAAGCTCTTCGAGACAGGGCGCCTGCCGCAACGCGGCGCGCGAGTGGATGTGGCGGGTAGTCTGAACGTGGCGCCGGGCAAGAAACCGGAGATGCGCCTCCAGGCGCCGCGCCAGCTTCTCATCGGAGAATCGCAGAAGTGATGGCGCTGCTGGTAGTCCTCTCGACGGTGTGCGGGACCCTCCTGGCCTCGGTGTTGGCCTGTGTCCCGAGCCTGCATATCTATAATGTCATGGGACTCCTGGTCATGCTGAGCCATGCGCTGACCGCCCAGGGCGTCGAGCTTGCGCCGGAAGTCGTGATCCCATTCGCGGCCGGCATGATGGTGGGATACTCCATGCTGAACACCTTGCCCTCCGTGCTGCTGGCCGCGCCGGACGAGAGCGCCATGTTCACAGTGTTGCCCGGACAGAAGTTCCTGATGCAGGGACGGGGGTACGAGGCCGTGATCATGACCACGATCGGCGGGATGGTCGGGCTCATGGCGCTCCTGTTTATCGTGGCGCCCATCGCACCCCGTTTGCTGCCGGTGACCCAGAAAGTGTTCCGTGGCCACACGCATTGGATTCTCTGGACCGTGATCGCATTCATGCTGATGTCCGAATGGCCGAAAGGCGGACGCCTCGGCCGCTCCGGCTGGACGAAGTTCCTGGATAGCTGGAAGACGACAGGCGCCGGACTGATCACGTTCGGCCTTTCCGGTCTGCTGGGGTTCGTCCTTATCTTCCGCACACCGATCGCGGCAGACGTGGCTTTTCAGAATCTCATGCCGGCCTTTGTAGGCCTCTTTGCGGTGCCGTGGTTGGTGCTTAACATCTGCACGAATGTGCGTGTGCCTCCACAGAGCATGGAGGTAGAGACGCACTTGCGGATGGATGACGTGTTGCGCGGCGGATTCGCGGGTACACTGGGAGGCGGATTCGCGGCGTACTTCCCCGTGGTTACCGGCGGTGTGGGCGGCCTCCTGGCCGGCCATGCAACGGCGCTTCGGAATGACCGCGTGTTCCTGGTGTCGCAGGGGGCCTCCAAGTTTGTCTACTACGTTGGCGGTTTGATGCTGTTTTTCGTTCCCGGCGTACACATCAAGCGGGGCGGCGGGGCAGCGCTGATGCGGAGCATCATGACGCCCCAGACCGATTTCGAGTATTACCTGATGCTGGGCGCCATGGCGATCGCGGGACTCATGGCCCTGTTGTTGGTCGGGCCCATGACGCGCGGGATGCTGTGGCTGATCGGGCGCGTGGGCTATCGGCGTATCTCCACGGTTGCCCTCCTGCTGATTGTCGGGCTGGTTGTCGGCATCACGGGCCTTACCGGGTTGGCCGTGATGCTCGTGGGCACGGGTATCGGCCTGATGCCGGTGCTCTACGGCTCCCGGCGGATGAACTGCCTGGGCGTTATTATGTTGCCGATGGCCTGTAACATGTCGGGCGTCGGCAGCACAGTGGCCGGATGGTTGGGGCTGTTATGAAAGGCATAGCCCATTTCGTAGCCGGTGTGGCGGCGGCGTCATGCGTGCCCGAGGCGGTACGTGCCGCGTCGGAAGGCAACCCGACCTACTTTATTCTAGGCGGCGTATTCGGATTGTTGCCCGACACGATCGACTTCAAGTTCTCGCGCTATTTCTACCGTCACGATATTGAGGTGACGCCGGACCCGATCGAGCCGGATCCGCAGTACATCGCCGACCGCGTGGCCGAGGCGATTAACCGGGCCCACGCATCGGGCCAGAGTATCCGGGTGAAGCTCAATACCGTGCCCGTTGGTCTCGACAAGTGGCAGCAGTACGAGGTGGCGTTTGACGTGGCCGCCCGGACGGTTGCCGTGCGCTACGGCCCCTTGGTGGATACCGGACAGAACCTGATTCCCGGAAGCAAGCCGCCACCCAACGCGGAGGCCGTCGCGCCGGTCGACTGCGAAGTGCGAATCGACTACCTTGCCTCCACGCAGGTTGACATCTTTGATGGACCTGTTTTCAGCATGGACCCAACGGACGATGGGCGGGTCAGCCCGGGCTTTATCCCGTGGCACCGCGCCTGGAGCCACAGTCTCGTCATCGGTGTCCTGTTCGGCCTGATCGGCGGCGTGATCTGGGATATCTGGGCCACGGCGGTCATCTTCGGAGCGTCTGCGGCGCACGCGTTGCTCGACCAGTTGGGCTACATGGGCAGCGCCCTCTTCTACCCGTTCCAGTCGCGTCGCATGAGCGGGATGAGACTGATGCATTCGGGTGAAGCCCTGGCCAACCTGACCGCTGTCTGGTTCTGCTGCCTGGTGATCTTCTGGAACCTGTGGCGCGCAGTGCCCGGCGGCATTCCCCCGAACGGGACACGCGCCCTGATCCTCTACGGCATGGCCGTCCCCGCGCTGATCATCGCAGTCTATCGTCGCCTGCGGCGGCTCGCTCGGAGAGCTCGCCCTACCTGATCGTGGGCGAGGTAGGGCGAGCTCTCCGAGCGAGCCGGGATCAGCTTGAGATCACCTTGTTCTTTCCGGCGTGCTTGGCGTCGTAGAGGCGGGTGTCGGCCTGGGAGATCAGGTCGCTATCGGTCACGGGCGCCCCTTCATAGGCCGACACGCCGATGCTCACCGTGATGTGACTCTTGCGGATGCCACGGCCTGTATCGAAGGAATGTTCCTCGATGGCCTGCCGAACACGTTCGGCAACCAGCACGCCGCCGTCGATGGTGGCTTCCGGAAGGATAACGAGAAACTCTTCTCCGCCGTAGCGGGCGGGTACGTCCACGGTGCGGATGTTGTTGCGGAGCATCCGGCTGACATCACGAAGGGCGCGATCGCCGACCAGGTGGCCGTAGGTGTCGTTGAATTTCTTGAAGTCGTCGATATCGATCATCATGATGGCCAGCGGATGCGAGAAGCGTTCCGCGCGCCGCAGTTCGGTGACCAGCAGGTGGCGGATGTGTTTGTGATTGTAGAGCTGCGTCATGCCGTCCACGACAGCCACTTCCATCAATTTCTTGTTGGCCTGGTCAAGGTCCTGGGCGTACTGGTCCACGTCGTTGATCTTGCGGCGGAGTTCCCCGATCATGTCGGTCACGTAATGGGAGATGCGTTGCACCTCGTCGCTCTCCTCCGCGAGCTCGCGCGGAACGGTAGTGGTGCCGTGGATTTCCGTATAGAACGTGCCGGCCTCTTCCGTGACCTCGTGGATCTTGCGCATCGAGCGGTACATCAAGGTAAAGGCGGCACACGACATCAGGATCGCTGCGGGGACGCCCAGGTGCAGGCTGATGCCGGTGAGCATCTGTACGGCTTCGGGGTCGAGCACGGCGTTGCGAAGATCCCATATAACGAAAAGCAGGTATCCGCCTGGCAGGATAAACATCAGCGCGTAGAGGACCATCAGCTTATGGCTGAGCGTACGGCTGTTGATCGATAGTTTGTCAGTGGGCATAGCCTCGTATCCTCGCTTTAACACCGTTCCAACGCGAGGTCAGTATAGGCAAGCCCGTTCTGCATCGACAAGCCCGAAAAGCGGAGGTCAGAGATTGGAAGTCAGAGATCCGATGGATGCAGCTCCCTCCGACCTCCGACCTCCGACCTCCGACCTCCGACCTCCGACCTCCGACCTCTGACCTCCGACCTCCGACCTCCGACCTCTGACTTCCGGATTGTCAAAGCAGGGGGGATGGGCCATCATGCGACGAACGAAGGGATAAGAGACCATGACGTATGAAGTCATTGCCCGGAAATGGCGTCCACAACAGTTCTCGGATGTTGTGGGGCAGGACCACGTGGTGCAGACATTGGAGAACGCGCTGGCTTCGGGCCGGATCGCATCGGCTTACCTGTTCGTTGGTCCCCGCGGAATAGGCAAGACCTCCATTGCCCGCATCTTTGCCAAGGCCCTCAACTGCGAGACCGGTGTGACCGCGACGCCGTGTGACACCTGCGACAACTGCCGTGAGATCATGGCCAGCACGAGCCTTGATGTGATGGAGATCGACGGTGCGTCGAACAATCGGGTGGACGAGGTACGCGACCTCCGTGAGACCGTTAGGTATGCCCCCGCACACGGTCGCTTCAAGCTGATCATCATCGACGAAGTACACATGCTCAGCAACTCGGCCTTCAATGCCCTGCTCAAGACGCTCGAGGAACCTCCCGCGCATGTGAAGTTCTTCTTCGCCACCACCGAGCCACACAAGATTCCGGCCACGATCATCTCGCGTTGCCAACGGTTTGACCTGCGCCGCATTGCGGAATCCGAGATCATTGAGCGGCTCGCACTGATTGCCAAAGACGAGAAGGTCAAAATTGATGATGATGCCCTGCTCGCGATTGCCCGCGGATCCGAAGGCGGGCTCCGCGATGCCGAGTCGGCCCTGGACCAGCTTATCGCGTTCAGAGGCAAGAAGATCTCGGAGGCAGACGTTCTGCAGGTGTTCGGCCTTGTTTCCCGTCGTACGCTCGACGAGCTGAGCGAGGGTATCCTTGCCGGAGAGATGGCGTCAATCATTGGGCAGGTCGATGCGTTGGAGCAGGCGGGGAAGGATCTTCAACGCCTTGTGCTGGAGCTGATGGACGGCTTTCGCAATCGGCTGGTGAGTGCCTACACCGGCGAAGAGGGCGAGAGCGTGGATGCCGAGCGTCTCCTGCGCATCTGCGATATTCTATCTGACGCGGACGAGCGCATGCGCTTTTCGCTGTCGAAGCGGATCCTGTTGGAGACAGCACTCGTGCGGTGTGCACGGGCGGCCAGGGTGGCCACGCTCGAGGAACTCATCGTCCAAATCAACGCGCTCAAAGCTGGGGGCGGGGTCGTGACGATGGCGGAAGCGCCCGCGGCGGCCGCGCCCGCCCCGACGGTCGCCCGACGGGCTGCCCCGCCTGCTGCTGCAACGGCGGCGCCCCCCCAACCCGCGGCGCCCCAAAAGCCTGCGACGGCGAAGCCAAAGCAGGTCGCACCAGCGGGGGATGAGCTGGCGACACTGCAGGCGCAGTGGTCCAAGATCGTGGCGCATGCCGGGCGGATCGCCGTGGCCGTTCAAGGCGCACTCAAGGACGCCTGCCCCAGTGGGGTGGAAGGCGACACGGTGCATATCGATTTCGACCCGGAGTTTGCGACGGAGCTCAGCCTGTTCGAGTCGCCGCGTAACCGTAAGGCGGTGGAACGCAGCCTGGCGAATGTACTGAAGCGGCCGGTGACGGCGACGTTCCAGGTGGGGAAAGAGCGGCCCGCCCAGGTCGCGGAGACGCGCGCGCCGGAAGAGGAATACAGTGTAGATGTAGAGACGCCCGCAGCGCCGGAACCGCAGCCCACGCGGAAAGGCAATGCGCAGGCGTGGAAACAGCGTGATGAAGTCAAGCAGGTGCTGGACATGTTCAACGGCACCATTGTGGATGTAAGAGAGTAGGGGGGCACCTACGTGTGCCCCCATACAGAAGATGGAGAATTGATCGTGCCCAACATGGTAGAAATGATGAAGCAGGTTAAGCAGCTCAAGAAGATGCAGAAGGAGCTGAAGCGGAAGATTGTCTCGGCGTCGAGCCCCGATGGATCGGTGACGGTCGAGGCGTGCGGGGATATGACCGTCAAGTCGGTATCTATTGCCCCCGAGGCGATGTCGGGCATGGATCCGAAGCGACTTGGCGATATGGTGGCGCGAACGGTGAACAGTGCGATGGACTCCGCGAAGAAGGCTGCGGCCGGCGATATGTCCCGCCTGGCCGAGGGCGCCGGTCTTGGCGACATGTTCGGCGGATAAGATGGCGGCGGTTGAAGCATTGCAGAGACTGGTGACGGCGCTGGGGAAGCTCCCCGGCGTGGGTCGTCGATCGGCTGAACGGATGGCCATGCGCCTGGCCGTGGGCCGTCGTGACCTCATCGATGAACTGCTCGCTTCCCTCGCCTTTGTCCAGAAATCCGTCACCGGCTGCGCCAAGTGCGGATCACCAACCCTGGTTGACGAGAATCCATGTCGGCTCTGCACCTCCCCTGGCAGGGAGGATGGACTGCTGTGTGTGGTCGAGGAGCCGGCCGACATCGCAACCATCGAGCGCTCCGGAGGATTCCGCGGACGGTATCATGCCCTCATGGGAACCCTCTCGCCTCCGAAAGGGCAGGGGCCTGCTGACTTGCGCGTGCAATCGCTCGTGGCGCGCGTTCGCGAGGAGGGGATCAGCGAGGTGGTTCTTGCGTTAAATACTGATGTAGAAGGAGATGCGACGGCGGCATTCCTCGAGGAAGCCCTGCGGGGCGAGCCGGTGAAGGTGAGCCGGCTGGCCTTCGGTTTGCCGGCCGGAAGCGGTATACGCTACTCGGATCCCGTCACGCTCGAGCGGGCGTTCAAAGGGAGAATGTAGCGACGGCAGGAAGGGCGCCCCACCGGGCTTGTCCCGGTGGACGCAGAGATCTACAGCCAGCGAAGAAGATGGCGACACAGCCTGAGCCCGGCTGATGCAAGGATAGCGCGAAGCGCTTCACTTGCGCATCCCGGGCGCGGGGGGATCTCATCGAGTGCAAGGTAGGGCCCGCTCTCCGATCGGGCCGGGGCCAGAACTGGAGCGTGGATGTCGGAAACAGGAATAGACGAAGTCCGCAACCGCATTGCGGCGGCTTGTGAACGGGCAGGACGCGCGGTCGAAGATGTTAAGCTGGTCGCGGTCAGCAAGCGCAAGGGGCCTGATGCCGTGCGCGCGTTGGCCGATAGCGGCTTGGACGTGTTCGGAGAGAGCCGTGTGCAGGAGGCCGCCCAGAAGATTCCGCTCTGTCCAACGGGGCTGACCTGGCATATGATCGGCCATATCCAACGCAACAAGGCGCGTGACGTGGCTCGACTGTTCAGCTATGTCCATTCCGTCGACTCGCTCAGGCTGCTGGAAGCTCTCGATGGCGCCGCGGCGGAGGCCGGCAAGACGCTTCCCGTGTTGCTCGAGGTGAATGTATCGGGTGAAGGCAGCAAGTTCGGGTTGACGCCGGCGGAGGCGCCGGCCGTGCTGGAGAGGTGTCAGACGCTCATGAACCTGGATGTGTCCGGCGTGATGACCATTCCGCCGTTCACGCCGGAGGCCGAAGAGGCACGCCCGCATTTCGCGCGGCTGCGTGAGTTGCGCGATGGGTGGCGCGCGGAAAGTGGATTTCCGCTCGACGAGCTGTCGATGGGGATGTCACATGACTTTGAGATTGCGATCGAAGAAGGGGCCACATGGATTCGCCTGGGAACGATCCTTTTCGGCGCGTAGGGGGGCACCTACGTGTGCCCCCGCAAACAGGGCGCCGATGCGCCCCCGCATTGTGGATATGAATAGGGGAGGCGGCTATGAAAGTCAAAACACCTGAAGGAGGCATGGGGGTTGTGGGGCGGTTCCTGGTAACCGTCCTGATCATACTGATTGTCGTGCTGGTTACGGTATTCTTCGCAGTTCGGACCCGCGGGGGACACGAGTTCATCGAGGAGCGGATCGAGAAGCACCTGGGCGTTGACGTTGTCGTCGACAGCATGCGGATCGGTTGGCCCTATGCGCTTGTACTGGAAGACATCCGTACGGAAGGGTTTGACGAAGAGGGTGACATGTCGGGCTTCGCGGCCCAGGAAGTCAGGCTTGGTCCGTCGTTGCGCGCCCGCTACCGCGTCTTTGTCCGTCGGGGGCATCTGCGCCTGGTCGAGACCGAGGGCCAGATGTGGGAACCGGCATGCTTTGCCCGCCTTGGCGAGCTCCCCTACGGAGACTTGGCGGATGTGACCCGTATGTTGCCGCTGTCGACCGGGCGCGTGGAGCTTGAAGTGAACGGGGCACGCGTTGAATGGTTCGACCGGCGGAACAGCATCCTCGCCTCCGCCCACGGAATCAGCTACCGCGTGACCCCCGTACGGATACCGGGTCGGACCATGCAACATCACAACCTGTCTCTTTATAGCATGACGCGTCCGAACGGAGCCCGGATAAGTGATGTGGCACGTGAATGGCTGTCGTCCGATACGATCGAGCGCGTTGAGTTGATGGATGCGCAGTTGGAAGGAACGGTGGCCCCATGATCAGTGTAGCGCGTGCCAACGAGATTCTCAACAACGCCAAATCCAAACGCCTGATGGTTGTGGGCGATTTGATGCTGGACCGCTACGTGTCGGGCGCGGTCTCCCGCATCTCACCCGAAGCGCCTGTTCCAGTTGTGCATGTGATGAACGACACGATGGTCCCTGGAGGCGCGGCCAACGTTGCGCTGAATATCCAGTCTATGGGCGGGCAAGCCGGCATGGCGGGTCTGGTGGGGGATGACGCCGATGGTGAAGCGCTGCGATCGCTCCTGTCGGAACAGGGCATTGATACATCCGGGATTCTCAGCTGCGAGGGGCTGCGCACAACCGTGAAAACCCGGGTTGTGGCCGAGCGCCAACAGGTCGTTCGTTTCGACCAGGAGGGGGCGCCGGACGCGGTGGCCGACCACGTTGGACTGCTCCAGGACAAGCTGGAGTCGCTTCTCGATGGCGTCGATGGCGTAATCGTTGAAGACTACGGCAAAGGCGTGATCGAGGATGATCTCGTGCAGCGAATCATGGAACTGGCCCGTGAGAAGGGCGTCCCGGTGGGGTATGACCCCAAGGACGATCATCCGGTCGCGATCAGCGGTCTCACGATCGCCACCCCGAATTTCAAGGAGGCATGTGGAGCCGCCGGTGAGTCGGTGCATGAGCCCCTGGTGGATCCCGCGATCGATCCGCGGCTTGAACGTGCCGCCGCTGTGCTGCTGGAGAAATGGTCGCCGGAGCTTCTGGCCATAACGCTGGGACCGCACGGCATGTACCTCTGCCGCCCGGGCGCTGGTGCCGTGCTGCTGCCCACCCGCGCACGCGAAGTGTTCGACGTGTCCGGCGCAGGCGACACGGTCATCGCGGCATCGCTGCTCGCCCTCGCGGCGGGAGCAGATCACGTTGAAGCCGCCAATCTCGCCAACTACGCGGCCGGTGTTGTCTGCGCCAAGATCGGCACCGCTCCGTGCAGCCGCGATGAACTGATGGAAGCGATCAAGGCCTCTGCTTAGGACTACGAGCGTATGAGCGATTTGAAAAAGGTTGTTGGTGTGATTCCGGCGCGGTATGCGTCGACGCGGCTGCCGGGCAAGAGCCTGGTTGAAATCGCGGGCAAGCCGCTGATATTGCACGTGCTTGATCGCGTGCGGATGGCGCGGCGGCTCGATGATGTGTTGGTGGCGACGGACGATGACCGTATTCGCGACGTCGTTGAAGGTGCCGGCGGCAAAGCCGTGATGACACGCGAAGATCATCCATCCGGGACCGATCGCGTGGCCGAAGCGGTCAGCTCGTCCGATGCCGGAATCATCATCAATATCCAGGGGGATGAACCCCTGGTCGATCCCGATTTGATCGACCGCCTTGCCGGAGTAATGCTGGAGAATCCCGACTGGGACATGGGTACAGCAGCAACACCGATCACGGATCTGGCCGACCTGCATGCCCCAGCCGTCGTTAAGGTGGTGACAGGCGACGAGGGGCAGGCGCTCTATTTCTCACGTGCGCCCATCCCCTATGCCCGTGACGGTTTCCCATTGGACCCATCGGGAGTCTATCGAAGACACATTGGGATCTACGCCTATCGCCGCGCCTTCCTGGATCGGATCGTCTCATCCCCGCCCACGCTACTGGAGGAGACCGAGAAACTCGAACAACTGCGCGCGCTCGCCCTGGGCGCCCGCATGGTAGTCATCGATACCGACGACATCGGTATCGGCGTCGACACCCCCGAGGATGTAGCCAGAGTCGAGGCCCTGCTGGGGAAAGACTGAACCACGGAACTCGTCGTCTGCTTTTCTTGCCCGCAGATGGCCGCAGATCTGCGTGAATCTGCGGCCATCTGCGGGCAACGTCTCTTTGCGTTCCTTGCGCTCTCTTGCGGCTTAATCTCTCTCCTACACCTCGGTGGGCGTGATCGCGTAGAGATACCGTTTCACCTTGCTGGTTGAGGTCTTCTCGAACTCTTCGCTGCGGACCTGGATGCGCCTGGGGCGCTTGTATTCGGAGATGTCAGTAGTGACCCGCTTGACCTCGCTCACCATAAGCTGCGTGAGTTCGTCGTCCGTTACCGGGTGCTGGCGACGACGACGGTGTTCGGCTACGGCCTCCTCGTTGGGGACCACAATGGCCCCAACCCGTTCGCCCGTCTCGCCCTCGACGGTGTAGCCCAGCACGATCGTTTCCAGGACATACTCGCTCTTGAGTATCTGGGCTTCGACCTCTTCGGGGTAGATGTTCTTCCCCTCGCGGTTCACGATCAGGCTCTTCTTGCGTCCCGTGATGATCACGTAGCCGTCCTCATTGATGTAGCCCATGTCGCCGGTCAGGAACCAGTCCTCTTCCATCACGTCGGCCGTGGCCTGGGGATTCTTGTAGTAGCCCAGCATGATGTTCGGACCCCGCGCGATGATCTCCCCGATACCCTCCTCGTTCGGATCCTTGATCTTGACCTCCACGCCGGGGAGCGCCTTGCCGACGCTGCCGGGGAGGGGGGCATCCACCGGGTTGAACGTCAGGATCGGAGCTGTTTCGGTGAGGCCGTATCCCTCAATGATGGGGATGCCCAACTCGGTATAGCCGTTGATTATTTCAACGGCCGAAGGCGCCCCGCCCACGACGCAGAAGCGGAGCTTGCCGCCCAGCTTCTGTTTGATGCCTTTAATCACCGGTGCTTTCAGTCCTGCTCTATAGAGGAAGTAGGCGGCGGGCTTCTTCTTCAGCCCCGCCATGATGCGCGCATAGATCTTCTCGATCAGGAGCGGAACACCAATCAGGACGGTAGGCGACACCTCGCGCGTGTTCTCTCCGACCGTCTTCAGGCTTTCAATGAAGCTGATCTGGGCGCCGCTGAAGATCGGTATCATTAGATTCGCGGTGAAGGCGAACGCATGGTGGAGGGGCAGCACCAGCAGGAAGTTGTCTTCCGGCGAGACGTCGATGCACTGCAGGACCGCCTCCACGTTGCTGGCAAAGTTGCCGTGGGTCAGCATGGCGCCTTTCTGGCGACCCGTCGTTCCCGAGGTATAGATGATCGAAGCGACGTCCCCTTCTGTGGGCTCGCGGACGTTGAAAAGACAGTCGTCGCGTTCTGAGGCTTCCTGAACGTCGGCCATCGTGTCATCGTAGTCGAGGTAGCGGATGCGTCCGTTCTTGATCGGCAGAACCTTCTCGCCCTCCATCAGCACCACGGTGTTAAGGGTCGGGGTGTGCGGTTCGACTTCGCGCAGGATGGGGGTGGTCCGAGCCGAGGCAAAGACCACCTCCGCCTCCGAGTTGCGGAGCACATGGGCCACCTCCTGGGGGCGCAGTTTGGCGTCCACCGGCACCGCCGTGCATCCCACGCTGACGATTCCGAGGTAGATCTCGGGCCATTGGCGGCAGTTATCCATGTGGATCGCCACGCTCTGTCCCGGCTTGACCTTGAGCCGGTTCAGCACCTCGCTGACCTGTCGCACGCGCGCCATGAGCTCACGCCAGCTCATCTCGATCCACGCACCATCTTCCTTCCAGCGCAGTGCGGTCCGGTCCGCGTGCTGCTGATACGTCTTAACAAAAGCCTGCTTAATCGTCGTCACAGCCACCCCCCTCGTATACCGCCCCACCTGATGCGGAGCCTTCAGCGCCCATACTACGCCTCCGGATGCCATGTTCAACTCGAAAATCCCTGTTGACAACATCCTCTAAACAAACTAGTTTGGTCTAGTCAACAGGAAAGAAGATAGCATGCATACTGTAAGTCTTTTTGAGGCGAAAACCCACCTTTCGCGGATTGTGGAGTCACTCGTGGTCGGAAAAGAGGACCAGGTTGTCATCTCCCGGCGTGGCCGACCAGTGGCGCGCCTCACTCCTCTTTCCAAGACGCCGGTATCCAAGCGGATCGGTGTGGCGCGGGGGCGCTTCAGTGTTCCTGATGATATCGACCGGGACAACGCCACCATTGCGGAGCTGTTCGGGGCGAGGTCGGAGGAGCAGGAATGAGGCTTCTGCTCGATACGCAGATCGCGCTCTGGGCCATAACGGACAGTCCCCGTCTCTCCGCTGATGCGCGAAGCATGATCACGGACAGTCGCAACGATCTCTACTTCAGTGCAGCCACGGTATGGGAGATCTCGATCAAGCACGGATTGGCACGTGGCAATATGCCGGTGTCTGGCCGTGAAGCATCGGAGCTGTTCAGTGAAGCCGGATACCTGGAGCTGCCCATCAGCTCCGTCCATGCCGCCGCAACAGAGGAGCTGCCCGATCATCACGCCGACCCGTTCGACCGCATCCTCGTGGCACAGGCGATTTCAGAACCCCTTCGCCTCCTGACGCACGACAAGCTCCTGACCCGCTACGGCGACATGGTTGAATTCGTCTGATCAGTCTTGTATCGTGCTGCTATGGCCAAGAAGAACAGAGCAAGGATAGCGAAGAACCGGGCACGCAAGAAGCAGCGCGTCGCGGCAAAGAAGAAGCAACAGAAGCGGGCACATGCCGTCGCAAGGGCATACGATGGCGTTCCGCTCCGTCTGATTCGAGAAGCGCCCATCCACGATGTCTATGTTGCCGCTTCGATCTTCCGCGTCGGTACCGGGCATGTCGTCGTCTGTCGCAGCCTTGGGGATGGTTCTTTTGTCGCAGCCGCCTTTCTTGTCGACGCCTATTGTCTTGGCGTCAAGGATTCCTTTATGCGCATCGTGAGCCGGGATCAATACGACGAACTTCTGGCGGGAATGTCTGAGGTCTCTGGCCGCAAACGCAACGCCACGCCTGCCTATGCGCGCAGCGTAATCGATGGGGCTGTTGCCTATGCGCACGAATTGGGGTTTGAGCCCGGTGGTGAATTCAAGCGGGCCCGCCAGGTGATTGAGGCGATCGATGTTGATGATGCCGATGCTGTCCCTGCATTCGGTAACGGCGGGCGACCCCACTATATCTCCGGTCCGCACGACTCCTCCTTGATGATCGAGCGCATACGGCGCTCCCTTGATAGGCACTGCGGTCCCGGCGGCTACGGATTCACTATTCTCTCTGACCCCGGTAATATGGAGGAGGGAGACGACCCCGGTTGGGACGACGAGGACGTGAACGCTGAGGCGTGGGAGGATGATGACGATGACTTCCTGTTGCACGACATGGACGGGACGCCCCACTATGTCGAAGAAGGAGACCGCACCAGGAAGCCGCCACGGAAGGGGAAACGCCGTCTCTCCGACCGTGTCCGGACCCTCTTTAGCAGGCCCCACGCGTAGCTGCCTATTCATATCCCGTTCATCCTATCCATCCATGTGAACTCCCTCTTCGCGCCTCTGCGCCTCCGCGCGAGACTTCCCTTTCTCACCTTCGTAGTTCGCTCGCCCTCCGTAGCCTTGGCGAAGGAGGGGCTGCTCGAATGTTCGGCTGTTCGTACTTCATCTTGCCTTGAACCCTACCCCCTGAACCCGTTACCATAGGTATGGAGATGAATCGCAGATCGTACATACTGGCTGTGTTGGTCGTTCTTGCCACGGTGACGGTGGCCCCGGCCGCGCTCCAGCAGTTCGCCTTTGACCGCTACCAGCCGATCCTCGACCGGCAGCCGTTCGGTGAGGTGCAGCCCGATCCGTCCGCCACGGCGCAGAAGCTCACCGGACCGGTCGCGCCTCCGTTCACGAAAGACCTCACGATGTGCGCCATCACCGAGGACGACAGCGGCATCCAGGTCGGGTTTGTCAACGTGGCCATGAAGCCGCCCAAGAGTTACTTCCTCCGCATCGGTGAAATGGAAGACTTCATCGAGCTCGTAGACGCTGACTACATAGAAGAGATGGCGCTCCTGAGAAAAGGCGAAGAAGAGCACTGGATCTCCATGGCCGGCCCCGGAATGTCTGCCAGTGGCGGAGGAGGCGGATCCTCGCCCGCTTCGTCCCGCTCCGGCACACCCGGCCAGAAACAACTCTCCTACAAAGAACGTCTCGCGCAACGCAGGGCAGCGCGGGTGAGGACAGTTAAGAAACCGGAACTTGAAGGTGAAGAGCTGGAGAAGCACCTTCAGGATTATCAGATGGACCTGATCAGGAAGGGAATGCCCCCCCTGCCGATGGAGCTGACACCCGAGATGGATGCGCAGCTCGTCGAGGAAGGTGTGCTTCCTCCCGTGGATGACACGGCTCTACCCGCGCAGTAGGCTCCTTGGGGAGCGAAAAAGCAGTATTCGCAGGAAAAACAGTGAAAGACGCGTCGAAAGCAGGGCATGCACTTAACGGCTGGAAGATGAAGGAAAAATGCGAAAAATAGTGGTTGACCATTTGGGCGAGACCGTCTATATTTAGTGCAGGAAATCAGAGAAGTTTCACAATACATATGTCGAAACACAAATCAACTGGAGGTACAGCAATGAAGAGAATCCTCGGAATTCTCGCAGTAGTGGCTCTTGTCGCCATGACGGTCCAGGCCGTTGAGGTAAAGAGCGAAAACGTGGCTGGTGTCTACACCAAGACGCTGCCTTCCAATGGTGGGTTGCTCCTCGTGGCGGTGCAGGTCGATCCCTTTGATTCGGCGGATGCAAATCTGGCGGGTGTGTTGGGAACAGATCAGCTTCGTGGCTTCATCTCCAAGGTCCAGTCCCCTGACAAAGTCTACGTTTGGAACGGGACAGGATACGACATCTACTGGCTCGAGGGAGGAGAGTGGGTCGATGAGAGTGGCCCGACCAATCCCCCTATCGAAACTGGCGATGCCTTCTGGATCCGCTCGGCCCAGAATGAAGACGATCCTCTCGATCTCACGATTACGGGACAGGCTGTTGAGAGCACTGATATAACCACACCGATCTCAGCGGGCCTCAACTTGGCTGGCTATCCGTTTAGTTCAAAGATCGCTGTCAACGATACTGACTTCATCAACGATGGTGCTTCGCAGTTTGAATCCAAGAAGACTAGTTCTGACAAGATCTATCTCTGGGACAATGTAAATGGCGGGTACACAATCTTGATCAGCAATCTCGGTAATGACTACT
Source organism: Kiritimatiellia bacterium (assembly GCA_016783675.1). Lineage (GTDB taxonomy): Bacteria > Verrucomicrobiota > Kiritimatiellia > UBA8416 > JABMPJ01 > JABMPJ01. The sequence continues at coordinate 22,697 of JADHWE010000012.1, forward strand.
GGCATCTCGAAGGCAGCGATGGTAGTACTCCGGCAACCGAAGAGATCACCTTAGGTGACGCATTCTGGTACAAAGCTGAAGGCGGATACAGTTGGGATGAGACGAATAAGTATCTCAATAACCTGTAAAAATATCTATCAGAGTGCGAAACACTCATCAGCACAAGCAGGGAGATGATCGAATGTCAATTAAGGTTGCAGTAATAACGTTGTTTGCCATGGTCCTGAGTGTCACGGCGGGGCCGATCGGATATGACAGCAATGCCGAGACCAGCGGCAATCAGTGGCTGTATGGGCCTGATAGCGGTGGTGCCTATGGATCGGGATTGGACACCTATGTGGGTGGAGGTGGAGCCCACGCTGGAATGGTCACATTCTACGACGGTGTGACGCCATTGGGAACCGCAAACTTTGCTGATGCGGGTTACATATATGGAACGCTGAACTATGATACGGCTCCGGCCGGTTCGACGATATCAGCAGTTGCAACGATCACGGCCGGCACTTACTCCGGCTACTACTACAACCTGAATAGCCAGCTGATCGTTTCCCCTGATCCGACGGTGTTGACGGGTTTCTATTCAAGTGGCGGCACAAACCCTGATGGGAGTGGCTGGGTCGTTCCTGAGCCTGGAACTTGGGCACTGTTTGGCCTTGGCCTTATGACGCTGGTCGGCACTCGCCTTCGTCGTCGTCGGTAGTCTGGCTCAGACAACAAGAAGATGGCAGAGGGTCTCAGCAGTAATGACTGAGGCCCTCTTTTTCTATACAAGGAGATCAGCGAGATGGGACGTTCCTGTAGTACAGCTATGCTATGTGCAATGCTGAGCTGCACTGGCTCAGTGCATGGACAAACGGCAGCAAATGAGACGCCGACTAACCTGGTGGTAACAGTTCTGGGAAATCCTGCACCTTCAATTGGAGAGAAGGTTGCCTGGCATATTGCCTCTGAGTGCCCGTGTTCTGCGGTTTTTGATGCTCGCACGAACTCCTTGCTCAGAACCGTAGAGTCACAAGTGGATGCGCTGGCACAGGATCATGCGTGGGTGCTGGGGCTCATCGACTCGCCCACTGGCAAGTCAGCTTTTCGGGGCGGTCTGTTCCGCAAAAGGGGCGTCGCCCTGTTGGATATGAACTCTCTGAAGGACACAGCCGCAGGCGGCTCGGATTCCTCAGATCTTCTTGAGTCGCGTGTGCTCAAAGAGAGCATGCGTAGTTTTGGGTTTCTGCTAGGGCTCAAGGACTGCCCCTGGCCTCGATGCTGCATGTTCCCCGCTCCCAACGAGAAGGATCTGGATGCGAAGGGAAGGGACTTCTGTCCTCCTTGTCAAGTGAAGGTGGATCGGATCCTCTCGGGTGAGGCTAAGGCGCAGCGCTAGCTGCGGCTGAGATCGGTTCATTCACAAGGGCAGCTTTCAGTCTCAACAGGAAGTTGTCGCCAGGGTGTACGTAGAGGCCGAACTCAATGTAGTGCATGGCCTCCTGTGGACGTCCGGCATCAATCAAGGCAACTGCCACATTCTGGTATGCGCGCAGGGCGCGCGGGTCGACTTCGAGTGCTTTCTTCAAGGTCTCGATAGCCTTCTGTAGATCACCTTCCTTGAGAAGGAGCGATCCTATGGCCGTCAATGCGGGCGCGCACAGAGGGTTGACTTCAAGAGCGTGCTCAAACAAGCTGCGGGCAAGCTGCAGGTCACCCTTTCTTATGTGTGTTGCTGCGAACCGAGCCCAGAGTTGCCCGTTGTTGGGATCAAGAAGTAGGAGTCGCGCATACGCCGTCGCTGCCGGAACATGCTGCCCGAGTCGATCGTAACACCGTGCCAGATTGGCCAGTGCTGCGGAATAACCAGGGGAAAGAAACTCAGCTTGGAGAAATGCCGTAGCAGCGGCTTGCCACTCTTGGCGAGCAACATATACGTTGCCGAGATCAAAATGGGTTAGGGCAAGGTATGCGAGGTCCTCCGTGGACCGTGGCTGGGTACTGGTGCGACGCATGAGTTCACGCTCGTGTACGGCAAGGCATAGCGTCTTCTCGACGGGATCAAGAATCCTGTCGTACCCTTCTCCCTTAGTACGCCGGGCAAAATTCTCGATAATTCTTTCGCGCCTAGCGAGAAGTGTTACGCTGGCATCTGCCGCCAATCCGCTCAGTCCGTAAGGCTCCACGTTCATTGATGCCATGAATTCGGCAAGATCGAGACGCTTTTCCGGTTCAGCAAGTTGGCGCATGCCTTCTGAGACGTACGGGGAAACGCGCGCGCCTTCGACAAGGTGGTGGAGGATATCAGTAGTTTCTTTGTATAGGCCGTGAAGTGTAATGAACTCCAGATGCGGCTGGGCGTCAGAGTGGATTAGTCCCGTGCCGTAGAGTTCGGCAGTATTCTCGGCCACAACCAAAGGCAGCAAGACGTCAGGAGTCGGCATCTGCATGTTCGACGAGGCTCTTGCGTATGGCATTGCTGTCGGAACATTCGTTAGTCGTTCCGTCAGGGAGCGACTGTCGGCAAAGGCGAGCAGCAGGTAGTCCGAGCCTGTGGTGCTGGTTTTTACTATGCAGTTATTTGGAAACACTTGAGAAAGAGTTCTGCCTACGAGACAGAAGCTCTCCCAATCTGTCTGATATGCGTGATACCACTGGACAAAGACACCGTCAGGAGCAAGATGCTTGCGGACTTCCCTGAAGTACTCAACTGTGAACAGGTTGGCCACACCTGCCATCCAAGGGTTCGATGGTTCCGACACGATGACGTCGTACGTCTCGTCTGCGAGCAGAATATGTGTCCTGGCATCTTGCAGAATGAGTTTTGTCCGAGAGTCATCCAGCACGCCGTTATTCCATCGGTCGAAGTAGCGGCATGCCCTGACGACTTCGGGGCTGATTTCAAGTATGTCAAGCTGCTCCAATGGATAGTGCAGCATCTCGCCGCCGGTTATCCCGCTTGCCAGGCCCACCACCATGGCCTTTTTGGCGTGTGGATGAAGTAGCATGGGGACCTGCCCCGTTAGCGTCATCGTATGTAGGTCGCCGGCTGATGAAGCATCCGTCTTCCCGCTGATGGTTAGGAACACATTGGTTGAGCCCAAACCGCTGACGGACTCGGCGACTGACACGAACCCCCCTATCCCGTCTTCCACAAAGAGGTGTCGGGTCGTGTCCGGGAGATTCTGATCAAGTCGCGGAGAAGACCACGCGGCCTCAAAGAGACCTGTCTGATCAAGATATTCCGCGAACTCATGGAAACGATGGTAGCGCCCCTTGGTTAGAGAGACTATATCCCAGCGGGGGAGGAAGAGCGCTGCCGCCATTAGCGCTACGCCAATTGTACATGCCCTAATCTGTGTTGGTCTGTCCGTGTCCTTTACTGCTATGGCAAGGAGGGCCGCAAGAGCAACGGCCACCTGCATCAACGCCAACAAGGAGAGGCTGTCTGCTTTGCCCAAGAGAGGAACCAACAAGAACCCTGCACACAGCGACCCCGTTACGGCTCCGATCGTGTTAAACATGTACAGTCGCCCTACGACTGATCCGACAGATTTGACGTCCTGCGCGGCGACTCGTGTTGCCAACGGGAATACGGCTCCGAGCATCACTGTCGTGGGGAACATAGCGGTGAAAACTGCTGCGCCCTTAGCTGTTTCCAGCAAGGGGAGGCTGCCACGGAATATGTAGAGAAGCTTGGCAAAGAACATCTGGGAGTTCCCCAGAAACTGGCTGCATAGCAGTGCGGTCGCGGCCGCGACGAACTGGGTGGTGATGAGCAGGTGAAAGGGGCGTCTCACACGATCTCCTATCCATCCAAATAGCATACTACCAAAGGCCAATCCTGTAATAAATGTGAAGAGGACTAGTGTGAATGAATAGGTGGTCGGGCCCACGAGAAGGGCAAGGAGTTTTGTCCATATCACTTCATAGGCCATTGAACAGGCACCCGACACGGCGAGAAGGATCAACACGCTGCGGTGCCGTCGTGGTATATGCGAGTTCTTGGCTGACATGGCGTTTTGGAGACGCTGTCGTATCCCGTACAACTTGCCCCAGCCCCCCATAAGCAAAACGAACAGAATCCCGATACCAATGTTGACTGTTATGGCAAGGGTTAGGGACTTGGCAACACCCAGCCATCGCAGCATGACGATTCCGCACAGCAGAGAACCCAGTGCAGCGCCAATAGTGTTGATCCCGTAAAGCCGCCCTGTGCGCGCTCCCAATCCACCGGTTTCCTGAATGTAGTAACGAGCCAGAAGAGGGAGAGTGGCGCCCATAAGTGTTGTAGGCAAGATCAGGAGAACAATCGAAATGGCTGCCGAACAAGTGCCGAACAGGATCATGTTGGCATCGACACTTCTGTAAACAAATGCATACAGTGGTTTGGCAGCCCCTAGGAGTAAGGGGAACAGTGCAGCATAGGCCCCTATCACGGCTTCGATGATGCCGTAGAGTCGTACCAAGTCACGTCTGTCGGAGAGTCGGTCAACAAAGGCTGATGCGATTCGACTTCCCAGAGCCAACCCCCCCATGAAAACGGTTAGAACGATGGTCACGGAGAACGTGCTTCCCCCGACGTAGCGCGTCAACATCCGCACCCAAATGATCTCGTAGATCAGACTTGTGAATCCGGATACAAAAAAGGCGGCAAGTATAAGAGTTACAATCAGTTGGCGGGATGAGGACCGTTTCATGAATGTCTCCTGACAGGCAAATGTCCGAAGGGGCCATTGTATCTTCAAAAGTCTCTATAGTATGGCGTTCGCTTGCTGATGCAAGCAATCTTAACGCCAGTCACGGTTGCGAGCTGGTCGATAGAGTCTCGAGCAGGCCGCGTCCGGCTTTTGAGATTGTAACTCGATAGGTGAGAATATAGGGTTCTGTGCATGAAAACAGTGGGTAAGCACACAATAGGGATCCTGCTTGGGGCGGCAGTGACCATAGGAGCTCTTATCGTTTTCGGTGCAACGCTTTCCCCTTGGGCGTATCCCGGTGAGTCGGCCAACCTGATCACCCAGTGCGGTGGATTGTTCCCACTCAAAACGCCGGATCTCCCCCTGTGGCGAGGACTGTTCCAGCTCGCATGGGCTTTGCCCTTCGGTAGTGCGGTTGTTCGGGTAAGTGCGCTGAGTGTTCTGTTTGGAGCCATTGGTGTGGGCTTGCTCTACCACTTAGTCTCGACAGGGATACTCAGGCTCGTGAACCCCAGCGATCTGCCCGAGAAACAGGGCGTCATCATTTCGCGTGTGGCCGGAGTTGTGGCCGCCATCGGCCTCTGTTTTAGTTCTCCATATTGGGTTGTTGCGACGCGAGCTCACAACGCTGCCTTTGACGTTGCATTGCTCTTGGGGGCAATGATCGTGCTTATGACCTATGCGCGGTCACGCGGCTCCGGGTGGCTGTATCTGCTGTCGTTTATCTGGGGCATTGGCACAGTTGAGTACGCCAGCTTTATCATTCTCGCTCCCCTGGTGATTCTGACCGTGCTGCTGCTGATGTGGCACAAAGGACAGTTCAGGACTCTGCCCATAGTGACGGCTCTATCGTGTGGCCTGCTTGGACTATCGCTCTATCTTGTTGCCGCATGGTGCTTCTATGGCACCGAGGGATATGAAATATGCGGGTATCCCAGTTACTTCAAGGTCATTTGGTTCATGTGGCGCGACCAGTATCGCCTTATCACGCGCAGCCTCCCGCGTGAGGGGTGGCTGCTTATCCTGCTGACGACAGGCGTTCCCTGGCTGGTGGGACTCGGCGTGGTTCGGAAGGGCATCAACGATGAGCCGGCATGGTCTGACTATCTGCTTCACGTTGTGCTCAGCCTGGTATGTGGCATTGTCCTGCTCAATCTCGGGATAGCACCTTGGTCCATGCTGGGGCATGCCCGTCTCCTGGTGTTGCCCTATGTGTTGACGGCGGCTCTAACAGGTTATCTTGCTGCCTACTGGTTCCGCCAGTCGCTGGCTTGGGGGGTAACTCCCAATACCAGGTTGCGCAGCCTGATCGTACGGGCTTCCGCTATCCTGCTGCTGTTGGCGCTTACCTGTGTGGTGGCTACTGCGCCTTACAGGAACTACGGTTCGGCCAACAGCACGGGCACCGGCGTACTGAATGAGTGCGCACAGACCATTCTTGATGCGGCTGCTGAAGGTGACGAGGGACGTGATCGGCTTCTGGTTGTCACAGACGGACAACCGGACGACCTGCTGAAGATTGTGGCGCACAAGAGCAACCAGCCGTTGGATGTTGTCGACCTTAGCGCTGGAGGTGACGCGGGTTACCGCCGGTACGTGGCCACGCTGTTTGACTCCGCCAGGCTGAGAAATCTGGCGCGCATTGGGCTCATGCCACTCTTGAACGAACTTCTGACAAGTAATGAAGGACTGTTGGACCGGACAGTAGTGTTTGCGGCACCCGATATCTGGACGATGGTGGGGGCGGTGCCGGTTCCTGATCGGTTGGTCTCCCGAGGAGTCAAGTCCCTCGACAATGTGGACCTCGATGAGCTCTACGACAAGCATCTGGAGTTCTGGGATTCTGTAGTACCGCGGCTGCAGACATTGAGCGAGTCGAAGGATTTCGCGGATCCCGCCGCTTGGCTTGCCTCGCGCTTGATCCAGCAGGCGAGCCTGATGGCAAATAACCTGGGTGTGTGTTCCGAAGATAAGGGCGGATCTGTTGGGCGCGCATATGCATGCTATTCAAGGGCTTTGGCTATCAATCCCAACAATGTCAGCGCACTGCTGAACATGAACCGCATGATGGATCAGGGCTATGATGCTCAGGATGCGGACGAACTCAGGTCATCCCTTGCGGAGCTGAAAGCATCTGACCGGCGCTACGACGTTCTCGCCCTTTCAAGAGTGTATGGGTATGTCAGGGAGCCCGAGGCATTCTCAGGTATCGCTCACACGTGGGCCCTGACGGGCCAACCCCGAATGGCTGCCCAGAGTATACAGAAGGCTATGGGACTGGTGGGCGTCGAGGAGCAGGACAACCTAAAGGCAGACTTAGCTGGACTGTATCTTGGGCAGCGCCGGGACGAGGAGAGTGAGGCGCTCTACTACGAGCTGCTCGTGGAGAATCCCGATAACAAGAGAGCTCTGATGGGGCTTGCCCGCGTCGCCGCCCTGAAGGAAAGCTTCGACGAAGGTCGTTCCCTTCTGGCTAAAGCACAGAGCGCTGGTGTTCCTTCTCATGCGATCGCCATGGAGCGGGCGGTTCACATGGTACTGCAATCCGACGATGCAGGAGCTCGCAAGGAACTGGAGGCTCTGGTCAAGGCGGATGAACGCAGGATTATGGCTTGGGGCCTCTTGATTGACATCCTGGTCCGGAGCGCGGACTGGCCGGCCCTGGAGCGGTCCGCCGATAGGCTGCGAAACATAGAGGGGGGCTCAGGTCTGGCGGCGGAATTGAATGGGCTGCTGGCGCTGAGAGATGCTGATTTGGTTGGTGCAAGGCGGTACTATGCTGAGGCGCTGACAACACAGCCTGGTAAGATTCCTCTTTTGGAAAAGGCCATGAAACTTGATCTGGCCTCAGGAGACCTTGTGGCGGCGGAGAATCGCGCCCGCGCCATCCTGGAACTTGATATAGGACATGCTCTCGCCAACTACGTTGTTGGTGCTGCGCGGCTCGCCGAGAGGGATGCGGTTCTGGCCGAGGATGCTCTCAAGCGGAGCATCGAACGTGAGCGCCTGCCTCAAGCACTAAACGACTTGGCCTGGTTGCTTTTGCAGAAGCAGCAATACGCTGAGGCCGAGGGGTTGGCTCGGGAGGCGGTGCAGCTGCGGCCGGAGATGCACCAGGCTTTGGATACGCTGGGTGAGATCTTGCTGAAGCAGGGCAAGTTGACGGAGGCGGAGGAGGCGTTGCAGAAGGCGCTTTCCCTGGCTTCGGACGTCGGGACTTTCCTCCACATGGCGCAGCTCCAGGCGGCCAAGGGCGACAAGGAACACGCGCGCGAGATCGTCCTCATGATCGCCGATAGAACCGGTCGCCTCTCCTCCGAAGCGAAAGCCGACTACGACCGCCTTCGCCACGATCTTGGCGAGGGATAGGCGACACAATCTCCCTTCTCAACAATCTCGCCACATCACTCCCCATGCCCCCAGCCACCAAGCTCACACGCATCAGTGCCACCTGAAACGATGACGATAAGAGTGACGATCGTCACTCTTATCGTCATCGCCTGTTGAGTTTTGGGGCTGTCGAAGGGGATGCTGGAAGTGGCTTTGGTGGATGCGTTGGTCTGTGATGGAGCCTGCCCGAAGACTCAAAGGCGTTATCTACAGATCTCGCCACTGGCCGGGCTTGAGTCCGCTCAAGGAGACACTGCCTATTCGCGTTCGAACAAGTCGGTGGACTTTCAAGCCGGAGCGCTCGCACAGGCGACGGACCTGGCGGTTGCGGCCTTCGTTCAGTACGAACTCCAAGACCGGGCGTGGCTCTCGCTTCAACACCGTGATGGTTGCCGGCACTGTTGTGTAGCCCTCGATCTCGATGGGTGACTCCAATTCGCTCAGCACCTCGGGTGCCAGGGATCCCGATACTGTGACACGGTACACTTTCTCCTGCTCAAAGCGGGGATGTGTGAATCGCTCGACCAAGTCACCGTCGTTCGACAGCAGCAAGAGCCCTTCACTGTCCTTGTCGAGTCGTCCCACGGGAACGATTCGCTCAGAAACACCTTTCAGCAGCTCGTAGACGGTCTTGCCGTCCTTGGCTGATCTACTGCAGATGTAGCCCCGCGGCTTGTAGAGGAGGATCGTCCGCTTGCCCTCCCTCTCAACCGGCAGCGGCGCACCATCGACCATGATGCAATCCTGCAGCGGGTCCACCCGCAGTCCTGCCTCGGTTACGATCGCGCCGTTAACCGTCACCCGACCCGCCGCAACGATCTCAGCGCTCCCACGCCGCGAGGCAACCCCCCGCTCCGCCAGCACCTTCTGCAGTCGAACACCCTCAGCCATGCCCAGACTCTACCCCTCCCACCCATCCCCGGCAAGAGGTTGTCCCGCACTTTTCCCTCTATACGATGACGATAAGAGTGACGATCGTCACTCTTATCGTCATCATGCGCCGTTGGCTCATGGGGAGGTGCTGCCAACTGTTCCGTGGCATTGCAGGGCGAGGGTGAGTTGGTGCTTTGCTTTGTGTCTCGTGGGGGAGTGTGGTAGATTGCCCCATCATCTAATCAGCGAGGGGTGGTTGACCATGGCTATGACATATGACGAAGCACTGAGCAAGTTGGCGGAGCAGGGGCAGGAGCATCTTCTGGCGTTCTGGGAGCAACTCGATGAAGCGCAGCGGGCAGGCCTGTTGGCGCAGATTGAGGAGATCGATTTTGCGGATATCGAGCGCATGCGCGAGGCTCTGCAGCACCAGCAGGGCGACGTGGCTCCGGCTGCGGCGGGTGAATTTGGTCCGGCGCCCGTTACCACGCTGGCCGAGACCGGCGATCCTGACGTGCGCGAATTGGGTCTCCATGCATTGCGTGCGGGTAAGGTGGGCGTGCTGCTCGTGGCCGGCGGCCAGGGCTCACGTCTCGGGTACGACGGACCCAAGGGCTGCTACGAGATCGGCCCCATTACGAACGCGCCGCTGTTCGAAATCCACGCCCGCAAGATCCTTGCTCTCGAGCAGAAATACAATACCGAGGTACCGTTCTACATTATGACCAGCGAGGCGAATGATGCGCCGACGCGGGAGTTCTTCAAGGTAAACAACTGCTTTGGCCTGTCCCCGGATCGCGTCATCTTCTTCACCCAGGGCATGTGGCCGGGACTGATGCCGGACGGTAGCCTGCTGCTGGATCGCCCCGACCATGTGTTCGTTAGTCCGGACGGCCATGGCGGCATTCTGGTCGCTCTGCGCAAGCGCGGCGTGCTCCAGGATATGGCCGATCGCGGACTCAGTACACTTTTCTACTTCCAGGTCGATAACCCACTGATCGAAGTGGCGGATCCTGACTTCATCGGCCTGCACCTGGCCAACGAGGCCGAGATATCGCTGAAGGTCTGTGCCAAGCGCGACCCGTACGAAGGCCTTGGCATGGTGATCGCAAGGGACGGTCGTTCAGAGGTTGTCGAGTACAGCGACCTGACGGACGCCCAGAAGGAAGAACGCACGCCGGATGGACAGCTCAGGCTGCTCTTCGGGAGCGTGGCCATCCATATCTTCACATTCGGGTTCCTGAAGCGCGAGGCCGACCAGGCGCTGCCACTACACGTGGCGCACAAGAAGGTGCCTTACTGTGATGAAGCAGGCAACATCGTCAAGCCGGACAGCCCGAATGCCTACAAGTTCGAGAAGTTCATCTTCGACGTGCTGCCCGATGCCGAGCGCTCGCTGAATGTCGAGTTCGCCCGCGAAGAGGAATTCTCACCCGTCAAGAACGCCGAGGGCGATGACTCACCGGCCACGACCAAACGCGACATGATCGCGAAATGGGCCCGCTGGTTTGAAGCCTGTGGCGTCAGTGTGCCCCGCGACGCGGACGGCAATCCCACGGCGCTGATCGAGATCGACCCCTGCTACGCCCTCAACGTCGAAGATCTCAAGGCCAAGCTGCCGGAAGACTTCAAGATCGAGGGCGATGTGCTGCTGAAGTAGGGGAGGAAAGAGGATCAACGTGTACGAGTACGTGTAGAAGTACGGGGCACATGGCCGTACTCGTACACATACTCGTACACGCCAATCCTCTCCATCCTCTACATGTGGGGCCGCTCACTCAACCGGGGCGAGGACGATGCGGAAGCCGATGGTGTCGTAGCGTGCATCGGGGGTGTCGAAACCCTTGGTGTCGATTTCGAGGCTGACCGGATCCTCATAGTCCCAGCTACCGCCTTTACGGATTTTGAGCTGGCGCGAGTCGGGATCATACCAGTCGCTGCACCACTCCCACACGTTGCCGGCCAAGCCGTGGATGCCCCACTCGTTCACACCGCCTGCCGTGACATCACACGAGACGGCGTAACCGTCTTCGTAGTCCTCGATACCTTTCCATTCAGGAAAGGCGTCGCGAGCGGTGGTATCGGAGTGGTTGCCTTGCAGGGGCGGCCAGTCATTGCCCCAGGGATAGTGCCGCTGGCTGCCGCAGCGGGCGACGGCAACCCACTCTTCGTCGGTAGGCAGGCGACACCTCATCTTGGAGGGCATGCTGTACCTGAAGTAGGTGTTGAGCCATTCGCAGAAGGCCTGGGCATCGAACCAGCTCACCATGACGGCGGGCTGTTCGTCGCCATTCAGTGAGAATGCCTCGCGCGCGCCACTGTCATGCGAGAGGCGGAAGCGCCTGAACTGGCCGTTGCTGACTTCGTATGCCCCCATCCAGAGGTCAACGTCCGGCACCCACACGAAGGTCAGCACCTGGTCCCGGCCAAGCGGGACCATTCGTATGTCGCCGCTGCGGGGTGGGGGGGCATCCCGCAGTACGACTGGCGGTCGATGCCTGATGCCGATGTCAGGCGGGGCTTCCGGCTGGGGGGCGCTTGCGGCGGATGGCAGGTTCGTGTCGGACGACTGAACCTCCATGCGAAACGGAACCTGGTTGGACACGGCCAGGTCGATACCCTCGCTGACCGACTGGAACGCGAGCATTACGGCGGTGTCCTCGGCGCGCTGCGCGACGGCCCAATGCAGGGGCGTCTTTCCCGACTCTGTCTGTGCTGCCACGGCCAACCCGGCCTGGATCAGCATCCGTACGCTGTTGGTTGCGTTGCGACTGGCGGCCCAGTGGAGCGGGGTGATTCCGTTGTCGGTAATGGCGGCCATGTCGGCGCCATTCTCGATCAGCTTGTGAATGGCATTGGTGGCATTCTCGGCCGCGGCCCAGTGGAGCGGCGTAAAGCCGCCTGCGCTGGGGGCGTCGACCCAGGCCCCGTGCGCGATCAGCAAGGTAATCATATCCGCACGATCCATAGCCGAAGCAAGATGAAGAGGCGTGACGCCTCCATCCGCCGCTGTATTGGCCAGTGTCGCGCCGCCGGCGTTGAGGCAGCGGGCCACACCATCGACGTTGGCCTCACGGATGAGTTTGAAAACATTGCAGGGCGCGGCGTTGCCGGCTGACGCAGAGAGGAACCACAGATGAACACAGATGAACACAGATAAAATGGAGGGCGGTCTCATCTCTCGTGGTTCAATCCGATTTCGAGGGCTTCGATATTCAGGTCGATGAGGGCAGGCGGCTTGCCTGCCAGTTCCATTCGGATGCACTCCTCCAGGGCCTCGGCCGGAACGCAGTTGCTGGACGCGAGGTAGGCTCCCATCATCACGAAATTGGCGCAACGGATCTCTCCAAGATCATTCGCGATATCGGTGGCCGGAATGGTTGTGAGAGAATCGCTGTCGGTTACGTCGCAGAGAGAGGTGTTCAAGACAACCCTCGTCGTATCACTGCGGCGGGGCAGGAAGCGCTTCGCGCTCTCCTGGTTCAGGATCAGCATAGCTTCAAACTGGTCGGGGACCGGGCTGTGGATCTCCTCGTCCGACAGGACAATCTGGCAGTTGGAGGTGCCGCCGCGCACTTCGGCCCCGTAGGCGGGGAAATAGGTCACATGCGGCACGCAGAGCATGCCGGCCCTCGCCAGAATGCGGCCGATCAGCAGGATGCCTTGGCCGCCGGACCCGGCTATGAGTACGCGCTCAAGCATCAACGACCTCTCCGTTCTTACGAAAGACGCGCGTCGGGAAGACGCTTTTCATGTTCTCGCCCACGAAGCCGAGTGCGTCGACCGGTGAGAGTCGCTGATACGTGGGGCAGGGCGAGAGGATCTCAACGAAGCAGTAGCCTTTGCCCTCCACCTGGCACTGCATCGCCGTATGGACAGCCTTGCGGGCCTTGCGAACACCGGCGGCCCCGTCGATCGCGACCCGCTCGATGTAGTAGGGGCGATCCAGCGTATTGAGCAACTCACACATACGAATGGGCGGCCCCATCGTTTCCACGTCCCGTCCGTCCGGCGAAGTCGACGTGCGCTGTCCTTCCATCGTGGTAGGCGCCATTTGGCCACCGGTCATGCCGTAGACCGCGTTGTTGATGAAGAACACCGCGATGTGCTCGCCGCGGTTGGCGGCATGAATGGTCTCGGCGGTTCCGATGGCCGCCAGGTCACCGTCGCCCTGGTAAGCGAAAACAATCTTGTCGGGAGCGGCGCGCTTGATACCGGTTGCCACGGCCGGGGTGCGCCCGTGTGCCGCCTCAACGACATCGAAATTCATGTAGAAGTAGGCCAGTACAGAGCAGCCGACCGGAGCTGTGCCGATCACGCGCCCACGGATATCCAGCTTGTCAACCGCCTCGGCTATCAGCTTGTGGGCGATACCGTGTCCACAGCCGGGGCAGTAGTGTGTCGGCTTCTCTGTCAACGCCTCAGGCGGGCGGCTATGTGGGGTCAGCGTCATTAGGAGACCTCGATCCCGCTAGTGTCCCGAGCGTGATGTCTGCAGCCGGCATACTGTTGACTCGCCCGGTACCTGGTTTCAACATCCAACAGCCAACAAGGAATATCCAATGACCAAGTGAAGAGAGCGAGGGGTGCGAATGAACTTTCCGAAGGTTTCCCATTCTCGATTTCTCGCGCACTTGAGAGTTGGGAGTTCCTTGTTGGCTGTTGGATATTGAGAGGGCGACCAGAGATGCAGCGGGCTCTACTGACGCCAAATCCGCAATTGTCGGTCACTAGCATTTGGACAATCCTTCTACTCGCTTCAGAATATCCCGCTGCTCCGGCACGAATCCGCCCAGCCGGTTCTCGAGCAGTACCTCGGTCTGAAATTCGGCAGCCAGTTGTACGTCTTCGATGAACTGGCCGGCACTCATTTCCACAACGATGATGGTCTTCACCTTTGCGGCCAGCTCGCGGATGCGGGCCGAGGGGAACGGCCAGAGTGTGAGGGGGCGCAGGAGCCCAACCTTGTACCCCTTGGCGCGCGCCTCGTTGAGCGCGCCCTTGCACGCGCGGGCGCTGCTCCCGTATGCCACCAGAAGAATGTCACAGTCGTCGGTCATGCGCTCCTCGACACGCACTTCCCGGGACTCGATTTCACGGTATTTTGCCTGGAGCCGCAGGTTGAGCTGTTCCAGTTCCTCCACCACAAGATAGAGCGAGCGCACCAAGTTCGGGTCCCGTTCCGCCGCACCCGTAACAGCCCAGGGCTTATCCGTGCCCGGCGTGACCGCCGGCCGCAATTCAAAGGGCTCCATCATCTGTCCGAGCCGGCCATCGGTCAGGATCATGACAGGACCGCGATACGCGTCCGCCAGGTCGAAAGCGTCGAACGTCAGGTCGTGCATTTCCTGGACCGAGTCGGGGGCGAGAACGATCTGGCGGTAGTCGCCGTGGCCACCGCCCTTGACGGCCTGGAAGTAGTCGGCTTGGGCCGGGGCGATGTTGCCGAGGCCTGGTCCGCCCCGTTGTACGTTCACGATCACGGCCGGCAGTTCAGCACCCGCCAATGTCGAAATGCCTTCCTGCTTGAGACTTATCCCCGGGGATGAAGAGCTGGTCATGGCCCTTTTGCCGGCGGCACTGGCGCCATACACCATGTTGATGGCCGCCAGCTCACTCTCGGCCTGTACAAAGACGCGGCCGTTCGGAGGCATGTAGGTGGCCATGTAAGAGGTAAGTTCGTTCTGAGGTGTGATGGGATACCCGAAATAGCAGTCACAGCCGGCCCGAATGGCGGCCTCGCCCAGCGCAGTATTACCGTTCATCAGGACGCGTTCAGCCATCAGCCTGCATTCTCCGCCGACATGTCTCCCCTATCCGGAGCCGACACGTCCTCTTTGTCCATCTCGATCGCGGCTTCCGGGCACATATCCACGCACTGACGACACCCGATGCAGCGCTCGTCCGAGTGGTTGTCCGGCACACGATACCCCTTGGAGTTAAGGCGTTTAGACATGATGAGAAGGTCACGCGGGCAGGCATCAACACACAGCTCACACCCCTTGCATCGTTCCAGGTCAACTCGAACGTAAAATTGCTTCGCCACGATCCCTATATCCCCCACGCCATCTCCTCGGCACTAACGGAAATAGAGCATACGGCCCTCGCGCCGTCAGGCCAAGCCGAAACAAAAGGAGGAGGGATCATTGCTCGTTGATCCGGCTCGCTCGGAGAGCTCGCCCTACCTTGTCGAGGGCCGGGTAGGGCGAGCTCTCGGAGCGAGCCGCAAGAGAACCGTCCGCGACGGTCACATCGTCGGCCTGTTGTCTGTAGTCCTTCGCATCACCGCATCCACAGGGATCCATCCCATGTCTTGCTTGCGCTGGATGCTTATCCAGGCGTCGTCTTCTTCGTTGATGACGACGATGTCGCCCGGCTTGCAGGTGAACAGTGCCCGGGCGACACTCGCGGGGGCAAGGCGCGCGGTTACGGGTTCGAGGATAATCACCGTCTCTTTGCCCCGTGGCGGCGGCTCCTGTTTCCACTGGTCGATACGGTCTGCAAGCGTCAGGGCCGGTGCGGCTTCTTCTTCGCGACCCGCAGAGCGGTACGGTTGTGTCCGGTCCATTTCGCGTTTGGCGTGGAAGGTAATCCGGTAGGGCCCTTGGGTCTGGGTCTGATACATACCGCTGCGGGCATCAAAGCTTGTGAATGTCTGCGGAGGGATCTCTGCCGCGTCACTGTTGAGCGGCACGAGGATCTGCTCGAACTCGATCACGTTACTCCTCTGCCCCGTGAGACGTGGGGGATAGACCTTGAATCCCGCTCCAGGCGAGGCGCCCGGGCACGCTATACCATCAAGATAGCCCTCGCCCGAGATTCGTGTACGCAACTTGATGAGATCGCCCACGGCTACGTCTAATCGTTCGGGAATCACTTTGTAGCTGAATGTGCCTACGGCGCCCGAAGGCGATACGCCCGCGGGTGGCGGAGGCAGCTCGGAAACAGGAATCTCGATCGGGGGCACGGCAAGCCGGATTGGATTCTCGACCCACTGTCTGCCGAAGAAGGAGCGCCGCTGCACAATCTGTGCTGCCCCGGCGGCGGGAGTCAGCCGGAGTGTGCCGGGCTTGAGCGCGCGACAGCGCGCCCGGTACTGGCGCGTCTCATGTATGGCGCGCTCCTGGAGACTGCGCTGAATCGGCAGCGTTTCGATCGGTTCCATGGCCAGCGTATCGGCTTCAGGCATTCCGTCCAGTGTCAGGTTCTTGCCCAGGCGCACCCCTGACGACACCATCTTGACCGTCAGCACAAACGTCTCGTACTGGTAGATGTTCTCACGGTCCACCCCGAGTTCAACGGTCACTGTTGGTTCTGTGCCTTGAGCAAACACGGTATGGGCGGCGAATAGAAGCCCGCACGTGAGTGCCCTGACCACCTGTCGCGCGTCCCCCGCCGGCTTGACCGGCGGGAACGGAAGATCTTGCTCACTCGCGACCCGATGTCGCGGGGAGGGAACAGTACCCGCTTTTCTCCTCATTCCACCACCTCCTCTGCGATGGGTTGCTGATAGCTCAGTAAGGTCAATTCCGAGCGCACGGTATGCAGTCTGTGCAGAGAAAACATGACGCTTGATCCCAACAGGACGATGAGGACAACGGCCGGCACGAATGCGCGCCGCCATCCCCGCCGCCAACCCAACAGCCGCATGATGGCGATCAGCCAGGCGGCGGTGATGACAAGAACGGTCAGCGTGATGCGCTGGGTGATCGGTATGCTGAAGTGCCAGAACATGGGGAGTCGATACCACGGCAGTGTAGCGTCTACGCTCGCGTTGCCTGCCATGAGGGCCAGCATCATGTTCCGCTCAATGGCGGGGGTCGTGCCGGTGAAGACTTCCGCTGCACTGAGCGCGCGGTGTGCGGCCTCATACTGTCCCGCCAACAGGAATGCCGTGCCCATGTTGTAGAGCAGGGGGCCGTTCTGGATACCCCTGGCGTACAGTTCCCGGTAGGTGTCCGCTGCCGCGAGGTAATCGACCGGTTCCACCGCCGTTGCCATGTGCATGTTGGCTTCTTCCCACAGGAAGCGATCGCGGATCTCGTCGGCCCTGGCCGGGAACGCGATTCCCAGCAGAAGGATGATTGTGAGCGCAATCTTCTCCAGTCGTCTCAGCGCCGACCGCACGCCGGCGGCATCAGCCTGTACATCCTGGTCCGAGGCGGCGGAGGGATCGTACTGAGCATTGAAACTTCGGTCGAGGATATCGACCAATGTGTGGGACAGGTCTGCCTCCACACCGTGCTCCCGTAGCAGGCGCGCGGCATCCCGTGGCGTGATGCCCCCTTCTGTGCCTCCCAGCCGGTTTGCCAGGTATTTCCGCAGCCCCGCCAGCAGAAGCGTGCGCCCTTCCGCCGGGGACCGCCCGGCCTTGCGTTCAGCGCGCTCCACGAGGCGCAGGGCCTCCGCAATGGCGGCTTTGCGGCGGCGGCTTTCGGCCGTCGTGGTTAGACGGATCCGCACGAACACGCCCGCGCCGAGCAGAACAAAGATCACGGGGCCAAGCCCGAGTACGAGGCGTTGCCAGAACGGCAGCCACGACGGCGCGGGCTTGGATCCGGCCGGCGTGACGGTGATCGGCGCCGGGATCAGTATGCCTTCCAGGTCACCCGCCGCGGCAACGGGCCGATCGTTCGTGGCCGCGAGAATGAAGTCTTCCTGCACTTCGGCGGCCTGGTAGGCGACGAGAGGTATTGGCTCGGTCCGGATCACCCCGTAGGTGCGCTGTTGACTGTCGTAGTACGCCAGCTCAATGGGTGGGAACTCGAGCGTTCCCGCACGGATCGGACGCACGGTGTAGGTGAACGTCTTACCGTCGGCGAGCGTCTTACTCTCCACGGTGTCATCATAGACGCGGAACGCTTCGTTTAGCGGCTCTTGCTCGGACAGTGCCGGCGCTCTCAGGTTGTCGACACTCATGGACCCCCTCACGGTCAGGGAGAGGCGCAGGGGATCGCCCACGTTGCACGTTTGGGTGTCGAGGGCCGCTTCCGCGACCAGGTTGGATCCTATCGCCCCGACGTCGCTCCTGGGGCGACCCGCTGTTGGTGGGGGCACGACGCGGACAGTCAGCGCCGTGGCCGTGGCGAATAGGCGTCGCGGTGTGGCCTGGCCGGCTGCATTGACCGCGGTGAACACGCTGCCCTTGAATACGATCGGGCCAAACAGGTGAGAATCTTCCTGTGTCGGAACGTAGCGCGTCTGAAGCCGGTAGGTCAGATAGTCTTTGCCGTCGATGGTCTCTTCTGAGCGCTTGAAACGGAAGATGGCACGCGAGCCGCCCATGGGGGAGTCGAAGCTGAAGAAGCTGTTCAGAGGATCGCGGGCCAGGTTGATGCCGTTGATTCCGAACCCCGGCACGCGTCGCCCCGAGGTTACCAGGCCCTGGAGCAGTTTCTGAGTGTCCTCACTTCCCAGGCCCGGTATCTCGTTGGGGCGCAGGTGCGGGATGGTCAGGTCCGGTGGATTGCCGAGATCAAACGGATCGATTCCGGCATAGCTTCCGGTGAGCCGCTGGATCGATACGGCCACGGTAATGTCGAACGGCTCGTTGACAATCACGGTGTCGCGCGAAGACTCCAGTCGTATGAGTACCAGCTCCTGTTTTTCGGCACCCACGACGGTGATGACCGGTCCGGTCGCCTGGTAGACCTTCCCCTTGTGCGACAGCCGCACGGGTCCCAACGAGATCCTGCCTGTGCTTGTCGGGGTTACGGCGTACGTGAAGATGCGGCCCCGGAACCCGGTACGTTCCATCTTGCCGTTAATGATCGTAACATGCTGGTAGTTCTGATCCTGGCTGCCTTGCAGTGTGTACGAGCAGTTCTGGTTGGCCGAAAGATCGGGTTCGGGGGCGTCCCCAATGCCGGAGACCTTGACCGTGAGCGTCACGGAATCGCCAAGATAGATCTGCTGCGGAGCAACATCGACCGCCAACTGCACATCCGCCGCATTGGATGGTCCGGCCGACAGCAGGGCCAAGGCCATTACGGCCAGCAAGACTCCTAAGGGGTCACGTCTTAACATCTAATATCTGCCTTTGTCGCTGGGTCACGCCTACCATCACATCCTCAGATGTTAGATGTTAAGACGTGACCCCTTCAGCGTCTGACCTCCGGTCACCAGTCCCGTTCTCTCGGCGAAAGTGGTGCGGAGCGGTTGCGCTCGCGCTGTCGCTCCTCGTATTCCTTCTCGCGCTCCAGGGCCCTATCCATCAACTTCTCAAGCTCCTCCTGGGAGATCTCCTGGGGTTGCGGCTCGGGTTGTTCTTGCTGCTGCTCTTCGGGTGGCGGCTCTTCCTGCTCCTGTTCCTGGTCTTGCTGCTGGTCCTGTTGATCCTGCTGGTCTTGCTGCTGTTGTTGTTGCTGTTGCTGGTCGCCGGATTTGGGCAGCAGTTCCTCAATCTGCTTGAGCAGGTCATAGCTACGCATCTCTTCGTCCAGTGCGTCGACCTGCCGGCCCGCCTGGAGGTGGTCGAGTGCAAGCTGCTGAGCCCCTACGGCCTCCTCCGCCAAGGCCACGATATTGCTGTGCGCCTCCACGGTTATCCCGAGATCGGTTGGCTGACGAACGTTGGGGTCTGGCTTCCCGTCCGGACCCAACTCGTTAATCAGGTGTGCGTCTTCAGGAAGCGCATCGGGGAGACGCTTTACGAACAGGGGCGTGAGGGAGATCGTCTCCGCCTGGTCGACCAGGTTTTTCTGTGAGGGTGGGGCGCCGGAGGCGATGGTCTGCTCGGTTTCGGAAACGGCATTGCTCTGTCGCCGGAGGTCTTCCTGCAAGAGGAGGGTATAGTCCGCCATCTGCTTCCATATTGCGTACAGGTTCGATTCTGCATCCGCCGCGGGACCATAGCCGGCGGGGTCCAGATCGCGCAGCGCGGCGCCGGCATCCATCATGCTGTCCTGGATGCTGTCCATGGCGCCGTTCATCATGGCCCGCTGCTCCGGTTCTGCCTGCTGCATCATCCCAAGGAGCTTGCCTTTCAGCGGAATCCACAGATGGGCATTGTGCTTCTGGCGCTCGGCCAGGGCTTCGAACTGTGGAATCTGGCCGGGTGTATCGTTCGTGAATGCCTGTGGACAGGTCTCGAGGATGTCGCGCTGCTCGCTGAGCATCGTTTCCAGTAGTGCAAAAGGCTCGGTCTGACCATGGTCCTGCATGAGCCGGGCCACGAGGGCTTTCTCCTCCGCCTCCGGCAGCGTGCCAAGGACAAGGGCCAGGTTGGCGCGGCTATCCCTATCACCGGTCTCCGCCCGCAGTGCTTCCTGGTACGCCGCAGCGGCTTGCTTCAGCATGGCCTCCCGCCCCTTGAGCGTCTCGGCGTCAACCGCGCCGTCCATGATCTCGGCCTGTCGGTATAGCGACGATCCCAAGCCGCTGGCGGCAGGTCCGTCGATGTCGTGGCGGGATTGCACGAGGCGCTGCAAGATGGTGGCGGCCTTCGTGTATTCACCGGCCCGATACCAGGCGACCGCTGCGTTGAACATGAAGTCGCGCTGTGACTCGCGGGTCGATCCCTTGGCGGCCCCTTCATAGACCGCGGCGGCTTCAGCATACTTCTCGCGACGGAACAGGCGCTGTGCCATGCGCGCACCCGACCGTCCCGGGGGAATGTCCGGAGGGGCATTGGTGGAGACGGAGGTTGGCGATCGGAGGTCGGAGGTCGGAGGAACAGGGGTGGCGAGCGGGGAGGGCCCGAGCGGAACGACATTGGTCGTTTGGGCATTGGTAGTCATGGCCGCTAGAAAGCCCACCGCAATAATCAGAGCCGTGACCGTTCCCGATACATCCTTCAAGGCCGCCCTGGGCGGGGACATGTCTTTGACCTCCGTCTTCCGACCTCCGACCTCCGGCCTCCGCCTGCCCTCCGTAGCTTCAGCGGAGGAGGGACCTCCGACACTCAGCCTGCCCCGACTCAGGCACGCTCCTGCCAGGAAAAGGACGAAGGCCGGGACGAGGAATATCTGGTAGCGCTCGATATGGCGGCGCTGCAATGTCTCTTCCAGGTCCTGCGCCAGGATGTGACTCAGGCGCTTGCGATACAACTCGCCGAGTGTTGTGGTTGCCGTGCTGGCGGTGCCGACCGGAATATAGGCGCCGCCCGAAATCTGTGCGATGCGGTCGAGGGTTTCGTTGTCGAGCTTGGTTACGATCTCAGTGCCCTTGTGTTGCGCGAAAGCGCCCTTCTGGTCGGCATCCGGGATGCGGGATCCACGCTGGTCTCCCAGTCCCACCGTGAAGATGGGAATGCCCCGCTCGGCGGCCTGTTCGGAAAGTGCGATGGCGCGACCGGTGAGATCCTCGCCATCGGAGATCAGAATGATGGCTTTGTGGTTGCTGTCCGCCGTTTCGAAGGCTGAGAGCGCCTTGGCAATCGCGTCGCCGATGTCGGTCTCCCCGCGTGGGGCCGAATCCACGGTAATGCCGTCGAGGGTTTGCCGGAGATAGGCATAGTCGGTAGTCAGCGGGCACATCAGGACCGCCTTGTGGCGGAACGCGATGAGTGCGGCGCGGTCTCCTTCCAGGTCCTTGATCAGGTCAATCAGGTCCACCTTGGCGCGTTCGAGTCGATTCGGGTAGACATCCCCGGCGAGCATGGAGCGTGAGATGTCGAGGGCAATAACCAGGTCGCGTCCCCGTTTGAATACCATCTGCTCGCGCACGCCCCAACGCGGACGGGAGGCGGCAAACACCATCAGCAGCAGGCCCAGGGAGAGGAGCACGCTCTGCCAGATCGTGCGTCCTGCCGAATGCCGCGGCTGGAGCAGCTTCTGCATGGTAGGCGATACGAAGAGTGCCAGGTTACGTTCCCGCCGCCGCGCCGCGGCATACCACCAGAAGCCCAGCAGCGGCACGAGCCACAGCAGGAACAACATCCAGGGTTGTGCAAAAGACAGACTCACAGTTTCTGACTCATTTCTCCATTTGTCGTCCCCAGCGACCTTGTGTCACCGGCAGAGACAAGCTCACGGTTTCCGTCTCACTTCTCCGATTGTCGTCCCCAGCGACCTTGTGTCGCTGGTACGGAAGATCTCAGCGACCCGCAACGCAAGGTTGCGGGGGCGCAACGATCAAACATAGTTATATCAACCTCTTTGCCGCCAACATGTTTAAACTCGTGGCGGCGACGAGCAGTATCAACGCCGGGTAGAGGAAGCGGGGGAACAGCTCGCTATACTGCGTATATATGTCGCGCTCGATCCGGGTCGTCTCGAGCTCATCGATATCTTCCAGCGCATCCTTGAGCCCACGCGGGTCACGAACGTTGAAGTACTTCCCGTCCGTCTCATCTGCAATGCGGCGCAACAGGCGCTCGTCGAGCGACACGTTGACCTTTCGTATCGCTTTGCGTCCAAAGATGTCCTTGGCCATGAACGGAGCGGTCGAAACGCCCGGTGTTCCAATGCCAATGGTGTAGGCCTTGATGCCCAGTTCGGATGCAAGCTTGATGCCCGCCTCGGGCGTAATGGCGCCCGTGTTCGATT
>JADHWE010000063.1 GCA_016783675.1 Kiritimatiellia bacterium
TGCGCGAAGGCTACCAGGCCTGCCACAAGCATCCCGAGATTGTCGGAACGGTTCCGTGGTGTCTGATGGATGTCCGCGTCCCCATGCACTGGCGCTGGTACAACCGCGGCTCCGGCACCTTCGCCTACGGCCTCCTCGACAACGACTACAACGAGAAGCACGTCTTCCACGTCGTCCAGGAGGAGATTACCAAACTCAAGACCTCGCGTCGCCAGATTCCCCCTGCCACAACATGACCGTAATAATCAAGCCGTTCTTTCCTGCAGAATGTAGCACCCGATGATCCTGTTCTCAATTTTATGAAACACTGCATTGATTCGGGTCCTGGGGAATATATTTCAATGCGGCCTAGAACTTTTGATCAAGAATCATGGATGATATCCGCGATCTATACCCAAGATTGGAAGGGCCCTGCAGACCTTCAGGCTCATTTGAGAGAAGTTGTGAAAGAAACAGGTGAACCCCTGGGGTATTTCAGTGATGCACGAGGTCATATGGTCAGTCGCTCCAGTTGGGAACCAGATGCCCTACAGCTCTACTATGTAGCGCGTGTGGTAACAGTGGGGCATGTGGCACCCATCAGGGGTTATTTTCGAGTAAATGGTCTGGGACGCCAATGGCTCACCTTTCGCAGCCGTGGAAATCACCACAGTCGTGCAAATTCTTTGGTTACTGTCGATGGTGAAGGCCAGGATAACTCTGCCGTGCGCACGCTTCACTATAGTGGTGTAGCCAAAGATAAGGAGGCTACCTTTGATAGTATGGGTAGTGATCTCACCGCGGCTTATCGTCATGCAAACAACCCCTGGCCCAACCTTAACTATACGAGGCTCAAGCCCGATGCACGGCCCTGGTATAATATGCCCTTTAAGTACCTCGTTCATTGGTACTATGGCGACCGTCCACAAAACCAAATTCTCGACCCCGGTGAGGTAGTCTTTGATCCGCAGAACTACAGTGGTAAAAAAGAATTCGCCTATGCCTACCGCACCGCCAACTTTGCACGGGGTAAACACCCCCACATTCTTATTCTCGATGATGTAAAAAAGGATGATAAACAACGTGAGTATGTCTGGAACGCCGCACTTGATGATGACTTTAAAAAGAATTTAGACATTCACAAACTCACTGGCGATACAGCCATTCTGGTAGATCCCAAAGATCCATCGAAACGTCTTTTTATAAAGGTATTTGGTTATGAAGGAGAGGGCTCCTTCGTGATAGAACATTCCCAACCGACCCAAGATGTTGATCGTGCGAAAATGAATCTCACTACTGAGCAGATGCCTTATAATCTCAAGTTTAAAAACACCGCCAAGGCTGCAAAGTTTAGAACACTCATCTACGCACACAAGGAAGGGGATGAACTACCTAAGATAACGGTTGGCAATGGCCGCTATACCATTTCCATTGGAGATCAGGTCGATGAATTGCGTCTGGGAAATTCCCCAGGGGATAGAATTAGTATTGTTCGAAAATACCCTTAGGAATGAGGTGGGGGAGTTTCCCGCTGGTTCGGCATTAAATAACGACTGGTTCCCCCGTTTGTCAAATATCTAACAAGCACATCTTTGAGGAAGAAACATGAATAATAGAGAAAGAATCGTAGCAACACTCAACAATAAGCCTGTAGACCGCCTACCGATGGTAGAGTGGGCGTCCTGGTGGGATAAGACAGTTGATCGCTGGCGCGGTGAAGGGTTGGATCCTTCCCTTACCAGCATTGATTTACGAACCCATTTTGGTCTGGACAAGCTTATGCAGTTATGGATTCGTCCCATCCATGGGGACACCCCCAGTTTTGTCGATGAAAAACGAGAGAGCTGTGGTGGTAAAATCGAACCCTCAATGGAGAGTTATGAAAAGATTGAGCCCTACCTGTTCCAGATTTTGGATGATTGGCCAGTTAATCCCGCAGCCCTTAAAGCACTCAAAGCCGATCACGACTCCGGAGAATTAGCGGTGTGGTTTACTCTCGATGGTTTTTATTGGCTCCCCAGGACCTTGCTTGGCGATGAAGAGGTGATGTACGCCTTTTATGATATTCCAGAGGTATTGCATAGAATCAATGAGGCAAATGCTGAGTGGATATTAAAAATAATCGACCGGATCTGCGAATACATCACCCCAGACTTTATGACCTTTGCTGAAGATATGAGTTGCAATAATGGCCCCATGCTTTCTGATGCTCATTTTAACGAATTTATGAAGCCCTATTATGACAAGGTGGTGCCCAAACTCAAGGAGCGCGGCATAAAAGTATTTGTAGATACCGATGGAGATGTGACGCAGTGTGCGCCATGGTTTAGAGACGCCGGCATCGAAGGGATGCTTCCTATGGAAGCAAATGCAGGTAACGACATAATCCAACTGCGCAAGGATAACCCCGGCATGCTCTTTATTGGTGGCTTCAATAAGTACACCATGCATCTCGGTGAGGCGGCGATGCGCAAAGAGTTTGAACGAATTGTACCCCTCGCCAAAGAGGGTGGCTATATCATCAGCCCCGATCATCAAACGCCGCCGGAGGTATCGCTGGAAAATTACAACTTGTATCTCAAATTATTTAAGGAGTACGCGCAGTCGTGAGGGTGCAGGGGTCGGCAACTACAGCCCGATTGCAGTAATTAAACCGTCACGATTTTAATCATATTTGAACTGCCGGTATGAGGTGTGGAGCCTGCGAGGATTGCCAATAAGAATTTGCTTTCCCGAAGCCCCGGACACCACGTCTGCTAGGCCACGTGAAGTGCCCGATTTCTGACTGAACCATACGAGAACCTGGTCCCAGAGTCAAGAATTCGGCCGGCTGGGGCGCCGGTGCTGGCTAGGGCTGGCCACGACGGCGGCTGAGGGCAATAGATAGTCAGCACCCACGACGGACCCTACAATGCACCGGGCCAAAAAGCGGGCCCACAAAGAGTGCGGATAAACGCAAATAGGCACCTCCGTTTCCAGAAGTGCCTACCGACCGAGAATTCCCAGTCCGCTGTCAATGTCACACAGCGGTCTGATATTGTCAGCGGTCAATTCAGTGCGTGTCTTGAGGCGAATTCATGAAGGAACTCCTGGGTATCAAAACCGTATGGAAATGCCTCCGCAATTTCATCAAGTACGTAGAACGGAAGAGGTGGGGACAGTGACGAAGCCGAGTTACAAGTGGGTATTCCGTTCGCGTTTCCGCCGGCACGCATTCGGGTGGCGGTCTCAACCGGCGATCACGCGGATCAGGGAGGCCGTGAGCGAGATCAAGAAAGTGGCGCGGAAAGATCCGGTTTTGGGCGCCGAGGGTGCCGTCCTGTTTCTTGAAAAGGTCGCGGCTGCGATTCAGAATGTTGACGGCTCCTCCGGGGCAATCGGTTCCTCGGTCAATAGAGCAATTGTGGAGCTCTCCGCCATCATCGGGCGTGCACCGGCCGATGACATTCAACGCGAGAAATGGCTCAACCGTCTGTGGCAAGCCATCCAGGACGACGATATGCCCTATCTTGAGTTGCTTGCCGACGAGTGGGGTGAAGTGTGTGCGACGAAGGTGCATGCATCTCATTGGGCCGACGAGTTCATCGATACGGTGCGCGCGGTGTGGAGCCCCGACACGCCGCGGGGAAGTTGGTTTAAGGGATCGTATGCCTGTTTGAGTGCCTTGTTCAAGGCTGAGCGTTATGACGAGTTGATTGAGCTTGTTGAGTTGGACTCGCACAACTGGTGGAGTTCGCGCTTCTGGTGTGTCAAGGCTTTGGCGGTCCAGGGCAAAGGGGCTGCGGCGATCGAATATGCCGAGGCAACGGACCTACGATATGCCAACCCGGCCAGTGTGGCGCAAACGTGTGAGGAGATTCTCCTTACGGATGGCTTGGCCGATGAAGCCTATTCTCGCTATGCCTTGGCTGCAAATCGCAAGACGACGCACTTGGCCACCTTCCGGGCGATTGCCGCGAAGTACCCGGATAGAGACAAGGCAACCATCCTTCACGATCTTGTTACACGAACACGGGGAGAGGAAGGGAAGTGGTTTGCCGCGGCGAAGTCGGTTGGTCTTTTCGAAGAAGCCATCGAATTGGCGAACTGCACGCCCTGTGACCCCAAGACATTGACCAGAGCGGCACGTGATATGGCAAAAAAGAATCCTGCTTTCGCGATGGAGGCTGGCCTGACGGCTCTGCGTTGGCTTCTCTCCGGATACGGCTATGACATCACCTCGATAGACGTCTCAAGTGCCTATCTCCACACCATGGCGGCCGCCGTCAATGCAGGTTGCGCCCCTGCAGCCAGAGCACGAGTGACACAACTGCTGGAGAATGCCTCAAGTGACGGCATGTTTTCTGCCCAGATCATGCAACGCATGCTGTTGACCGAAGAGACCAATTCTCTTACTCTTCCTGCCGATCAATGAGTTGAAGTTTGTGCCGTGTTTATGGCGTACAGCGGGAAAGATTTGGCACAAACACGGCACAAACGATTTGTCGATATGTCGTAACTCGTTGATAGACAACATATACCCCGGTAGCTCAGTTGGATAGAGCATCGGATTTCTAATCCGACGGTCACAGGTTCGAATCCTGTCCGGGGTGATCTCGCTCGGCCAAGGGGAGGGCCACTTGGCTGGACCGGTTCGGAATACCGAACCGCTAAGGCCTGCGTGACCCCCCCCTTGGCCTCGCTCTGGGTTGTTTTGAGATTCTCGGCCTGCTTGGCTGGAGCATATCTTCGCTTCGCTCGATCTGCCAGGCCTCGGCAGGCACCCCTGCTCCTCCGCTCTTGGTTCGTCGGGGGCCTTCCTTGGCTGGACCGGTTCGGAATACCGAACCGCTAAGGCCTGCGTGACCCCCCCCTTGGCCTCGCTCTGGGTTGTTTTGAGATTCTCGGCCTGCCTGGCTGGAGCATATCTTCGCTTCGCTCGATCTGCTAGGCCTCGGCAGGCACCCCTGCTCCTCCGCTCTTGGTTCGTCAGGGGCCTTCCTTGGCTGGAGTATTGCTTCCTCCGTCGCTAAAGCTATGGAGGACAGGTCGCGGTAATAGGCCTGCGGAAGGCCCCCCTTGGCCTCGCTGTGGTAGGCGGATCAACACCAATAAGTGGGGCAACCCACATTTCACCCAAGCGCACATGACTCTTGTCTATGCTTCTGGGAATAGGGCATAGAGCGCGGCGAGGCGGGCTTGCTGCTTGGGGCTGAGTTCCTGTTCCAACTCCTGGATGGCTGTCAACGTCACGAGTTGCGCCGAGAGCATGCCTCTGACGAAATCAATATCTTTGTCACGGCCTGCCAAGAGTTTGCTGACAGCCAGGTCTGCAGGGGAAAGACATAGACCGACATTGCCTTGAGTGGCAGGCGACTCAACTCTGACCAGCCGGCTTCTCCAGTGTGCCGGGAGTTCGGCTGCATCGGGTGTGATGCCGTGAGCATAGTAGCCATATGTTTCGTGAAAGGGTGATAGCTCGCCAATGCATCCGTCGATGATATCGCTCTTCTCAGGGGCATCAGCGGGAAAGGCATCCGCCTCCATGGATGTGAGCAACGATGCCGGCGCATCTGCGTAGGAGCCAAGGATAGCTTGGCTGCCAATAATGACGATGGAGTTCTCGCCAGATATCGAGGCCACCGCCCGTATGATGTGCTCAAGCTGCTCGCGCGTCATCGGATCTGAACTCCCTGAATATCCGCCATCTCTCACGGTTCGATAACACTCCGCAGAAGGGGCTGTTCTGGCGTAGCCGGTTCCCCTCCTCGGTTGGATCCAGAAGCAGGTCTCGAATCTCGTTCCAAGGCCGGCTGAGTATCGCCATCCATTCAGCAATGCAATGCTGTTGAGACGGCGGCAGTATGCGTTGCCACCGTGCACAGGTCTGCCGCGCCTTCTCCAAGCCTGCGTGCTGCGGATCGTTGTCGATCAACCGTACGATATGCTCGGCAAGAACGCGTCCCCTGATATCAATCTCTTGATGCGATCTCATTGCTTGATGGTAGCCGGACAGAGAACTGAGCGCAAGATCTCTCACGAACTGGCCGAGCGCATTTGCGCCCCTTTTTGCTGCAACTGAAGGGTGAGGGGTGGCATAATGGGTGGCCATGTATGAAGAGCCTGTATTTGAGGTGGGGCGATCCAAGCTGCCGCCGGCGACACGGATGGTGTTGTGGGTGACGGTGGCGGCTTTTGCGCTGCAGATCATCTTTGACAGTCTCACGCGGGGAGGGTTCACGTACCTGTTTGCTTTGCGTCGCTCCGGGCTGATCGCCGGAATGATCTGGCAGCCGGTTACCTACATGCTGCTCCACGGCAACTGGCTTCATATCCTACTCAACATGCTGATCGTGTTCATGTTTGGGCGCGAATTGGAGCGGCTTCTCGGGGCGCGCCGTTTCTTGCTGCTCTACATCGGCAGCGGGGTGATCGGCGGCCTTGGCTGGGTCATGATGAGCGCCCGAGGCTACTGTATCGGGGCCTCGGGCGGCGTGTTTGGCCTGATCGGTATGTATGCGGCCCTGTTCCCCAACCGACCGATCACACTGCTGCTCTTTTTCGTCCTCCCCATCACCCTGCGTGCCCGCGTACTGGCATTGATCCTGGCCGCCATCTCGCTGGTGTTGATGTTTGGCGATGGAAACGTGGCCCACGCGGCTCATCTCGCCGGCGGCCTGGCGGGCTACTGGTTCGGCGCCCAACTCCTGCGGCAGGCGCGCGCAGGTGCCAACCGATCCTTGCGGCGATCCCTGGCGGATGTTGTTGGCGGTGCCATGCGGAGCGCACGGATGCGCCCCCGCCTGACCGTTCAATACCACGTGCCGGAGGATGAGACCGAGGATGAGACTGTCAGCATGGAAGAGATCGATCGTCTGCTCGACAAGATCCTGGTGCAAGGGGTGGGAAGCCTGACGGCGCGAGAACGCCGCGTCCTGGAGCATGCGAGCAAGGAGCTGCGCGATCAGTGACCGGGCTTCACGGCCTCGTACATCAACAGCGCGGACATGGCGTGCTGCACGTAGTCGATTCGCACCTCGGTTGCGCGGCGGTTGAAGCTGCTGGTGTATCCTGAGTGCCCCTTGGGCAGCTTCCGCGCTGCGCGCGGCCACCCGCCGGCGCAGAAGCCGCTGCGCAACTGTGTTCCAAGAAGGAATTCGATTCCCTGGTCAACGGCGTGCTGCGTGCGAGCACGCAAGCGCGGGTCCGAAAGCAGGGGTAGGGCGGCAATCAGCCCTTCCAGCCGCGTAGCCGAGGCGCAGGTGCGTCCGTCACCGGTGAAACCTACGGTGCGCGTGTTCATCGCGCGGACGGCGATGATGCTGTGGCACAACTCGGCGGCATGTGCTTCGAGGACCTCGTACTGGCGCTTGCGCTCAAAAGAACGGGGTAAGCGGAGAAGCCGGTGCATCGCAAGTAGCGTCCAGTGGTCAGGCGGCAGGTCCTTGTCTCCGTGGCGACTGGTCGAGAGATAGAGCAGGGCGCGCATGGCGGCATCGAGCCAGGCGGGGTTAGGGTCTATCTCATAAAGCATAATCAACCCAAGCGCGGCTTCGCCGGGGTAGTAGAGTGAGGCCCAGAAATCCGTACGCCCGCCCTCACTGGGGATGTACTTCGAGACGAAGCGCCCATTCTTCTCCTGCATGTAACGAATGAATTCGGCCAGCTTCCGTAGCTGGCCCAGATCGGCCTCTATGGCCCCCACGCGGTGGGCGCTGGTCAGGGCGACGAGTCCCAGTCCGGTGCCCCCGAGCTTGGCCTGGAGCGGGTCGTCACCGAGGTTGATTTCCGGACGCGACCACACGGCCAGCATGTTGGTGTGGCTGCCGACGCCGCCGATCGCATTGCGCTGCATGAAACCCACGGCCCGGGCAACCGCAGCCCGGGTAAGCGCGGTCGGGTACCGATCCTCATACATACAGAGCGAGTAGACGGTCCCGGCATGGCGTAGAATGTTGTACTTGGGTGTGACGCGCACAGAGGGATCTGTGTTGACGCGGTATTCAAACTGTCCGGTGGCATCACAGATTTGGATGAGGTAGCGTGCGGCCTCGTGAACCGGGCTGATAGCGGCCACCGTTTCAACCCCATTGGCTACTCCTGTAAGGATCAGCAGGACGATCATGACTCTGGTGATGCGGCGTATCATGCGAGCAACCGGGTGCGGTAGTAGTTCATCTCGGCCAGCGAGGCGTGAATGTCGTAGTAGGCATCATGGGCCTCACCGGGAGGCGGCGCGATGCCTTCAGGAAGTTCTGCCGCGACAACGCCTGGCGTATCCTTGTCAAACGCCTGACCGGGGTTCCGATCGTTCCAGAGAATCTTGAGCGTGGAGACATCGAGCAACCGGTAGTGAAGGCGCTTCTCAAACTCCGGCAGAAAGAGTCGGGCCATAAGCAGGTCCATGTGGACGGCATTGCCGGCGAGGACGGGGCGATCGGCAATGTCCTTTGCGGCTGTACCCACTGCCTGGTCAACTAGTGTCGCGAGTGCGTGGTCGGCTTCGGCGATGGGAACTGCCGCATCGGATCTGCACTGCTTGAGCAAGTCAGGCAGATTTTCTTCCACCCAGCCACTGACCTTGGCGCCCGGTTCGAGTGCAATGCAGAGATTGATGTCGTCCTCGGGCGGCGTGAGGCGGTTAAGGTTGATGTCGGTTACCAGCAGCGCCACCTGCAGGAGGCGCGCCTGGCTGGGGTCCAGGCTGGTGAACTCGGTGTCGAACCAGAGATAGGCGGGTGTTGGGGTGGGGGCCTTTGTCTCAGTCATGTCTACTCCCTGCTTGCAATCATACAAAAATCATCAGGTCCGAGCGCCATGACGCCCTCCTGTATGCCTAGAAAGAACCGGCCGGCCATGGCGCCGTCAATGACGCGGTGGTCGAACGAGAGGCTGAGATAGAGCGTGTCGGCAAAGCGGAACGAGTCGCCGTCGGGTACAGGCTGCTTGGTAATGGCCCCCATACCGAGAATGGCGACCTGCGGCTGATTGATGATTGGGGTGCCGAAGAGAGAGCCGAATGTGCCGAAGTTTGAGATCGTGAATGTCCCCCCTTCAACATCTTCACGGTCCAGCTCGCGATTGCGGGCCAGGTGCACCAGTCGGTCCAGTTCCTTTGCGATCTCGGGCAGCGAGCGTGTGTCAGCGTTACGGATAACCGGGACAACGAGACTTTCGTCCGAGAGGGCCACGGCGCAGCCAACATTGATGGCGTCGCGCTGCAGGATGTATGAACCAAAGGCGGATGCGTTCACGTTCGGGAACCTGCGCAGCACACGACCGGTAACGTAGATCATAATAGCGGTGTAGGTGATCTTGCAGCCGTGCTGCTCCAGGAAATCTGCCTTGATGCTGTCGCGCAGGGCCACCGGCTCGGTCATGTCGATGGCATGAACCATGGTGACATGCGCGCTGGTGTGGATGGACTGCACCATGTGGTCGGCAATGCTGCGGCGGATCGCGGACATGGGAACGACGCGTCCATGTTCCTTGAGCGTGTCGACATTCACCTCATCACGCGTCGATGATGTGCCGGGGAGGCCCGCCGTGCCCGTGCGGGTCGCGAGGTGTTCGATCAGGTCACGGCGTGTCACACGGCCGTTGCGTCCGGTGCCTCGCAGCGACTCCAGTTCCGCCATGCTCACTTCGTGGCGGAGCGCCAGGCGGGCTACGCTCGGCGACAGCCAGTCGCGCGCCGTGTCGGGCAGTTCCGTCGGGATGTCGGCCTGGTCGGAAGCGTCAGTGGGGTGTTCATAGGTCTCGACGCTTTGCGAAGGCTCCTCTGAAGGACCGCGCTGTGCTGCGGTGGCAGATTGACCCGCGGCGACCTCTTCTTCCGTCTCGATCGTGGCGATGGCGCTGCCAACGTTGGCCATGCCACCTTCATCAACGGTTAT
Organism: Kiritimatiellia bacterium; assembly: GCA_016783675.1. Lineage (GTDB taxonomy): Bacteria > Verrucomicrobiota > Kiritimatiellia > UBA8416 > JABMPJ01 > JABMPJ01. The sequence continues at coordinate 9,855 of JADHWE010000063.1, forward strand.
GGAGCCCACAGTGCCGTTTACCGGGCTGCCGACTTCAAAGGTGACCTTATCGCTTTCCACCTCGACCAGCAGGTCATCCGCCTGCACGGTGTCACCGGCAGCCTTGTGCCACTTTACCACGGTGCCTTCGGCAATGCTCTGCCCCATGTGCGGCATAAGGACCGGTATCGTATTCATTTGCTTACTCCATTAGCATCAGAGGGGCATTGGAATAGTGGAATGAGGGAATAGTGGAATGAGGGGGGGCATGGTTCCAATATTCCAGTATTCCATTGTTCCATTCTCCCTCAAAACTCAATCAAATCGCGCAGGGCTACGGCGATGTCGCCGGCACCGGGACGGTAGCGTGTTTCCAGCGTGGCCGCGAAAGGGATGGGGACATCCGGCGCCGTCAGGCGCTGCACAGGTGCATCCAGGAGATGGAAACCGGTCTCGGTGATAGCCGCCGAAATCTCTGCCGCGAAACCGCAGGTCTTCCAGCCTTCGCTGACCACCAGGACGCGACCCGTCGCCGCAGTGGCGGCAAGGATTGTGTCGAGGTCATAGGGCTTCAGGGACCGCAGGTCGACCACCGTGATCTCGTACCCGTCAGACTCCTGCAGCTCTGCGGCCGCACGCAAGGCTTCATGCACCATGGCGCCATAGGCGATAACGACAGCATCCTCGCCGCGCCGCCGCACGCGCGCCTTGCCGAGGGGTAGGGGGGCAATGCGGTCATCCACCTGTTCCTTGACTGACCGGTAACAGGTCTTGTTTTCCATGTAGATTACGGGGTTTGGATCGGTCACGGCCGCAACAATGGCTGCGCGCGCATCGGAAGGAAAGGCGGGGTAGACGACCTTCACGCCGGGCATGTGACAGAAGAAGGTCTCGAGTTCTTCCGAATGGAACGGACCGCCGCCACTGCCGCCGCCACTGGGTGCTCGAACGACGATCGGAACGGCGTTGCCGGTGCGATAGTGGCGCGTTCCTGCGTTGTTGAGAATCTGGTGCAGAGCCGTAGTGATGAAGTCCGCAAACTGCATTTCCACGATGGGGTGCATGCCCTGGGTGGCCATGCCGATAGCGCAGCCAAGCATAGCGGACTCACAGATAGGGGTGTCGAATACCCGGTGCTCCCCGAACTCAGCCTGCAGGCCTGCGGTCAGCTTGAACGCACCGCCAAAAGCGCCAACATCCTGCCCAAACAGTACAGACTCGGGGTCGTGCTCCAGCACGTGCTGCAGCCCCTCGTGAATGCCTTGGAGATAGGTGATCTCACGCATCGGCATAGACCCCTTGCGTTAAGGTGTCGGGTGAAGGCTCCGTTTCGGACAAGGCCTGCTTTGCGGCCTGGCTGATCTCCGCCTCGATCTCGGCTTCCATGGCGGAAAAAGCGCTGTCATCCATAAGTTTCGCAGCCTTCATGGCGCGTAGGGCAAGCTTGATGGGGTCGCGTCGGTGGTAGAGCAGCAGGAGTTCCTCCGGGACATACTTGAAATCGTCATGCTCACCATGTCCGCGCATCCGCATCGTCTCGGCTTCCAGCAGCACCGGGCGCGGGTTCGTCCGGATGTCATCCATTATGCCGCGCACCGTGACATACATCTCCGCTGCATTGTTGCCGTCGGCCGACAGGCCCTCGATCCCGTAGCCAACGGCGCGGTCAACGAGGTGCCGACAGGCAAACTGGCGGGAGTTGGGTGTTGAATAGGCGTAATGGTTGTTTTCGATGATGACCAGCACGGGAACCTTGAACACGGCGGCAAAGTTCATCGCTTCATGGAAGTCGCCCGTGCTGCTGGCGCCGTCGCCGACGAAAGCGACGCCGACGGCATCCTTGCCGTGGCGGCGCTTTGCCATGACGCCACCGGCGACGACCGAGATCATTGCCCCGAGATGGGAGATCATGGCATAGACGCCGTTCTCGAGCCGCCCGTGGTGGATATTGCCGTCGCGGCCGCCGGTCGGGCCATCGGGGCGGGCCAGGACCTGGCGCATTATGCCAAGCGGCGTTTCACCGCGTCCCAAGTGAAGGGCCACGTTGCGAATACACGGTGCAAAGAGGTCGTCCGGCTCGCCTGCCACAGCCACGGCGACACTGATGGCCTCCTGGCCAATGCCCGTGAACGAGCTGCCGCGAATCTGGCCCTGGCGACACAGCCGGATCACCTGTTCGTCGACCTTACGCGCCAACACCATCAGGCGCAGGACGTCCACCCACACGGCAGAATCGACGGCGGCGACCTTCTGGACTGTCTCCAAAGTCCACATGCCGGGCATGGTAGCCCAGCCACACCAGGATGCGAGCCCTTTTCTGTCGGATAGCCAGGAAGCAACGACGTGACACATGCCATACAGCGCGACGATCGTCGCTCTGTATGACATGTGTCTGCCGGGTTCGCGTGAGCTTGTCTCGCAGGGCTGGATCCTGTTAGGGTAGCCAGATGCGAGATAACCGTATACGGCACCTTTGGCTGTTCCTGCTGGCATCGGACTTCTTTGCCGTGGTGGCGGCGTATTATACGACGATGTTCGTCCGGTTCCACAGCTTGTGGGGCGAGAGGTTCTTCACCATCTTGAATCGCAGCCTTCGTGTGAGGGAGACCGGCGATGTGGGAACCGTCTTGGAGATGTTCTACTACGCCAGGGCGCCTCGCATTATTCTATTCCTGTCACTGACCCTGTTCGTGATCTACGCATTGCGCAACCTATACAGCGGACGCCGGTTTATCAGGCGACAGCCCCTGGCGTGGAACGTGGTGGTCTCGAATGTCACCGCCCTGGCACTCTTCTACACGTACTTCTACTTGCGTCGCAACGTGTTCCACCCGCGCAGTTTCTTTGCAACGCTGTTGTTCCTGAACTGCTTCTTCTGTGTGGGCTTCCGGGTGTGGATGGTGTCGCTGTTGAGTTGGGCCCGGGAGCGCTGGGGTATCGATCGGTGGCGCACCGTGGTGGCGGGGCAGGGCAGGGAGGCGGACTTCATCTGTGGTTTGATCGAAACAGTCCATCCGCACGGGCTGGAGGTGGTCCACCGCATGCACCGGCAGGAAGGTGAGCTCACGGAGCCCTTCCTTCGCAACCTGGAGAATGCGGCGCACGAGCACGATGCCAACATGATCATCTGTGCCGAGCAGAACCTGAACGTGGCGCACGTGATTCTTGTGCTCGAAATGGCTGAGAAGCTGGGTATACCGGTTAAGATCCTGACCAGCGAACTGGAAGTTGTGGTCGACCAGGGTCACATGCCCTCAGACCACATCTACGGTGTGCCGCTCGTACACTTCGATGTGCCTCCGATCGACTGGGAGCGGCGCAAGATCAGTCGGATACTGACGCTGCTGTTTGGCGTGTTGACTTTGGGTGCACTGGCCCCGCTGATGGGGCTGATTGCCCTGGCGGTGCGCCTCACAAGTAAGGGTCCGGTGCTTTTCGTACAGGAGCGTATCGGGGTCAACCGTGAACCATTCAGGATGTACAAGTTCCGCACGATGCACGAGCGGGCCGATGAGCTGCAGGCGCAGGTTGAGGAGTTCAACGAGTCGGGTGAAGGCTTGTTCAAGATAAGGAAGGACCCGCGTGTGACGCTGGTGGGGCGCTTCCTGCGCCGGTTCAGCCTGGATGAGCTCCCCCAGCTCGTAAACGTCGTGTTGGGGCGAATGGTCTTTGTGGGTCCTCGTCCCTTGCCGCGCCGCGATTTCGAGAACTACTACGAAGACTGGCACTACAGTCGACATGGCGGGATGCCGGGATTGACCTGCCTGTGGCAGGTGTCGGGTCGAAGCGACCTCGACTTCCACAACATGTGCATCCTGGATGTCTACTACCTGCGCAACCAGAGCTGGGTGCTGGACATCAAAATCCTGCTGCGGACGGTCTGGGTTGTGCTCTTCGCCAAGGGCGCTTACTGAGCCGCCTGTTCGGGCCGGAACAGCCACACATTGCCGAACCGGTTGTGCGAGACCGGGACGAACAGCGGGCGCAGGGCTGCTCGCACTCGGGTGACATACTCGGGCTCAGGATCTGAAGCGTGGTGTTTTCCGTTGTCCTTCGCAAAGACGTCCGGTGTGGCCAGTACGTGTCCGCCGTTGCGTCGCACAGTCTGGATGGCTTCGACGATGTCTGCGGGCTTTGCCTGCGGCAGACGGATCAGACGGGCGTGCGTGTGATAGCGCAGATACCAGCAGTAGGAAGGGGTCTCGTCCGTCAGGATAGCGTCATTTTCCCGGACGTGGTCTATGACCCACTGCGAGGTCCTGCGGTTGTAGTCGCTCGCCTCGTCTGCCACCAGGTGAATGCCTCCAAAGTAGTTCTACTTTGTTAGGATCTTCCTTTGCCGCCACGGCGTTCGATCCGAGCATTTCACAGAGGGTTAGGATACGGCGTAGATTCTCGAGGGGCGAGCGAAAAGCCCCGTTTCCACTGTGGCAGATGATGCGCAGAGGT
>JADHWE010000013.1 GCA_016783675.1 Kiritimatiellia bacterium
GCCCTTGAGGAAAAGCATGAACCGGTCGAAGAACCCCCAGGAGCCGTCATGGACGTAATCGCACCCTTCACCGTGCGCCAGACGCTTGGCGACTTCTTTCTGGTTGCGCGTGAGATGTTTCCAAGCCACGTACGGACGCTCCCGACTCAGCCGCTTCCGCTCGGCCTGCTTCGCCGACCGGCGCTGAGCTGCACGTTTCTGCTTAGCCTTTTTGACTCCCGGACTCATCACGAAATCCCGGCACGGTTCGAGCCGCCTCCAGTTCGTTGATCAGTTCCACTATCTGTCGGTTGACACGCACCAAGACGGCTCGGGCGCGACGGAACCGCCGGTAGTTCTCCGTCAGCCGTTGGACCTTCGCGGCATACCGTTGCGGCACGTTCCAGGTGCGGGTCCGGCCTTCGACACTGGCGGACAACTGCCGACAGACGTGTTTCTCTCCGCGCGTGCACTTGCAGCCGGCGTGACCGCAGGTGCGCCGCACTTCACTGAAGCTGCCCCTCAGCAGAGGGGGGCTCTGCAGCAGGACTTTCTCGGCGTCCCGCCGTTCGCCAACGAGGTGGGCGATGCGCTGGCGAATACGACTGATCTGTGAGGCCGTCTTCATTGTTCTTACATGCAGTATTATTATACCACATATAAGAGTCAAGGCAAAAAAAGACGAAAAATCGCCAGCGAGGCATTTTTCGCTATCCACCGCCCGAAACGCTAGGATTTCCCAGCAACCACCGCAATCATCTCTTATGGCAAAACTTCAGGTCATCGATATCGGAGGAGGGGAAGATCATGGCCATGCCGAATTCCATTTGGAACTCGGGGTCGAGTGACAGGTCGATGTGTTCGGTTTGCTCCTGCAACTGTGCCGCGTAGGCACGTTCGCGGTCGGAAAGCAGGACGAGCTTGGCCCCCAGGGAGGCCGCGTTGCCGATGAAACGGATGCGGTCGCACGAGATTTGCGGGAGCAGACCGATCCGACGTGCGTTGCTGCGGCGGATGAAGTTGCCGAACGCACCGGCCAGCAGGACCCGGTGAATGGCGTCGGGCTCCACCCCCACACGGCGCAGCATGATCTGGATACCGGCGCGTACCGCACCGGCAGCGAGTTGTAGTTCGCGCACGTCTTTCTGCCACAGACAGATGGCCTCGTCGCCCGCGGCTTCATCTGTCGAAGCCAGAACGAAACGGGTCTCGTTGCCTTCAGTGATCAGCCGCGCCTGCAGGGCTTCGGGCACGCCCTCGGGCAGCTCCTCGACGGGCAGGATGCGCCCCGTCTCGTCAATGATATCCGCACGCAACAGGTCCGCTACGGCGTCGATCAGCGCCGTCCCGCACAGTCCCGCCGGGGCGACGTCGCCGATCACGTTGACGGCTACGTTATCCCGTATAAGCACCTTCTCGATCGCCCCGGCTGTTGCGCGCATCCCCTGCCGGATGCGAGCGCCTTCGAAGGCCGGTCCGGCCGCCGTCGACGTCGCAAGCAACTGGTCGCCGTTTGCCAGGACGATCTCGCCATTGGTCCCGATATCGACGAACAGAACGGGTTCGTTCCACCGATCCAAGCGCGCCGCAACAATACCGGCAACCGTATCGCCGCCCACGAAACTGCCGATCTGCGGAAACACGTAGACTTCCGCGGCCGGATTCGCATCCAGCCCCAGGTCGGAGGCCGCGAGAATCTGGGCCTCTTCGAAGGCTTGTACAAACGGAACTTCACCCAGGGCCGATGGATCGTAGCCGCACAGAATCTGCTGCATGGTTGAGTTGCCGGCCAGTACGATCTCATAGACCTCGTCTGTGCGGATATCGGCTTGGGCGACGAGTTTCTGAACGATGGTGTTCAGACATTCCACGGCGGCTGACTGTAGTGCGGTCAACCCATCCTCGTTCTCGCGCACGTGCATAATGCGCGAAATCACATCATCGCCGAACGCGACCTGTGGGTTAATCTCGGAAGCCACGCCGCACTCACGGCCAGACACCAGGTCGAACAGCTTGCCGACCACGGTTGTCGACCCCAGGTCCACGGCCACACCGTAGCCATCACCGGTCGTATCGCCCGGCTCAAGCGCCACGAGGTGGTTGTTCGAGAGCACGGCCATGCCTTTCCATTCATTGGTGCGCAGAAAGGCCGGCAGCTGACGCATCAGCTCGGGCGACACATCGATATCACCGAGAACTTCCTGTAGACGCACCAGGTCGGCGCGCGGGTCCTCGCAGGAAGGCTCAGGCAGCTCGAAGCAACGCTTATGGACGAGTGGAGAGATCTCGACTTCTGTTCCACTGTCGTCGGTCAGGATCTGTTGCTGGCTCTCGAACGTGGACTCGGGAGGAACTTCAACTACCATGGGGGCATCGACCGGCGTGCAGCAGGCCAGCCGATAGCCCTGCTCGACCTGCTCCGGCGAGAGAGTGCCGACCGAGGCGGGAGAGGGTTTGAGGGGCGCATCCATCAGGCGCACGCGACACTTGCCGCATGTGCCCTTGCCTCCGCACGGCGTTTGCAGAATGACGCCGGCGCGGCCGGCGGCCTCAAGAAGGACCGTGCCGGGCAGAACATACACGCTACGCCCGGAAGGTTGGAACGTCACTTTGATCTCGTGTCCCTGCATCTCTCCTCCACTGTTCGCGCGTTTATGACACAACCCGCATCCGAGAACAAGTGCGCGTTCCGGTCTCAGCTCCGAATCCTCGACTTTTCGTACATTTTCCGGCGCTTGACTCTACCTGCGGCATCGCTATGCTGTTTCGTCCCTTCGGGGTTCTCAGGGAGAAGAAAGCGTTTATGCAGTATCGACGGTTCGGACGTACAGATTTGCGGATGCCTGTGCTGACATGTGGCGGCATGCGGTATCAGCAGGCGTGGAACGATTTGGCGAAGGGCCAGAAGGTCGACCCGAAAGGGCAGGCCAACACCGAGGCCACGATTCAGCGCGCGTTCGAGCTCGGGATCAACCATTTCGAGACGGCCCGCGGGTACGGCACAAGCGAATACCAGCTCGGTCTCGTGCTGCCGTCGTTCCCCAGGGAAGAGATCATTGTTCAGACAAAGGTCGGCCCGAAGGACAGCGAGGATGAGTTTCTGGAAGCTTTCGAGACCTCGCTCAAGAATCTCCAGCTCGACTATGTCGACCTTCTGGGCATTCATGGCATCAATACGCACGAGATCTTGGACAAGGTGCTGCGGGGGGGCACGCTGTCGGCCTGCCGCAAGCTGCAGGATCGGGGCCTCGTGCGGCACGTCGGATTCTCCACGCATGGGCCGACGGATGCGGTCCTGGCGGCCGTTCAGACGGACGAGTTCAGCTACGTTAACCTGCACTGGTATTACTTTGACCAGATCAACTGGCCGGCCGTGCTGTCGGCCAGTGAACGCGACATGGGCGTCTTCATCATCAGCCCATCCGAAAAGGGCGGCAAGCTCTTCGACCCACCCGAGAAGCTGGTTCGTCTCTGTTCCCCTCTCACGCCCATGGGTTTCAACGATCTCTTCTGTCTCGGACATGCCGAAGTGCATACCCTCAGCATCGGAGCGGCCCGGCCGACTGACTTCGATGCACACCTGGAGATTCTGCCGCTGATCAAGGATGCGATGGTTGGGCTTGGACAGGTCATGCGACGGCTCGAGTACGCCGCCGTGGAAGCGCTCGGCGCAGACTGGGCCGCCACGTGGCAACAAGGGCTGCCGACAATAGTCAACGCTCCGAAGGAGGTACCGCTCTATCATATTCTGCGCATGTACACGATGGCCAAGGCCTTCGACATGGTGGAGTACGGCAAGATGCGCTACAACCTGCTGGGAAGCGGCGGCCACTGGTTCCCGGGAGGGAAGGTACTGGATGTGGACTGGGACATGCTGAAGCGGGAGCTGCGGCACTACCACTTCGTGGACCGCTTGCCGGCCATCCTGCGCGAAGCCCATGCCATGTTCAATGCCGAAGACAAGAAGCGCCTCAGCGAGGGCGGCTGAGGGATTCGAAGCGGGGGGGATCTTTGGCTCCACCCCGACAAGCGGGGTGGGGACCCATTGACGCTCTGGTTTGCGGCGCATGCTCAAGGCCGGGGTGGGGACCCATTGACGCTCTGGTTTGCGGCGCATGCTCAAGGCCGGGGTGGGGACCCATTGACGCTCTGGTTTGCGGCGCATGCTCAAGGCCGGGGTGGTGGCCTGAATGGGGCGGCACGCAAAAAGGGGCGATGGGGCCATCGTTGCGACAGCACCCACCGCCCCGCGGGGGTCATGTTTCAGGCTTCCTAGAAATCGTGGCCGACACTCAGCATACCTACAACGTCCACATCGTAGGCGTCGCCAAGGATATCGTCGTCCATCTCACCGATGTACGTAACGCTCGCACCAACGCAACCGTAGCTGGCACCAACACTGGCCGTGTAATGTGAGAACCCGGCCTCACCACCATCGACATCCATGTATCCGACGGTTGCGCCCAGCTCAACACCGAGGTCCTCACCAACGGTGAATTCGTGTTCGATGCCGGCTTCGGCATAGAGGCTATCCTCAATGCCACCATCGACGCCGTAGTAGACCGCAACCGACGGGGCCAATGCCACGTCGAGTCCGGCACTCAGCGACACTTCACGATCGGCCACAGCTTCGGCACCCGGATATAGGTACTCCGTGTAGCCCACTGAAAGAGCCACGGCTTCAACCGGGATGTCATACGACGCGTAGATGTCGACCTCTGAGAACTCGTTCTCTTCGAGTGTCTCATCGTAGTCGCCACTATCGAAGTTACCCCAGACACCCACTGTCACGGGCAGACCACTGACCTCAAGGCCAGGCTGCGCAACCAGTCCGTCATTGAAGGTCGCTCCCCGGAACACGTAGGCGCTGGCGACATCAAGCGACACCGATGCCTCCGCTGCCATTCCCACTGATGCGCTCGCCATCATGGCGAGCACCACTACCCACTTCATCGATCTATTGAGTCTCATCTGTTTCCTCCCCATTGTTAGTGTTGTAAAACAAGACCGCTTCTCGATAGCCCACCCTATTGCAATCCACGTGCCAACCTGCCCCTCTTTCCATATGACCTTTTATAATGCACTGCAAATGAGCTGTTTATAAATCACATGTACCAACACTCAAGACAGAGATACAGGACCAGCATTATACATTTATGTATCTTAAGTTGTGCATGGATACATTTTTGACCCATGCAGCAATGAGGTCAGGCGCCCCCCATCCCTTCTTGCACTTATACGGGCGTTGGGGCACAGTACGAGGCGAATTACGGGGAGATTGAGATGCATCGGAACACTGACGACCTGAGAATTGCGGCACTGAATCCCCTGATTCCTCCGGCAATCCTGATGGAGGAGGCGCCGATCAGTGACGAGGGATCCGAAACAGTGGCCAGTACGCGCAGGGCGATTGGCCGCTGTCTTCGCGGGGAGGATCAACGCTTGGTCGCGGTGGTGGGGCCCTGCTCTATGCACGATCCGAAGGCCGCGGTAGAATATGCCGGCTTGCTTCACGAACAGGCCAGCCGCCTGGCAGATGAGCTGCTTATTGTCATGCGCGTCTATTTCGAGAAACCGCGCACAAGCGTGGGGTGGAAGGGGCTGATCAACGATCCGTTCATCGACGGTAGTTTCAAGATCAACAAGGGGCTTCGGATGGCCCGCGGGCTCCTGTGCGAGCTGGCCGACATGGGATTGCCGGCCGGCTGCGAGTTTCTCGACACGATCATGCCGCAGTTCCTGGCCGACCTCGTGAGCTGGGGCGCCATCGGGGCCCGCACCACGGAGAGCCAGGTGCATCGTGAACTGGCTTCCGGCATGTCCTGCCCGGTCGGGTTCAAGAATGCCACCAACGGCAATGTACAGGTGGCGGTTGATGCCATCGAGGCGGCGCGTCATCCGCACCATTTCCTCTCGGTGACAAAACAGAGTGTGGCGGCGATCGTTTCGACCCGCGGCAACGAGGACTGCCATGTCATCATGCGCGGGGGCGAGAAACCGAACTACGACGCACAGAGCCTTGCGGCGGCGTCCGCCCTGCTCGAGAAGAACGGGTTGCACCCCCGCCTGATGGTCGACTGCAGCCACGGCAACAGCGAGAAAGATGCCGCCAATCAGCCCGTCGTTGGGACCGCGCTGGCCGACCGGATTGCCGCCGGCGACGACACAGTGTTCGGTGTGATGATCGAAAGCAACCTCGTGGAAGGTCGCCAGGACGTAGTGGCAGGCCAGCCCCTGGTCTACGGGCAAAGCATCACGGATGCCTGCCTGGGGTGGGACAACACCGTCACACTGCTGGAGACGCTGGCCGCGGCCGTGAGAAAGAGGGCCTAGCCCTCTAGAAGTCCCACGTAACACCAAGACGGAAAAGCCATCCGTCCATGTCGATCGTCTCTTTCGTCGGTCTGTAGCTGCGTGGACGCAGGTAGTTCAGGCGGGCACTGGCCTCGAGGCTCAGGTTATCGCCCACAGGGAAGAGCAATCCAAACGCATAGAACAGCGAGAGCTTGTCACCGACATTCATGTCGTCGAACGTGATATCGGTAAACCCACCGCCAACGCCCGCGTAGGGAGTCAAGGCGGCCATCTGCCACTGGACAAGAAAGGCCGCTTCCACTTCCGTGGACTCGTACGAGCCCTTGTACTGGACCTCGTCAATGACGAGATCATAGTCACCGGATACGCGGCTGATCCCCACATACGTTGCCAGCATGTCGGATATGTCGAACATGTAGGAGACGTAGCCCCCGGAACCATCATCCATATCACCAATGGGCGACAAGATGTTAATACCGGCCCCGACGCGATGCCCTTGCGCTGCAGCCGGGGACACCAGCATGGCGAACGTGATTACAATCAAAACCGCTACGGATATTTTCTGCATGTTTCTCTCCTCCAACACTTCCCTCAGGGTTCTTAAACTAATTGGCAGCAGACTAACGACTGTGCTCCTCAAGCGCAAACAGGAAAATCACCCAAAGAGCGGCGGCATCGGGCACTCGAGCGCATCGGCTACGGCCCGGATCAGTTCGGCTTCCTCGACCGTGACGCGATTATCTGACGCCACACAGTGAATACACGCATCGAGGACCTGTTTACGAATGGCATGGGTGGCGCCGACCAGCGCATCAAGCGCAGCATCGACGGAGTCTAATCCGCATGCATCGAGCGGCACCAGCGTGAGTGTCAGCCCCAACCGCGATGCGCCGGCACGGAAGGCGCGCTCCGCCTCGTCCGCATCGTCCGCCCCCCAATAGGCCAGACAGGAAAGCAGTGCGGCAGACGCGTCCTGCACGGACTCGAGCGTCTTGTGGTGGATGGCCTTCGCGGTCACCTTCTTGAACACGGGCTCCAGGCTCCGCTCCAACATGCGCTGCAGGGCATACTCGAACAGGTCGACCTGCTGGTCGGCCTGCACCAGCTTGCGCACGTTGCCGGAGAAGACAGCGTAGTCGCCCGGACTCAACGATCGCAACGCCACAACACACATGTCGGCTACGGGCAGGCGCTTGGCCGCCCCTAAACCGGTCACGGCGTCTCCGAGCGTATCCATCACGTCCAGGACGGCCGCACCGGCATGTTGACGCAACCAGTCAAGCTGGCGGCGACGCACGTCTTCCTTGCGGTCCACCAGGAGCAGGTAAACAGTCGCCGAGGCACCGACCGGCGTGTGAACGGCCTCGCTGACGGCGGCGGGCAAGTGGGCCAGCAACTGCCGCGCATAAGCCAGGTGATCGGCGTCCGGTGCGCCGACCGACGCCACCACCTGCTCCGGCTCCACGGCAAATGAAGCCATGCCGCTGACGCCAGCCACTTCGGGGGCCGCCGTCGCGGACGGCTCTGTCGTGCCGGTTTCTACTCCCGCCAGCAGCGACGCATCGATGCGATGGATGCGATCCTCAAGTGGCGGATGGGTTGCCATCAGGCTGAAGAGGGAGTTGCGTAGACCATTGGCAAAGAAGAAATGACTGGCTTCCTCCGCGTGCGAGTTGCCGATGCGTGATCCTCCAGTCCAGCCACCAATCTTCTTGAGCGCCCCGCCGATCCCCTGCGGGTTGCGCGTGAACTGAACCGCCGATGCGTCGGCCAGGAATTCCCGCTGCCGCGACACGGCGCTCTTAATCAGCTTACCGAAGAAGACACCGATATATCCGACCGCCATCAGGACCAACCCGAGAACCACGATCGGCAGGTTGCCGCCCCCTTTGCTGTTGGACGAACGACTTCGGTGACGCGTACTCGCGGTCGCGCGGACAACACCATAGCCAATAAGGGCAATAACCAGGATGCCGTGCAATACACCGATCAAGCGGATGTTAAGCCGCATGTCGCCATTCAGAATGTGACTGAACTCGTGCGCCATCACCCCCTGGAGTTCGTCGCGCGAAAGCTGCTCGATGCAGCCACGGGTGACACCGATGACAGCGTTCGAGGGCGTAAGCCCGGCCGCAAACGCATTGATCGACGCGTCGTCCATAAGAAAGACGGGCGGGACCGGCACACCGGAGGCAATAGCCATTTCCTCGACGACATTGAGCACCTTGCGCTCCCGCGCATCGGCGGTTCCCGGATCGACCAGGCGCCCGCCCAGCATACGCGCCACGGCTTCGCCGCCTGACGAGAGCTGTGCGATCTTGAAGAGAGACCCGATGACAACCACCACCAGCGTGCCACCCATCACCCAGAGCGCCAACATCGGGTTCCAGAGCCGGGCGACCTCGACCTCACCGCCACTCTTGGCGGCAACACCGAGGAAGGTGAACGCGAACGCGAAGTAGACCCCGACGATGATCAGGGCGACGGCCAGCACGTAATAGGCCACCAGCAACGACGTCTTACGCCGTGCAACATCCTGGCTCTCAAAGAAGTCCATACCAGGCAGAGCCCTGCGTTAGAATTCCACCTTCACGGCTTCCCGTTCGGCCTCGGATGAGACTTCGAACAGCGCGGCTTCACCGAAGCCGAGCGGGCCGGAGATCAGAACCGTGGGAAAAGTCTCACGTGCCGTATTGTAGGTCATAACCGCATCGTTGTAGGACTGGCGCGAGAAGGCGATCTTGTTCTCGGTCGAGGTCAGCTCTTCCATGAGCTGCGACATATTCTGGTTGGCCTTGAGATCGGGATAGCTCTCGACCAGGGCGAACAGCTTGCCCATCGCACCGGTAAGCGCCGCCTCGGCGCCCAGCAGCCCGGCCATGGCGCCCGGCTCACCCGGTGCCGCGGCCGCCTTCTCGTTGGCCGATGCGGCCTGGTTGCGCGCGGCGATCACGGCCTCCAGGGTTTCGCGTTCGTGCTGCATGTAGGCCTTGGCCGTCTCGACCAGGTTCGGCACGAGGTCGTACCGACGTTTCAGCTGAACGTCGATCTGGGCAAAGGCGTTCTTGAAGCGGTTTCTGAGGCGCACCAGCGTGTTGTACATGCCGGCAACAGCCAGCCCCAGGACGACAATGATACCGATGATGATGAGTAATGGAACCATGGCAAACTCCTTAGTGTGGAGGCACCATAGCGGAAGAGGGGGGAGATCACAACGGCAATTAGCGGCGGCCTTCGTGGATCATCTCACTGGAAACACGGGCATTGGCGACTACACCGGCCACCAGGACACACCCGCCCAGGCCACCGACGACCAAAGCCACATAACCACCACGCTCCATTAAAGTCAGCAGCACGGCAGAGACCAGGAGTACAACGCCGAGGACGCTGGCGGACACCGCGCCTGCCTGTCGTTTTTCAAGTCTGCCCATCGCTAATAGTTTCCTTGTACTAGTTACACCTTCGACCTAGAGTATACGCGACAGGCGGCATGGCTGCATATAGTCCTTAGGTCTCATGTGAAGCCGTTCGATACTTTGCTAAATACGGACCCGACATCCGACGAAAACAAAAGCATGGAGTCAGGTGACTGATGGGTGAGATAACTCCGACAGAAGAAGAGAGAGCGGTGTACGTTGTCGATGACGACGACTCGGTTCGCTCGGGAATAGCGAAATTGCTCCTCTCCGAGGGGTACCATGTCAGGACGTTCGATTCTGCCGAAGCGTTTCTTGAGAAGAGCATGGAGGACCAGATCGCCTGCATCGTACTCGACATCCAGATGCCGGGTCTGAGCGGCCTGGAGCTCCAGGAGCATCTACTGCGGGAGGGCAAGGAATTGCCGATCGTGTTTGTAACCGGGCATGGCGAAGTCCCGGACAGCGTTCGGGCCATGAAGCTCGGGGCGGTCGACTTCCTTCCTAAGCCGTTCATGCCGACCGCCCTGCTCGATGCCGTGGGTCAGGCCATTGAGAAAGGCCAGCATCTCAACGCCGAACGCGCCGCCGCTGACCAGGTACAGGAACGCGTCGACCGGTTGACACCGCGCGAATACGAGGTGATGCGGCATGTCATCGCCGGACTGCTCAACAAGCAGATTGCGTCCGCCCTCGACATCAGCGAGAAGACCATCAAGATTCACCGCGCACGTGTCATGTCGAAGATGGAGGTCACGTCGGTGGCCGACCTTGTTCGCGACACGGAACGCGTCGGCATCACACCCGCCACCCCATCGCTGTAGTCCCCACACCAGGCGCGCCCCATGTTTGACCTGAAAGACTATCTCACAAAACGCCGTGCAGAAGTTGAGGCCGCCCTCGAGGACCTGCTCCCTGCCGCGACTATCGAACCGACCATTCTGCACGAGGCGATGCGCTACGCCGTCTTCACGGGCGGGAAGCGCCTGCGTCCCATTCTGAGCATGGCCGCTGCGGAAGCGTGTGGAAGCGAGGCGGAAGGCGGACTGCTCCCCGGCTGCGCCGTGGAGATCCTTCACACCTACACGCTTGTGCATGACGATCTCCCGTGCATGGACGATGACGACGAGCGGCGCGGCAAGCCCACCGTGCATGTGTCCTTCGGTGAAACCAACGCCGTGCTGGCAGGCGACGCACTGCAGGCCCTGGCGTTCGAACTGGTGGGGCGAACGCCTCCGACCGATCTGTGGAACGCGTCCGACATGGTACGCGAGCTCGCCGTCGCGGCGGGCAGCCGTGGTGTGGTGGGTGGACAGGTAGCCGATCTTGGCCTTTCCGGCCGGCAACCTTCCGAAGAAGAGATCGCCTTTATCCACGAGCACAAGACTGCCGACCTGTTTCGCGCCTCGCTCCGCCTGGGCGGCATGGCTGCCAACGGCTCACCGGCCCAGGTTGAAGCATTGGGGCGCTACGCGCTGAACCTGGGCCTGGCATTCCAGATCACGGATGACCTGCTGGACGCCCCTGAAACAGGCGCCTCCCCCGACGAGGCATCCGTCCTCAGCGTGGTTGATCCGGACGCCGCACATGAGCGCGCCAATGCGCTAATTGATGAGGCGGTGATGGCGCTCTCTGCGTGCGATGCCAGCGGTTCGGAGGCGCTGAGGGCCATCGCCAGCTACGTTCCCGGCCGCACGCACTGACACGTGCCGGCGCACTTACCAAAAAAAGTCACTTGACCCTGTTCCTCTATGATGCAAAAAGGGCGGTGACTGAAACAACCTTCGGGGAGTAAGCGATATGACTGAGCCAGCAGATGCAAGGTTCACCCCTACTCATGAGTGGGTTCGCGTTGAAGGCGACACGTTGATTGTGGGTGCCAGCGATTATGTGCCACACCACCTCTCCGACATCATCCATGTCGAACTGCCTGAGCCAGACGACCACCACTTCGAGGAGGGCGAGGAGCTTCTCGTACTCGAATCACTCGAAGGCGCCATCGATCTGCATGCTCCCGTGGCGGGCACGGTAATAGATGTCAACCACGCGCTGCATCACAAGCCGGAATTGGTCAGCGAAGATCCATACGGTGCGGGGTGGCTGCTGCACATGCAGCCCGACAACATCAAGGACGTCGAGCACCTGATGGACTACCACGAGTATGAAGTCGGTCTGCCGCCCGATCACGACGAGCATGACTGATGCCCTCATCACCTTTGGGTCGACCGTCGCTGCCTACCTCCTCGGCTCCGTTCCCTTCGGCTACGTGGTTGCCAAAGCGAATGGTGTAGACATACGCGCCGTTGGAAGTGGCAATATCGGCGCGACCAACGTGTTCCGAAGTATCAGCAAGGGATGGGGACTCTTCACGTTTGCCTGCGACTTCCTGAAAGGGCTGGTTCCCGTCCTCCTGTTCCCGGCCCTCGCCGCGCAGCTTGGGTTCGCCGGATCAGCGGACGGACTGAGACTGCTTTGTGGCATCGGGGCTATTGCCGGCCACAACTGGCCGGTGTTCCTGCAGTTCAAGGGCGGTAAAGGCGTCGCGACGAGTGCAGGCGCCGTACTCGGAATCGCCCCGGCAGCCGTGGGTATAGGGCTGGCCATTTGGCTGGTGTGCTTTCTCACCTTACGCTACGTCTCCCTCGCCTCAATGCTCGCGGCGCTGACCATAGCTGTAGGCGCATGGATTATGGGGCCCGTCTGCAACAACACATCCCCGCTCGTTCCGGTCGTGCTGAGCCTGATGGCGGTCATGATTGTCGCGCGCCATCACGCCAACATTAAACGCCTCCTGTCGGGGACCGAGAACCGGTTCAGGTTCAAGAAGGACAAGTCTGCATGATGGGTAAACGCATCACGGTGATCGGCGACGGCGGTTGGGGCACGGCACTCGCACTGGTCCTCCATGGCAACGGCCATGACGTGACCGTCTGGGGGCCGTTCGAAGACGTCATCGAGAAGATAGCGGCCACAAGAGAGAACGAGAGCTACCTGCCCGGCATACCGCTTCCGAGCGAGATTGCATGGACAGCGGACCGTCGACAGGCCGCACGCGAGTGCGAGGTAGCCGTGCTGGCTGTCCCGACACGATATTTCCGCCGCGTACTCGAATCCTTCGCCGGGATGTTTCCTTCCGACTGCCGATTCGTCAGCGTGGCCAAGGGGCTCGACGAAGCCTCTCACGAACGCATGAGCGTGGTCGCACAAACCATCCTGGGAACGGAGCATGTCGCGGCCCTGTCCGGCCCCAGCCACGCGGAGGAGGTGGCGCGCAGGATACCCACGGCCGTTCTGATGGCGTCCGAGGACCATGAACTCAGCAAGGAGCTTCAGCAGGTTTTTGCGACCTCCCTGTTCCGTGTATATTCGTCGGATGACGTAGTGGGCGCGGAACTCGGAGGTGCACTCAAAAACGTCATCGCCATCGCGGTGGGCATGTCGGACGGACTTGGCTTTGGCGACAACACGCGCGCCGCACTGATTACGCGCGGCCTGGTGGAAATGACCCGCCTTGGCATGGCGCTTGGGGCAAGACAGGAGACGTTCGCGGGACTGAGCGGGATGGGCGACCTGATCGTCACCTGCACCAGCCAACACAGTCGCAACCGCGGTGTCGGCGAGCGCATCGGGCGGGGCGAGCCCATCTCATCCATCATGGATGGGTTCAAGCAGGCGGTTGAGGGTGTATGGAATTGCGCGGTCGCTTCCGAACTGGCCGCTGCCCTCTGCGTCGATGTTCCCGTCACACGTGAAGTCTACGCCATCGTCCACCAGGACAAGTCGCCGCAGGATGCCGTACGCGCCCTGCTTGAACGCGGCCTCAAGCCTGAATAAATGGACGGGGCTAGGCGTGAGCGCGGGCCTCAGCCTTCGTGGTGAGTCGCCGCGAGTGGAGCATCTGCGCAATCGATACGCCTTGGCTGACCGACCAGTAGAGCACCAGTGCCGACGGCATGCTGTAGAAGAGGAACAGCATCATAAACGGCATAAACATCATCATCTTCTGCTGCTGCGGGTCGCCACCTGAGGGCGTCAGTTTCTGCTGCCAGAACATGGTGCCGGCCATGACCAGCGGCAGGAAGTTCAGGGAGCCGATGAAAGGAATCGCGCCGGCGAACAGGCCCTCCGGCTCACTCAGGTCGGCAATCCATAGGAAGTTTGCGTAACGCAGCTCCACGGCGCTGCGCAGAACCGTAAAGAGCGCGATGAACACCGGCATCTGCACCAGGATTGGCAGACAGCCGGCCATCGGGTTGATCTTGTGCACCTTGTAGAGCGCCATGACCTCCTGGTTCATCTTCTGCGGCTTGTCCTTGTATTTCTCGCGGATCTCCTTCACGAGCGGCTGCACCTTCTGCATCTCTTTCATGCTCTGGGTGCTTTTGTGCGTGATGGGCCAGAAGAGCGTGCGCACAATCAGGGTAAGGATGATGATCGCCATGCCATAGCCACCGGGAATGACCGCCTGGATGCCATTCAGCGTCGCCAGCAGCCCACGACACAGCCAGCGGAACCACTGCCACCAGGCATACAGCATGACCTCGTCCTGCCGCTGCCCGAGTGTCTTGAGAATCTTGAACTTCTTGGGCCCAACGTAGTAAGCCGCCTTACGCGCAACCCGCTCACCGGGCCCGATGAGTTTCGTGCCCAGTTTCATGTCGGCCGAGACAGTGCTGACAGCGAAGCGTTGCGCTTCTGCATCGCGCTCCGCATAAAGCGTGCACGCCGTGGCCGGCTCCTCGGGGGCGAGGATCTGCACGAAGAATTTATTCTTGGCCGCCACCCAGGTTTGCGGGGCAGCGATGTGCTGCTCCACGCTCTGAGGCATGTGGTCAACCGGCATACGGTTGCGCGAACACCCGCCGCTGCTGCCACCGAAAAGCGCGGGAATACTCTTGAGCGTCCCCTGCCCCTTGCGGCCCCAGCGCTGTACCTTGGCTCCACCGAGATCCGCCAGCGAATCCAGTCCCAGGTACACCTGGCCACGGGTGTTGGCCTTCGTGCGAACGGCCTCCATGGGACCCACGGCCATGGCATACTCGGGCAACGCGATGGCGGCGGCGCCCCTGTTGATGAATGTGTCGGTCAGCTTGAGCCGGTAGTCCTCTCCCAGCTCCAGCCGCCGTTCAAGGCGAAGACCATTGGCCGTCTCACAGGTCAGCAACACCGCGTTGCCCTCGGAGGCGTATTCCAGCTCGTAGTCGTGCGCCGTTGAAAACCCGGGCAGGCCGGTCAGCGAGAGAGCCGGATGGCCGGAAAGATCGAGCACGACAGGGCCGCTGTCGTCATCGACGGTCTCGGGGTAATCCTTCAGTTCAACCCGCGTGATGCTGCCGCCCCATGATGAGACGGTCACGTTGGCAACGCCGTTGGTCAGCAGAAGCGTCTGCTCGGGCAGCGCGTGCTTCACGGGTTCGAGCACGGGCTCGGCCGCTGCGACAACGGGGGCAACCGGAGCGGGCGCTGCTGCGGGGGCCGCTGCAGGGGCTTCGATCGCAGGCGCAACGGCCTGGTCAACAGCATTGGTTGCATCCAAAGCGGCGGCCTCGGCGGGGACGGGGGCAGGAACACGTGAGGCGGCCTCCTGGCGCTGGAAATACCCCCACCCCAACAGTCCGACAAAAAGGATGACGACAATGGTGATCTCTTGCTTATTCATAATTCAGCTAGTCCTTATTATAGGGCAGGTGTACCTGTCCCCCGTAGCCCAACGGGCGAAGGGGGATCCGGCACCGGGTCAACGCCGCCGGGATGAAATGGATGGCACTTACAGATCCTGACAACCCCAAGCCAAAGCCCCTTGATTACACCAAAACGCCTGACGGCGTCGGCGCAGTAATGTGAACAGGAGGGATGAAACCGACAGCAATCGCCCAGCCACGGCGAGATCATCACCTGGTAGGCTCGCAGGAGTAGCAGCACAACCCAACGGACCGCGTTGTGGATCAGTCGCCCCATTGCGTTCATCTGGTGTCCCCATTCTCTCGCAGCACCCGACAACGTCGAGCTACGGTCCCAAGGTCCCGCTCCACGTCTCCCCGGTTCGCGTCCAGGATCGACCGCCGCGCCACCAGCACGCAGTCGGTGTTCCGCGCCAGGCGATCGCGATTCAGCCGAAAGGCCTCCCTCAGCAAGCGCTTGGCCCGGGCCCGATCTACCGCGCGCCGGAATGTGCGCTTGGAAGCCACTACGCCCACGCGGGGCACCTCGCTTGGTCCGTCGGCAACCCACAGCACCTGGTAGCGGCCGGCATTGCGGCGGTCACCGGAAAAGATGCGCTGATAGTCTGCGCTACGGACGATTCGTCGCTCACGCGAGAATCCCTGGTCTACCTTGCTGGAGGCGGTTGGCATGGCGTGTTCAGCCGGCATCCCGGTCACATCGCCGGAAGTGCGCATACTCAGGCCGAGAGCTTGGCACGCCCTTTGCGGCGACGAGCGGCAATCACGGCGCGGCCGCCCGGGGTGGCCATACGCGCACGAAACCCGATCTTGCGCTTCCGCTTCAGATTGGATGGCTGGTATGTGCGTTTCATTAATCGATGTTCCCGTTCTGATTTGTGGTCAAAAGGCAGCGGAAGATAGCAGGTTTCAGCGGAAAGTCAAGCGTGTGGGAAAGAGCTAGTTTGCCGCCTTGCTGAGAACAGCCTCGGTAATGGACCTGCCGTCCACGAGGATGGGGGCATTGCGTGGACGCCATGCGCGGCGCTGGGCCGTTGCCACGAGGGAGTGTCCACGCGTGAAGAAAAGGAGGATATCAAGCTGACTCGCCAACCAGTAGAAAGGCGAGGCGACGAGGTAAGCACGCCGGACAGCGCGGGGCGCTTCCGGAAGATCGCGCGGGATACCGTCCAGGATGAAGGTGACAATGCAGTCGATGAACTCTACGAAGAAGCGCGAATAGGAGCGCATGGTATGCACGTCGAACCCGTGTTTGAGGATGCTGAACAGCTGCGATTCGCTGTAGCCGGTATAGACAAGGCCCGGGCTTTCCCGAAAGGTGCGCAACATGGAACACAGTCCCCGCACCAGGCTGACGGGCTTTTCGTGGTGCACGTTCACAATCAGCCGACCATCCGGCTTGAGGATGCGGTGGCACTCCTCGATGAAGTCCTCATCGGCGTGAAACCCCTCCAAGCCGTCAAAGACCACGACCAGGTCAAAGCTCTTGCGTTTGAACGGCATCGTGCGGTCGGTCAGGCCATGCACGTTATCTTCAACCGCCGCCTGCAGAGAGGCTTCCGCCTCCTCCGTCAACGCGGCACTGTGCCACCGGCCGCCCTGTTTGCGAAGGAAGGCGCTGAGTGCGCCGTTAGGCGATCCGATATCCAGGCAGGTCAGACCGGCCGTCGAACCCGCGATTTTGATCGTCTCATGGAGACGCATACGCAACGGCACCGAGTGCCGGAATTGGAAAATTCCAGTATCCATGCCCATGTTTGCAGCCCGATCCTCTCGCATCATCTATCCAGACTCCTTGGCGCGGGATTATAGCAGTCCGCTTCGGAGGGTCAAGCGCGGGTCGGGCAGATGGACGAGCCGGTGAGCGAAGCGGGGTCACGCAGACGCAAGGGTAAGCTGTATCGCATCCAAGATATCGCCACTGTCGCGAGCGACGACATATCGGTTAACGTCGCGTGACCCCGATTCGCTCACCAGCTCCACGGGGTCGCCAACTCCAACGGTGTTGTAGACAACAATCGGGGTCGCGGCCGTGGTCGGCATCGCGCGCAGCAGTGACGCCACGGGACCACCGTTCAAGCCGGTCAGATAGTGTTTCAGCACCACGACATCCGGTTTCTCGGTCGGGGCGCTCTCCAGCACGGCGGGCCCTGATTCGGCCGTCGTGACGCTGTGTCCCTGCTTGGCCAGCGCGCGACACAGGTAGTCGGCCATTTCGGGGTCGTCTTCTCCCAAGAGGACATGTCGGGAATCGCCCCTCTCTTCCGCTCTCGCAGCCGAAGCCGACTCCGCAAGGACGGCCTTGATCTTCTCCAGGAGGAACTCCTTGCTACAGGGCTTGGAGATAAACCCGGCCACCTTCACACCGTCAAAGAATGTTCTGAGATTCGTACGCGCCGTGAGAATCAGGATGGGCGGGGGCGGCGTTTTGGCGGCCTGGACCCTCTGCAGAAAGCCCATCCCCCCGATGCCCGGCATACTGATGTCCAGTATCACGAGGTCAGGGACGCGCTGTTGCAGCTTGCGCAACGCCTGTTCGCCGCTACGCGCCAGCTCTACCTGGTAGCAGTGGAATTCGAGGAAGTCCTTCACCGTGACACGCAGGTGGGCCTCGTCGTCCACAAACAGAACGAGCGGTTCGTCTGTCGCCGCATCACTCATCGATCTTCTCCGGCGGCGATGCCCGCTTTCGTGGTTCCATCAAGTCCAAGCAAACTCTCGTAGGCATTGCTCATGCCATTCTTGTCACGATCCGGCCCTGCACCGCGCACGATGAACAGCAGTACGGCAACCGCCAGCAGTACGACGCTAAACCATACCCCTCCGGTCCCCGGCAACTCCGGTGTCTTAACTCTGCCTTGAGCACTTCCTGTCATCAGCCCTAATCTCCCTCTTGATGCGAGTCTATATCCAGCCATGGCGAATAGGCCATACGGGAAAAGGCTGAATCTCACTACGGGAAATTCCCTATGCAGCATCTTTCTGGAATCATGTCTTTGCGGTAGGTTTAGCTTGTCAGAAGCAGGGCGTGGACCTAGTCTGGATTCATCGGACGACGTAAGGGCAAGGGTAAGCGCTACACTGTTTCGATGTGATGGGAGAGCCAGAGAAATGGCGAAAGAATCGATTGCGAGCATCCTGCTGGTTGACGATCACCCTGTGGTGCGCAAGGGCTTGGCTGCCGTCATTGATGAGCAGCCCGACCTGAAAGTCTGCGCACAGGCTGGATCCTATGACGAGGCCATGGCCGCACTGCAGAAGCACACCATCGACGTGGCGCTCGTGGACCTGCGCCTCGAGGAGGGCAGCGGGCTGAACCTGATCGGGGACATGTGCTCCTCCAACCCGGAGGTCGCCGCCCTGGTTTTCTCGATGCACGACGACAAGCAGTTTGCCGAGCGCGCCATCCGCGCCGGGGCCAAGGGGTACGTGATGAAGCAGGAGCCCACGGCAACGCTGCTTGAAGCGATCCGTCGCGTGCGGGATGGAGAGATCTACGTACGCCCCGACCTCGCGCCGCAGATTATGGGTCGCATATTTTCTGATGGCGGAGCCCTGCAGCTTTCTGAACTGGACTGCCTGAGCGATCGTGAGATCGAAGTACTTCAGCTCATGGCCGAGGGGATGAACCGGCGCGAGATTGCCGCCGAGATGGGCTTGAGCGTCAAGACGATCGAGAGCTACCGCGAGAACATGAAGAAGAAGCTCGATCTGCGCGATACGGTTCAACTCGCCCAGTACGCCGTGCGGGCCATGCGCGCATCCAACGTCTGATCGTCCGCATGCTCCCCACAGTCTTTCCCGTCAATCCCTGTTGCTGGGATTGATGATTCATGCTATCACATTCTCGAGAATTTCAACTACTGACGAGGACCGCACACTATGCCCGAACCAGAGCAGCAACGCCCTGCCCCTCCACGCAAGGAGCTGAGAATCAAGCGGCCCAGGGCAAACATCATAACACCACAGACGGCTATCCCGGTGGAGCAGGCCTCCGCGGGAAAAGGCGGTGGCCATTTTCTTCGCAAGTTGCTCTGGCTTGGCCTCATCGGCTGGCTCCTTTTTCTGGTCTTTATGCTGCTCGATCCCCTGCCCTTCCTGTTCCCGGACGACGACAGCGCCGGCGGTTGGTGGCGCGTGGGTACGGGGGCCGCTCCAACGACTGTCCCTGAAGATGACGCCACGCCTGGCCATCCCGAGTTGGCGGCTTTGAAATCAAAAGTGGCCGCCGCCATCGTGGCCGACGACCTCGACAGCGCCATAGCGCTTGTCCGGCGGCAGCTAGAGTCCCCCGAACTGTATCCCTACCCCGAGGAGCTGACCGAGCTGACCGACGCGCTCAAGGCCGTACGAGACGTCAACACCACCGTGGCGGATATCATTCGCGGGCACATTGACGAGAAGGTCGTCATTCGCGTCAAGAATCGCCCGGTTACGATCATACCCCGTGCCAGTGCCGGTGATCGTGTCAATGCGGTGGTCGTGCCGTCCCGGACCAACCTGCCGCAGCGCTCGGCGACATTCAAGGTCACCGATCTCGATCCCGTCGAACGCTCCCGCTGGATCGGGGAGGCCGACACGCCCCGCACTTGTCTCATGAAACTCTATCTCCACCTCGAGGCCGACGACCGCGATGGCGCGCGCGCCTTCGCGCCAAGCTGCGGCATACTGTCTGAGCCCCTGGCGGAGCAACTCGGATCCGCCGCACAATGACAGCCAAGGATGCAGCCCGCCGCGCCCAGGAACTGCGCCAAGCCATTGAGCATCACAACCGGCTCTACTATGTTGAGGCCACGCCCGAGATTTCAGACCGCGAGTACGACCGGCTCTACGACGAGCTGAAGGCGATCGAAACCGAGCACCCCGACTTGGTTTCGCCGGACTCCCCAACCCAACGCGTCGGGGGCGAACCGCTCACGGCTTTCGCGCATGTCCGGCACCGTGTGCCAATGATGAGCCTCGACAACACGTACAGCCGCGAGGAGTTGATCGACTTCGACCGCCGCGTGCGTCGCCTCGCAGGCGACACATCGCTCAGCTACGTCCTGGAGCCGAAAGTGGACGGTGTCGCTGTGTCACTTCGGTACGACGACGGCGTGCTTGTCCTGGGCTGCACACGCGGGAACGGAGAAGTCGGTGATGATATCACGGCCAATCTCCGCACGATCCCGAGTGTACCACTGCGACTCCAGACCGATGCCCCGCCACCACGTCTCGAGGTACGGGGCGAGGCATTCATGACGACCGATGGTTTTGTGGCGCTGAATGAGGCCCGGATCGAAGCGGGGCAAGATGCATTCATGAATCCGCGCAACGCAACGGCCGGCTCGCTCAAACAGCTCGACCCTCGTGTCGTCGCGACCCGGCCGCTCTCCATCGTCCTGTATGGTCTCGGCGAATCGGAAGGCATTGAGGTCGCCGAGCACACAGAACTGCTTGCGATGCTCGCTTCCTATGGACTCCCCGTACCGCCTCAGACATGGCATGAATCCGCAATGGAGGACGTACTGAACGACTTGGACCAGCTTGAGAAGATGCGCGACACCTTTCCCTTTGAGATGGATGGCGGGGTCGTCAAGGTCAACGAACGAACACTCTATGCTCAGCTGGGTTCCACGGCCAAGAGTCCTCGCTGGGCCGTGGCCTATAAGTACGAACCGGAGCAGGCCGAGACAGTGCTCAGGGACATCACGATCCAAGTTGGCCGCACGGGCGTCTTGACGCCCGTGGCAGAACTGGAAGAGGTCTTGCTGGCGGGCTCGAACATCCGGCGCGCCACGTTGCATAACGCCGACGAGATCGAGCGCAAAGACGTGCGGATCGGGGACACCGTTGTGATCGAGAAGGCCGGCGAGGTGATTCCGGCAATCGTGAAAGTCGTTGCCGACCGTCGCACCGGATCTGAAACACCTTTTGAGATGCCGACAACATGTCCTGAGTGCGGAGCCGAGGTGGTCCGCAAAGAGGGCGAAGTAGCCTGGCGCTGCAACAACCTCCAGTGTCCTGCCCAGAACATTCGGCGCCTTCAGCATTTTGCGGCACGCAATGCCATGGACATCGAGGCCCTCGGCGGGATCGTCGCCCAAGCCCTGGTCCGGGCCGGCCTTGTCTCTGAACCACTGGACCTGTTTAGGCTTGCCGTAGAAGACCTTCAAACGCTCAACCTGGGCACTGAACACGAGCGTCGCGTCTTTGGCGAGAGCAATGCCCGCCGACTCCTGAACGCCGTGGCGCGTGCCCGCGAGGCATCCCTCGCAACATGGATCCATGCCCTCGGCATTCCATCCGTGGGCAAAACCATTGCGGTCCAGCTTGGCGCATCACACGACACACTGGATCACCTCGCTACATCCTCGCTGCTTCAGGATATCGACGAACTGGAGCAGCAGCGTACCGCCGCAGTGGCGCTCAACCCCAACTCACGAAAACACCCGTTGCAGGCGACCGCGCGGCGCAAAGTTCTGGAGGCCGACCTGAAGGGAACGCGAGGAGAGGCCCGCGCCGCCCTGGTGGAGGAGCTTGACGAAGCAAGAGCGTCCGAGCAGACGGAACGTGAACATCGGCAGCAGCAGCACAGCGATGCCCTCGCCGCAATCGAGCACGTGGCGAGCCGCATTCGTGAGGCCGGTTTGACCGAAGAGGTCGGTCCGGTTGTTGCGCGCAACGTGCTGGCCTTTTTTGCTTCGGACGCCGGCAAGGCGGTTCTGAAGAGGCTGGAGCAGCTCGGAATCAGGCCACAACGTGATGCGGTTGACTCGGGCTCATCCAGTGTGGCCGGCCAGTCGTTTGTGTTGACCGGTACACTAGCAGGCATGACACGTGACGAGGCCGCCGACATGATTCGTCGCAGCGGAGGCCGTGTGTCCAGCTCGGTTAGCAGCAAGACCGACTTCCTGATTGCCGGCTCAGAGCCGGGCACCCGAAAGACGCAGCAGGCTGACAAGACCGGCGTAACGATTCTGACGGAGGAAGAGCTCCTGTCGAAGCTGGGGATGCACGCCGGCGACATCTCCCCGGCCAGGAAGACCGCACCGAATCGCCCCCAACAGCAAGAGCTGTTCTAGGCGTCTGCCTCGCGCTTATCTGCCGACCGTTGGCGGGCCCAGACAATCCAGATGCAGATCTCGTAGAGGACAACCAGGGGGAGTGCCATCATGAGCTGCGAGAGGGGGTCGGGCGGCGTCAGCAGCATGGCCGCCACCAACAGCCCCACTATCACGTGACGCCGGTACGAGCGTAGCGAGCGCGAGGTCACGATGCCCAGGTGCCCCAGGGCCACAACCACCACCGGCATCTCGTAGGCCAGGCCAAATGCAATGAGCAACCGCAGCACAAAGGAGACGTAATCGCCCAACTCAACGAATTCACTGGTCAGTCCCAACCACTCGTTGATCCGCAACATGAGCTGTACCACGGCCGGCAGCACGAGAAAATAGCCAAACGCCACGCCCGTGGCAAAGAGCAGCACCGCAACCCACAGAGCGGTACGCACGGCCCGCCGCTCACGTGCCGTCAGCCCCGGAAACACGAACCACCCTATCGCCACAATAATGAACGGCAGGGCCAGCAACAGTCCGCCCCAGAACCCGATACGAAGGGTGATGGATAGTCCGCCCGCCACACGCAGGACGCGCAGGAAGGTCTCAGGATCCTTGCCGGCCCGTGCGACAGGTACTTTCAGGAACGCCAGCACATACGGCGCCAGCGGGAAGGCAATCCCCATGCCAACACCGAGGGAGACCAGGGACCAGAGAATGGTCCGCCGCAGATCGTCGAGGTGCTCGACGAACGGCTTGGTTCCATAGGTGTGCAGTTCGTCAGCCGGCAAGGGGGCGGTCCTCCTCGTCCTCACGGTCTTTGTCTTCGTCGTCCGTCACGACTTCGACGTCATCAAGGTCTTCGATCGCGTCGTCCAGATCGCTCTCGTACAGGTCGGACTCGTCCTCGTACAGATCCGACTCGGGGAGATCCTCGATGGCATTACGGACGCCTTCCTTGACATCCTCCTCCACGCTCATGAGCTGATCGCGAAAGTCATTGGATGCGCGCCGGAGCTGCTGCATCAGGCTCCCGAGCGTGCGCGCGAATTCGGGCAGTTTACGTGGTCCGAACAGAAGGAGGACCACCAGGAATACGAGAATCAGCTCTCCGGGACCGGGTGCACCGGAGAAAAATCCGATCTGGGGCATCGGGTTCATACGTCCTAGCGATAGAGCGCGAACTCACCGCGGCGGTTGCGCGTCCAAGCCGCATCGTTGTGGCCCATATCGATCGGCTTCTCTTCGCCGTAGCTGCGTGTCTGGATCCGCGCGCTGTCCACGCCCAAGCCAATCAGGTAGGCCCGCACGGCCAGTGCACGATGCTCGCCGAGGGACATATTGTACTCCCGGCTGCCCCGCTCGTCACAGTGCCCTTCCACGACCAGGTTGACGCCACCCTCGCCACGCAGGTAGTCCGCCACCCGGTTAAGCTTGCCAACTTCGGCGCCATCGATCTGGTAACTGTCATAACGGAAGCCCACGGGATCGAAAGAAACGTCCGTCACACGTACGCCGTCCTCGAAACGCTCCATAAGAGCATGGTCCCCATCAAGCTCCTCAATGATCAGCGATTCCCCCATCTCGTCGCCGCCTGTCCGGCAGCCGCTGGCCAGAATTGCCACGCAGAACAGGAGTGTACCCACATACCACAAACTCGATTTCATCGCCAATTACTCCATTACTTTATTGCGAAGACCAATCCGGAGAGTACCAATCTCCTTCGGAAGACGATAACCGTAGCGGAGGGTCTCCCATAACGTCAAGGATATACAGGTGCGAGCGGTATCCCGCTGTTCGTGTACACGCGATATGCCGACTGTCGGGGGCCCACGACGGGTCCTCCCAGTCGGCCCCACCATCGGTTAGCTGGCTGTGACGCCGTGCCACGGGGTCATACATGCAGATCTCGTAGACCCCGCCCCGCCGGCTGCTATAGACGATACGTCCGTCCGCCCCCCAGTCCGGCGCCGCGTTCTCGTTCCCTTCGTAGGTCAACCGTTTGGCCGTTTTTCCATGCAGGGCCTGTACGTAAAGCTGGGGCCGTCCGGAACGGTCCGAGACAAAGACCAGCTGCCTACCGTCGGGCGACCAGGAGGGACTGGCCTCAGCAGCGTACGGGGTGCGCGTAACACGGGACACCACACCGCTTCGCAGGTCCTTCACGTAGAGATCCGGGTTCCCGTCTTTCGACAATGTCACGGCAATCCGGCGTCCATCGGGAGAAAGTACGGCCCCGCTGTTCAGACCCGGATAGGCGGCCAACCGCGTACGCCGACCACCGGCCAGATCGATGCGGTAAGCGTCCGGATAGCCATTGTGGAAAGACGTATAGAGGATCTCGGAGACGCCCTTGCCCCATGACGGCGAGAGGCACACCGCCCCGTCGCGCGTCGCGCGCCTCAGGCGTGCGCCGTCTGCATCACACAGGTAGAGATCCTGCCGGCCCACGCGGGCGCCAACCATGACAATCTGGGTCGAGGCGATGCCGGGAACCCCCTTAACCGCCTTCACGATCGCATCGGCCGTACGGTGGGCCAACTGACGCGGCTCCGCGACGGTTCCACGCAGAGGCCCGGAGAGCAGCGTCTTGCCCGTGATAGTGTTGACCACCCGGCACTGACCGGTCAGCCGGTCACCCGACGCCTGGCAGAATCCGGACACGTCGACACTTGCACCCCCATCGGTTATCTCGAACCAGCCGGACCGCTCCAGGTCCGACGTGAGCACCTGCATGAAGGTCTTGGACGGCGCCTGCGCATCAGCGCGCAGCCCTTTCAGGCTCAACGCCGTCTTGATCGATCCCGCCTTAACAATTTCAACATCCGCCGCATGTACGCAGGCGGCCAGGCCCAGGCCCAGCACAACCATGGCCACGACGCCCCGCCACTGGCTATTCAACTCTGAATGCAATACTGATCTCCCGGTGCCGTTTTTCAAATCCACTCGGCAGGCCTGTCACCTGCTTCACCGCATTCAGTGCCCGGCGCACCGAATTGTCAAGGACCGCGTTACCCGAGGGACGTGAAATCCGCCCGGATATGACCTTTCCGCCCGTTCCGAGCACGATGATGGTCTCCACCGCCTCGCCACCTACCTCGGCCCGACTCGGCTGAACCCACACCTCGTAGAAAGCGGCGCGAACCCGCGCGAATCCGCGCGCGTCGGCGTCAGGGATACGGGTACGGTCCGAGGGCCGCGCCCCCTGGTCCAAAAGTTTCTGGATCTCCTCGGCGCTGAGTGTCGGCTTGCGGTCCGAGCCGCCGCGGCGAACCCGTTTCTGGCTCGTCTCGATCTTCTTGCGAGGCGGCTTCTTCGGGGGCGGATCCGGAGGGCGCGGTGCGGGCACGGGAGCGGGCGTGGGAGCAGGCGGCGGGTCGGGCTCAACCACGGGAGCAGGTTCCTGGGCCAGTTCGCCCGCCACCTCAACCGTGAACTCGATGGGTATGACCTCTTTGGGCTTGGGCCGGAACAACCAGCGACACCCCGACATGACGGACAGTCCGATCACAATGATGATGTGTACGACCGTAACGATGCGCAGGTTGTGACCAAATCCCTTCATGCCGTGTTACTCCTCCTGGGTCACGAGGGCCATCCGCGCAATACCCTCGGCATGCAAGATCTTCAGAACCTTCACCACGACGGCGTACTGCACGCGCTCGTCCGCACGCACCATGATCGTCCTCTCCGTGGCCCGCGCGCCCAGTGCGTGCATCTGGGCCTGGAACTCGGCCTCCGTGACGGGCACGTCATCAAGGAAGAGTGCGCCGTCCTGCCGGATCGTGATGGTCTGGGACTCGTCGGAGTTCAGCGATTCAGCCTGAGCCTGGGGCAACTGCACGGGAATCCCCTGCTCGATCAGCGGAAAGGTGATGATAAACGTGATGAGCAGAATGAACGTCAGGTCCATCAGCGGCGTCAGGTTGATCTCGCTGATCTGCTTGAGTGATGTAAGCGGCGTCTTGCGTCCCACGATATACCCTACGACAGCTTATGATAGTGATGCTCTATGTCGGAAATGAGCTCCTGCGTGAAGTTATCCAGCTCCACACTCATGTGGCGCAGCCGATCACTCAACAGGTTGTAGCCGATCGCCGAAGGCAGCGCCACGAGCAGACCGATCACGGTAGTCAACAGGGCACCCGATATACCCGGCGCGACGGCTGAGAGCATGGCATTGCCCGTCACGGCCATTCCACCGAAAGCATCCATGACGCCCCACACCGTGCCCAACAGCCCCAGGAAAGGCGCCGTGCTGGCCGATGTGGCGAGAAGCCCCATGCTGTTCTCAAGCAGCAGCGCCTGGTCAGCCATGGTGCGCTCCGCCACGTTGCGGATCCCTCCCAGTCGCACTTCATTGAGGCAGCGTCGCTCCGACCCCACGCTTCCCATGAACAGCTCCTCGGGCTCTGCGCCGCGGACCTCCAGGGCCGTACCCAGAGCGAGACAGGCCCGGTCATAGACAACGTAGAGAGGAGACCCCTCAAAACGGCTGCGTTTCAGGAAGAGGCCGGCCGGGTGCGTCTCTTTGCGATAGGCCTGGAGAAAACGAAACGACACGACGCGGGCCACACGCATCTCCCGCATCTTGGTCAACATCACCGACCACGCGAAAATAGACCCGGCAAACAGGATGGCCACGATGATCTTCCCCGCCAGGTTGGACTGCCGAATGGCAAATCCTATCCCTGCCAGGATCGGTTCCGGCATAACTCCCATTTCGAGCCACTGGTATAACATCTTGCGACCTGCCTCCCGCTACGTGTGTGGTGCTTGGCGATAGTACGGCTGGTCAGAGAACCCATTCAAGCTGAAAAGGAAAATGGCGACAGAAGACCATTGGATCTTCTGCCGCCACTTCTCGAAAACACAGTGATCAGAGGCCCGAAAGCCCCGTCACACGCTATTCTCTACTTCTTTTTCTTGGTCGCCTTCTTCTTGGCTACCTTTTTGGCTGCCTCCTTCTTCGGGGCTGCCTTTTTGGCTGCCTTCTTCTTCGGGGCCGCTTTCTTCTTCGCTACCTTCTTCTTGGGGGCGGCTTTCTTAGCGACCTTCTTTTTCGGGGCAGCCTTCTTCTTGGCTGCCTTCTTCTTCGGGGCCGCTTTCTTCTTCGCTACCTTCTTCTTGGGGGCGGCTTTCTTAGCGAC
The DNA here is from genome assembly GCA_016783675.1 of Kiritimatiellia bacterium. Classification (GTDB taxonomy): domain Bacteria; phylum Verrucomicrobiota; class Kiritimatiellia; order UBA8416; family JABMPJ01; genus JABMPJ01. Next base: position 27,579 of record JADHWE010000013.1, read on the forward strand.
CTTCTTCTTGGCTACCTTTTTCTTGGCTACCTTTTTCTTCGGGGCGGCCTTTTTGGCTACCTTCTTCTTGGCTGCCTTTTTCTTCGGGGCTGCCTTTTTGGCCGCCTTCTTCGGGGCGGCTTTCTTCTTCGCTACCTTCTTCTTCGGGGCCGCCTTCTTCTTGGCTACCTTTTTGGCAACCTTCTTTTTGGCTACCTTCTTTGCTGCCACGTCTCCTACCTCCTCTTGGCTCGAGGCGACGGCCCCGAGTGGTTTAGCATGCTGCTTCCCGATGCCCCCCAGAGCATCTCGACAGCATGCAAAGTAACGTGAATCGTCAAGCGCGTTGCCTTCCTTGTTGGAGTGAATTTATCCCCCACTTTCTGCATCGTCAACCGTGGATGGTAACCAACCATGCACCATAAACTCATGCCTTATATATAGTGCATTACAACACATGTCAATTCGAGCGTGCACACTCGTGCGCTTGCAATCGTAACGTGGTGTGATAACGTTCAGTCGCGATGCAAGAGATCACGGTAACCTTTGCGGATAGCAGGCGACTGCAGTGCCCCGTGGGCACGGAGGTCGGATCGCTCACGCCGGAGCCGGGCGATGGACCTCCGTTCCTCGCCGCGCTGGTCAACAACGACGTTGCATCGCTCTCCTATCCCCTCTCCGTCAACTGCCACATTCGCTTTCTCACACTGGCAGACTCACATGGATGGCGTGTCTACCGTCGCTCGTTGTGCTACCTCCTTGCCATGGCCGTGCGCGACTGCTTCCCTGACGCAGCCTTTGCGGTGGAGCACTCGTACGGGTCGGGCCTGTACTGTTCGTTTCAGCCGAGCGACAAGGATACGGCGGGCATCTGTTCTGAGCAGTTGATCCGTATCGAAGAACGCATGCATGCTCTGATTGCCGAGGATCATCCGATTGAACGCTGCAAGATGTCATACGAAGATGCACTCGAAGCATTCGAAGAAGCCGGCCTCGAAGACCAGCACAACCTGCTGCGCTTCCGGAATCCGCCGCACGTCGTAACACACCGCTGCGGCGACTTCTGGGAACTGGCCCACGGTCCGCTTGCCGCTCACACCGGCGCCCTCCAGTGCTTCAGGCTGATTCCCTACCCTCCCGGCTTCGTGCTCCACATGCCTGCGCGTGGCCCGGTCTGTCGCCTCGCGCCCTTCGAGGACCAGCCCCACCTGTTCCAGATCTTCCGGGAGCACAAGGAGTGGGGGCGCATCCTGAACGTGGCCACCGTTGGGCGGCTTAACCAGATCATCGTGGATGGCGAGTTCCCCGATTTCGTCCGCAGGGCCGAGGCGCTTCACGAGAAGAAGCTGACCCAGATTGCCGATGCCATCACGGCCAAGGCTCACGAGGTGCGAATGATACTCGTTGCCGGGCCGTCTTCGGCCGGCAAGACCACGTTCTCCAAGCGACTGGCCACCCACCTGGAAGCCAACGGGCTGCGCCCGGTTACCATTGCCGCCGACGACTACTTCGTGCCGCCGGAGCGCAATCCATTGGATGAGCACGGCAACCCGGACTATGAGCACCTGCAGGCGGTGGACCTGGAGTTGTTCAACGAGCACATGGAACAACTGATCCAGGGCCGACCGGTTGAGCTGCCCCACTTTGATTTCACGCGCAAGGAGCGCCGGTACAGGGGCAATAGCCTCCAGATCAGCGACGACCAGATCATTATCGTGGAGGGCATTCACGGACTGAACCCGCGCCTGACCGAGCGCGTCCCGAGTGAGCGCAAGTTTCGCATTTACGTCAGTGCGCTGACACAGCTGAATATGGACGCACACAACCGGGTGTCTACAACCGACAACCGGCTCATGCGGCGGATCGTGCGTGATCACAGCTACAGGGGGCACACCTCGCTCGATACGCTCCGCTTGTGGCCCTCCGTGCGGCGGGGGGAGAAGCAGTGGATCTTCCCGTTCCAACGTGAAGCCGACGCCACGTTCAACTCGGCCCTCGACTACGAGTTGGCAATCCTTAAACCACTGGTGGAACCGCTACTGATGCTAGTCAAACCGACGAACAAGGAATATGCGGAGGCACGACGACTGTCCGAGTTTCTCCTGAATTTCCTGCCGGCCCCGATGGACGCTGTCCCCCCGTCCTCTATCCTGCGCGAGTACGTCGGCGGCAGCGGACTTGAGTATTAGAATGTCTTCTGTTATCTTGATATAGTCTTGGATCGCAACAGACAGGAAAGACGCAAATGAAGATTCCCTTGAAGCTCGGAGAAGACGGCCATCAGTCAACCGTCGCAGCGGCCGCCGCGGCTATTGCGCGCGATGTAGCGGCCGTCAAGGCCGGCGACTGGAACGCCAAGAACAGCCTGGTGCGCGCGTTTCAGCACCTGCTCACCTCGCTGGCAGAAAAACGGGCTCATGGCGACCAAGGCAAACACAACCGGTACATCGATGCAGGGAAAGAGGGCCTCTTCAAGGCGGCCAAGAAGTACAAGGTCAAGAACGACGGCGGCAATTTTCAGCTCTTTGCCCTCGACTACATCGAAAGCGCCATGGATCGGATGGACGGAGGAGGCGGAGTGCTGTCGCGGCTCTTCGGCAAGTAGTCCCGGCCCACTATGGATCCCATCGATCCCATCGTGATCCCCGAGAACTGGACACACGTGCTGTCCATCGACTCGATCTTCCCTGCCCCGGCAGAAGAGACCCGCTCCCTGGCCGTGGATGTCGGTTGCGGCAAAGGGCGCTACCTGGTGGCCGTCGCACAGAAACATCCCGAGATGAACTTCCTGGGGATCGACCGGATGCGATCGCGCATGGTCAAACTGGGCCGCAAGCTTACGCGCGCAGGGCTGGACCACGTACGCCTGATCCAGGTCGAAGCCTCCTACGCCATCCGTCACCTGCTTCCCGAGAACAGCGTCTCCGTTTTTACCGTCTTCTTTCCCGACCCCTGGCCCAAGCGCCGTCATCACAGGCGCCGCCTCTTCAGACCCGCCTTCCTGGATGACCTGGACCGCGCGATGAAGCCCGGGGCACAGATCCACATCGCCACGGATCACCTCGACTATTTCGAGTCCGTAGTGCCCCTGTTCGAAGCCGATTCCCGATTCGACTCCATCCCGGCCTACGAACCCACGGAGGATGAGCGGACCGAGTTCGAACACATCTTCGCGGGACAGGGCAAACCGATTGGACGCGCTTCGTTCGCAAAGCGCGCCTGACGCCGCACGGGGTATTCAAATCGACCCTTTACCTGCCTGCGAGGATAGGCACACAATGGGTTCTGAGGTAGGAAGCATGCCGACCGGATCCATCAAAACAGTGAAGCGCCTGTGGGTTGCCATTCTGGCGATCGTTGTCCTTTCGCTTGCGTCCGACACCTCAGGCGCCGACTGGTACCGCTATGATGAGTCTCGCCTGATCGAGCAGGATTTCAATGATGGCGACAGCTTCCACGTGCAGTGCGGCCACCGGCACTACATTTTTCGTCTCTACTTCGTGGATGCGCCAGAAACGGGTCTCTCGTTTCCCGATCGCGTAGATGACCAGGCGAAGTACTGGGAGTTGACCCCGAAGCAGACCGTGAAGATAGGCCAGGATGCGGCTAAATTCGCCCGCACCTACCTGTCGAAGCCCTTTACGGTCCACACGAAACGCGTCGATGCCCGGGGACGAAGCGACCGCCCCCGCTACTTCGGCATGGTAGAAACCGAGAAGGGGTTTCTATCTGAAGCCCTCGTACGCCACGGACTGGCCCGTATCTACGGCATGTCAACCGAGCTGCCGAACGCAAAACCATCCTCGCGACACTGGGGGCGACTGCGCTTGGCCGAGAAGGCCGCCAAGCGCGAGAAACTCGGAGGGTGGGCCCGTCACCCCGCCGAACCCGAACCGCTGCCCCTCATTGAGCCCCAGGATTACGTGGTGCGTACACGCCTGCCGGTATTTGACCCCGAACGCCACTCCCGCGTGCTCGGCATCCTCCAGCGGGGGGCCGAGATACGCATCCTTGGGGCAGAAGGTGATCGTCTGCTCCGTATCCGTTTCAAGGCCGGCGACGTCGAGCGCGAAGGGCTGTGTCGCCGGGACAGCGTCAGCCTACCCACCCCCGACAAGGAGCAAGCCGACAGATGACCGCATTCCCCACGCTCTCGATTTCACTTCCCGACTGGCTCAACGAGGCATGCAGACCGCTGGTTGAAGCGCCTGTGCCAACAGTTGAAGCGCGTATGGAATTCGTGATCGGACTGGCACGCCGTAATGTCGATGAGCAGACCGGCGGCCCGTTTGCCGCGGCAGTCTTTGACCTGACCACGCACCACCTCCTGGCTCCGGGGGTCAACATGGTCACCACTCAGCACTGCTCCAGCGCCCACGCTGAAATCGTGGCCGTCAGCATCGTGCAACAGCAACTGGGAAGCTACGATCTCGGAGGTCCCGGCATGCCCCACTGCGAACTCGTCACCAGCACGGAGCCCTGCGCGATGTGCCTGGGCGCGGTGCCCTGGTCGGGGGTGCGCGCATTGGTCTGCGGCGCACGTGGCGAGGACGCCTGCGCGATCGGGATGGACGAGGGCGCCAAGCCGGCTGACTGGGTCGGTGAGCTTGAGCGCCGCGGCATCGTGGTGACGAGGGATGTCTGTCGCGACGACGCGGCGGCCGTCCTACAGGACTACCAGGCCTCCGGCGGCGTTATCTACAATGCCCGTCAGGGCGATTGGCCTCTGCCTTGAAGAAACGCGTGGTCGGGTACGCCAAGGTGATGTCCTCGTGCTTCTCGAACGTGTCCAGGATAGCCTCCCAGACCGCCTCTTCGGACTTGCGCCGTTCACGTGGCTTAACGATATAGCGCAGCGTCAGGAGCACGCCTGATTCCCTTACCGATGTGTAGACGATGGGTGTCAGATTCTTGAAGAAGATCAGGTAACGCATCGCCGCACGCCGGATCTGTGCCTCGGCGCCCTCCGAGAGGTATTCAGCGTGTTCGGCGGCGATGGTGCCCAGCAACTCCTTGGCCTTGCGCCAGTTGCTTTCAAACGTAATCAGCACCGGGATCTCGTGCCAGATGTACTGGAAGCCGCTTTCGTAGTTTGAGACCGGGTCGCGAAGGATTCGGCTGTTGGGAATATGGACGATACGGCCCGTGCTCTGCTCGGCATCCACCCAGTTGCCGACTTCGATCACGCTGAACTGGAACAGGCGCAGATCGATGACATCCCCCGTGATGTCTCCGACCTGAATGCGGTCGCCCACCTGGAAAGGTCTGCGCCAGAGGACAAAGACCCACCCGGCGACATTCGCAATGGTGTCGTGCATGGCAACCGCCAGGCCCGCGCTGGCCAGACCGAGAAATGTAGCCAACGAGTCGAAAGCCCGAATCCAGACCCGGCCTATCAGCACCAGTGCCACGATCGTGAGCGTGTTGACGATGACGCGCCGCCAATGGTGGAAGCGCACGGGGTCGTTGATCTTACGCTTGGCCAGCGAACAGGTCAGGAACCGGAGAAGGAAGAACAGGATCAGCAGGACGAGCGTGGCCACCAACTTGGCCACCGTGTCCGGCGCCACGTTAAGCATCTCGATCAATCCCATCATGACAGCCCTCCCTCTGCCGCCAGTTCCTCCAGCGGAGTTTTTCCGGCCGAGCCCGGCAGATCGGCCACGAACCGAGGCATGGCCAGCCCACCGAGACGACGACACAGCGCGCGGCTCAGTTCAACGCCTTTACCGACCTCCGTGTGGAAATGCTCGGTGCCCTGCACGGGGTCACACTGAAACACGTAGTATGGCCGTATCATATTCCGCTGCAGAGTATTGCACAGCTCTTGAAGCGTGTCGACATCGTCGTTGACCCCACGGAGCAGCACGGCCTGGTTAGAGACAGGGATGCCACGACTGATGAGACGCTCGCATGCGGCCATCGCTTCATCGGTCAACTCGGCCGGATGGTTGAATTGCGTATTCACCCATAGCGGTCGATGTTCAGCCAGCGTCTCGGCCAAGGCATCGTCGATACGCATCGGCAACACCGCGGGTACGCGGGTTCCTATTCGCACCACCTCGATGTGAGGGATCTCATGTAGATCGCCCAGCATGCCGTCCAACTCATCTGTCTCGAGTAGCAGCGGATCGCCCCCCGACAGGATCACTTCGCGAACCGCCGGGCGCTCCCGCAGGGCACGGCACACCGCTTCCCAGCCTTCGGATCCAGCCACCTGTCGGTCGGGCCCCAGCAGGTTTTTGCGTGTGCAGTGCCGGCACGATACGGCACAGGCGGAGGTCGTCATCACGAGCACCCGATCGGGGTAGCGCTGCACGAGGCCTGCCACATTCGTGGATCCGTCCTCGGCAAAAGGATCGGCACGATACGAGCCCTCCAGCTCGCGGCTATCGGGCAAACATTGGAGCAGAACAGGCGAGGCCGCCTCGGCGTCCCCTGCCAGCGCAAGGTAGTACGGCGTGATACAGAGAGGGTATCGCTCCGTGACCGGTGCAAGCGTCGCCACGGAAGCGGCCGCAACCAAGCCCCGCTCCACGAGCGCGTCAAGCGATCGGATGGCGTTCTGTAGCTGCCATCGCCAATCGTTCCATGAGCCATCCCTCTTTTTTCTTCCTCGCATCGTCCGAATATACGATATTCTCCGAAACGCGGCCAATCACGGAGTATCATCACACCATGAAACCCATCGACATCGACACACTCCTCAAAAACACCGCCGAACTATGCGAACGACTGGGCACTCCGTCTCCGTCGACCGCAGCCATTCTCGGTTCCGGGTGGGGCACCGCGATCGATGACTGGACGATTCTGCAGACCGTGCCGTATGACGAGATTCCCGTTCTCGGTGCGGCAGCGGTCAAGGGTCACGTCGGGGCCCTTCATATTGCCGATACCGGCAGCGGCCTGTGCCTCGTCTTCCAGGGACGCCGTCACTGGTACGGGTGCACCTCGTGGGACCCCGTCGTATTCCCCGCTTTTCTCGCTCATGCGCTGGGCGTAGATATGCTGCTGGTCACGAACGCCGGCGGCGGCATTCGGGCGGACCTTCAGCCCGGTGACCTGATGGTTATTGATGACCATATCAACGCCATGGGCGTCAATCCCCTGCAAGGTCCTCACCGGCAGGAGCTGGGCCCGCGGTTTCCGGACCTCACCCGACTCTACACACCAGAGCTCCGGGCGCAGCTCGACACAACCGCAGCGGAGCTTTCCATCCCCTTGAAGCACGGCGTCTACCTTGCCGTAAGCGGGCCGTCCTACGAGACGCCTGCCGAAGTACGCGCCTACGCCTCGCTGGGGGCCGATGCTGTCGGCATGTCCACCGTACCTGAAGCCATCGTCGCGGGCGCACTGGGGCTCAAAGTAGCGGGACTCTCCTGCATCACAAACCGGGCGGCGGCGACCGGCGGCGAGGCACTCTCGCATGATGACGTGATTGCCGTCACACGTTCCGCAACGCCGCGTATGCAGGCACTGGTACACGCATTCCTGGGCGGCGCGGGATCGTTGGCCGCGGATCGCGAGTAGAAACAACCATGGGTAACGCTTCTCCAGACTCTTCCGACCCGGCGCGCGCCCACCGCGCTGCCATCGCAGTCATTGAACGGCTCACCTCGGAAGGCTACACCGCCTATCTCGCCGGGGGGTGCGTGCGCGACATGCTCCTCGGCCGCACACCGGTCGACTACGACGTTGCCACGGAGGCCCTGCCCGACGTGGTTGAAGCGCTTTTTCCCGGGTCCATCACAACGGGTAAGTGTTTCGGAGTGGTGCGGGTCCGGCTCGATTCAGAAGAGGTGGAGGTTGCCACGTTCCGGGCCGACCACGGCTATCACGACGGACGCCACCCCGACAGCGTCACCTTCAGCGATCCTGAGACCGACGCCCTGCGCAGGGACTTCACGATCAATGCACTCTTCATGGATATCCGCCACGAAGACCAGGTCATCGACTTCGTTAACGGCCAGCGCGACTTGGGCGATCAGACTGTACGCTGTGTTGGCGATCCGGAGACCCGGTTCAAGGAAGATCACCTGCGCATGTTGCGCGCCGTGCGCTTCACGTCGGTGCTCGCATTCCAGCTCGATGCGGCCACGGCCGACGCCATCCGAGAACAGGCCACATGCGTCACCGACATGGCCGCCGAACGGATTCGCGACGAACTAACCCGCATGCTTACCGAGTCGCCGCGTGCCGGCGACGCGCTCATGTTGCTTGATGAGGTGGGCCTTCTGGATCCTCTTCTGCCTGAGATCAGCGCGATGCGAGGCACGCCGCAGCCCCCCCAGTTTCACCCGGAAGGTGATGTCCTGGAGCATACGGTTCTCATGCTGAACGAGATGGAGTCGCCGTCCCCCCAGCTAGCATGGTCGGTGCTGCTCCACGATGTCGGAAAGCCTCCCACCATCACCACCGACACCGACCGCATCCGTTTCAACAACCATGCGTCGGTAGGCGGGGACATGACTGTCGAGATTCTACGCCGACTCCGGTTTCCCAACGATGACATCGATTTCATCACCGCATGCGTCCGTGGGCATATGCGCACGATGGATGTGCCGCACATGCGCCGGTCGACGCTCCGGCGCATGGTGGGGGCGCCCACCTTCCCTGTGGAACTGGAATTGCACCGGCTCGATTGCGTGGGGAGTCATGGTGACCTCGACAACTACGGCCGCCTGGTGGCTTTCCAGGACGAGATGGCCAATGAACCGGTCCTGCCGTCGGCATGGATTACGGGAGCCGACGTTCTGCAGATGGGCATTCAGGAAGGCCCCCAGGTAGGGCACTGGTTGCGGCTGGCCTACGAGGCGCAACTGGAAGACCGGTTTCCCGACCGCGACACATTGCTGGCCTGGCTGAAGGAGCAGGTCGGTAGCTAGGCAATGCGTTTCATGCTGGTGGCCGGTTCGGGAAACTGGACCTGGCCCGTCACCATGCGCTTGGTCACACGCAGGGCTTTCGTGGCCGAGTGGCGAGGCGCCTCGAACATCACGTCCAGCATAAGGCTCTCGATGATGGCACGCAGCCCGCGGGCTCCCGTTCCGCGATCGGCCGAGAGGCGGGCCATCTCCCGCAGGGCGCTATCGGTAAAGCTCAGGTCAATGTCTTCCATGGCCAGCAGCTTCTGGTACTGGCGAACCATGCAGTTGCGCGGCTTGACCAGGATGTCAAGCAGCTGATCTTCGGTCAGTTCGGCCAACGTGGTCACAATAGGCAACCGGCCGATGAGTTCGGGAATCAGGCCGTACTTGACCAAGTCTTCCGGCTCCACGCCGCCATCATCCGTGCCGGTAGCCGAATGGGATTCGGGTTCGATGAACCCGATCTGCTGAGATCCCCTGCGACGATCTATGATCCCGTCCAGTCCCACAAAAGCTCCGCCGCAGATGAACAGGATGTGCTCCGTGTTGATCTTGATGTATTCCTGCTGCGGATGCTTGCGCCCGCCTCCGGGCGGTACGCGCGCCATGGTGCCTTCCAGAATCTTGAGCAGGGCCTGCTGCACGCCCTCACCGGACACATCGCGCGTAATCGAAACATTCTCCGTTTTGCGGCCGATCTTGTCGATCTCATCGACATAGATAATGCCGGTCTCGGCCCGTGCCACGTCGCCGTCGGCGCTTTGAATCAGGCTCAGCAGGATGTTTTCGACATCTTCGCCCACGTAGCCCGCCTCGGTCAGCGTCGTTGCGTCCACGATCGAGAACGGTACGTCCAGCATCTTGGCAAGGCTCCGCGCCATGAGGGTTTTGCCGGACCCCGTGGGCCCCATCAGCATGATGTTGCTCTTCTCAATCTCCACGTCCGAGAAGGGATGATCTTCGGCAAAGTGGGATTCCTGCTTGAGGCGCTTGTAGTGGTTGTGAACGGCGACCGAAAGCACCTTCTTCGTGTGGTCATGACCGATCACGTAGTCGTCAAGGTAGGCCTTGATCTCGTGTGGCTTGGGAACCACGAGACCGGGGCGTGTGTCTTTCTGCTCCTCGACCGGTTCGCGCCCCTTCTCCAGCAGCGTGTTACAGAGCTCCACACACGCATCGCAGATATTGACGCCCGGGCCGGTCACGAGACCGTTGACGGTCTCGCGGCGCTTGCCGCAGAAGCTGCATGTTACAGGACCGGAGGAGGAGGTCTCCACAATCAGGCCCCCTTCTTGCCGTTGGTGACGACTTCATCCACTAGTCCGTAATCCTTGGCATCGGCGGCGGACATGAAGAAATCGCGATCCGTGTCGGAGGTGATCGCATCGAGATCTTTGCCGGTATGGTGAGCCAGAATCTCGTTGATCCGCTCACGCAGCCGGAGGATCTCCTTGGCCTGGATACTGATATCCGAGGCCTGTCCCTGGACACCTCCCCAGGGCTGGTGAATCATGATACGGGCATTGGGCAGCGCAAAGCGCTTGCCTGCCGTACCCGCGGCCAGCAGCACTGCACCCATGCTCGCGGCCTGCCCGACGCAGTATGTTGCCACATCGCACTTGAGAAACTGGATCGTATCGTAGATCGCCAATCCTGCCGTGACGGAGCCGCCCGGCGAGTTGATGTAGATGCTGATATCCTTCTTCGCGTCCTCAGCCTGCAGGAAAAGCAACTGCGCGATGATCAGGTTGCTGATGTCGTCGTTGATGCCCGACCCAATGAAGAGTATCCGGTCCTTAAGCAAGCGGGAGAAGATATCGTAGGCCCGTTCACCGCGCCCCGTCTGCTCCACCACAATAGGCACCAATGCCTGGTTATTCACTGTCATAGATCTTCCCCCACTCTATTCCGCATTCCGCATTCCGCATTCCGCATTCCGCATTCCGCATTCCGCATTCAGGACTACTTAACCTTGGCGTTCTCCAGGAGAAAGTCCAGCGTCTTCTCATCGCGGATGTCGCTTTGCATGCGTTCCAGCGCGTTGCGTTTCTCCAGTTCGCTCTTGAGCTTGTCGGCCGTCATGCCATAGCTCACGGCCATGGCTTCGAGGCGCTGGTCCAGCTCCTCGTCAGAAACCGAGATCGATTCCTCTTCCGCAATGCGGCTCAGGATGTACGAGAGTTGGACACGCTCCTTCGATGCCTCAGTAGCGGACTCGACAATCTGCGCCTGCTGCTGCTCGATTTGCTCGCGTGACGCCCCCTGCATGGCGATGCGCTCCACCATGCTGCGCACCATCATCTCCATCTCCTGTTGAACCACCGACTGCGGAAGGTCGAACTTCGACTTCTTGACCAGGTACTCGCCAATCTCTCCCTTGAGGCGCCCGTCTTCCTGCTGTTCATGGTTCTTCTGGATATCCTCGCGGATGCGTTGCCGCAGGGCGTCCTCGCTATCCACTTCGAATGGCTTCAGGAACTCTTCGTTCACTTCCGGGAGCTTGCGCGCCCGGCGTGCCTTGATCTTCAACGTGTAGGCGGCGGTCTTGCCACGCAGTGCCTCGGTGGCGAAATCCTCGGGGAAGGTGATTTCCGCCTTCACCTCGTCGCCCACACTGGCCCCGCGCAGAGAGGCATCCACTCCGGGAAGAAACTCGCGCTGCCCCAACATGGCCCAGAAATCATTACCATCGTCCAGCTCCGGCGCGTCCGGGGCCAACTCCTTGACAGGCTGTCCGTCGCACACGCCGCTGTAGTCCAACTTCACCAGATTCCCGTCCTCAAGGGTGCCGTCGTCGTCATCCTCGAACCGGGACTGTTGCTCCAGCACGGAGTCAAACGCCTTCTGCACATCTTCGTCCGACACGTCCACCGGTTTGCGCTTTAGCGAGATCTTGGCGTACTTGGGCAGCTTGAAGTCAGGCGGCACGTCGATCATGACGTCGAAGGCCAAGCCGGACTCCTTGGAAAACTCCACGTTCTGCACGCCCACAATGGCGACCGGGGTAACACCCTGTTCTTCGAGCGCGGCACGGTAGAACCGCGGCACAAGACGCTCCTTGGCAGACTCCGTAAGGTCTCTATTGTACTGTGCTTCAATAACCTTCGTCGGCGCTTTGCCTTTGCGAAAGCCGGGCACGCGCCCGCCTTTGCGGAACCAGCCCAACAGTTCATCGTAGTCCTCGCGCACTTCGTCGCTCGTGGTTGCGATATGCATCAACTTCCGGCACGGGCCGGCATCTTCGATCTTAACGTTCATAGTCCCTTAACCACTCCTCACTTCCCTCTTCCCAACTCCAGCTCCTCAAATTCTGCCCCTGCAAAGGCCCGAGAAAAGGTCACTCAGGCCTCTCCTCCATTCATACCCCAAGCGGAGACCAGGGGGGAGGTCACGCAGGCCTTAGCGGTTCGGTATTCCGAACCGGTCCAGCCAAGTGGCCTCCCCCCTGGCCGAAGCGGCTATTCCTTCATTGTCATCAGGAACTCGGCATTGCTCTTGGTTTTCTTCAGGCGCTTCACGATCATCTCCATGGCCTCCACGGCGGGCACACCGTTGATGGCCCGTCGTAGCGTCCAGATGCGTCCCAGCTCGTCCGGATGCAACAGGAGTTCCTCTTTGCGTGTGCCCGACTTCTCCACGTTGATGGCAGGGAACACCCGCTTCTCAACGAGGGAGCGGTCCAGGCAGAGCTCGAGATTGCCGGTGCCTTTGAACTCCTCGAAAATGACATCATCCATGCGGCTGCCGGTTTCGACCAGCGCCGTTGCGATGATCGTGAGACTGCCGCCGTCCTCGATGTTACGTGCCGCGGCAAAGAAACGCCGGGGCTTGTGCAGTGCATTGGCGTCCACACCACCCGAGAGGATCTTACCACTGTGAGGCTGGAGGGTGTTGTAGGCCCGCGCCAGCCGGGTGATGCTGTCGAGCAGGATCACGACATCCCGCCCGCATTCAACCATGCGCTTGGACATCTCGATGACGAGCTCGGCCACCTGCACGTGGCGTTCGGGAGTTTCATCGAACGTCGAGCTGATGACATGCGCCTTGGTATTGCGCTGCATATCGGTCACTTCCTCGGGCCGTTCGTCGATCAGCAGAATGATCAGGTGCGTGTCCGGGTGATTCGCCGAAATGCTGTTGGCGATCTTCTGCAGCAGCACAGTCTTGCCGGTCCGGGGCGGAGCCACGATGACAGCGCGCTGCCCCATGCCTACCGGCGTGAACAGGTCCATAACCCGCATGGACACCTCGTCCTGTCCGTTCTCGAGGTCGATACGCTGGTCCGGGAAGATCGGTGTCAGGTTCTCAAACGGAACCATACGACGGGTTCCGTCGGTTGGCTGGCCGTTAATTTCGTTCACGCGCAGCAGCGCGAAGAAACGTTCCTTCTCTTTCGGTTCCCGGATTTCCCCGGCCACGAGATCACCCGTGCGCAATGCGAAGCGGCGGATCTGGGAAGGCGACACGTAGATGTCTTCCGGGCAGGGCTGGTAATTGCTGTGCTCCGAGCGAAGGAAGCCAAAGCCGTCGGGAAGGATCTCCAATACGCCGCGGCTGTTCATGCATCCGCCCTGCAGCGCGTGCTCATTGAGAATCTCGAAAATCAGTTCATGTTTCTGCAGTGCGCCCAAGTCCACGAGGCCCTGCTTGTCTGCGACTTCGCATAGCTCTGGAACGGACTTTTCCTGGAGCTCGAACAGGCTGAGCATGGGGCCATCCTTGCGGTGCGGCGCCTGCTTCTCGTCGCCCCGACCGCCTTTCTCGCCCCCGTTGCCCTGTTCCTGGTCCTTATCACGGACTGGCCGCGTAAACCGCGGCTCACCATCGACAGCGACGTTGCCGTTGACTGGGCGGCGGCCGCGACCACGACCCTGGCGGCGCGATGAGTTGCTTTTTCTCTGAACCATTACTGTCCCCTCTTGATGCTATCCAACACCCGCGCCACCTGGGCCTCCAGGCATTCCGCGGCACCATCGTTCCACAGCACATAATCGGCCCGTGCTGCCTTCTCACTCTCAGGCCACTGCGCGCTGATCCGCGCCTCGGCCTCTGCTTCCGTCAATCCCCGTTCCCGCAGGCGAGCGATGCGTGTCGCGTGCAATGCGCACACGCAGATTACGGCATCCCAGCCGTCAGCGTAGCCCGTCTCAAACAGCAGCGGAACCACGACCACCGCCATAGCCCCCTGCCTATCTTCCAACCAGGCTTTCCATGCCGCCTCGACACCCGGGTGCACGAGCGCATTCAACGCCATGCGGTCCTCTTTGGAGCGGAACACACGCGCGGCCAAGGCCTGGCGGTCGATCGCCCCCGATTCTGTCACAAGCTCCCGGCCGAACCGTTCCACCACGGCTTCGTATACCTGCGTGCCTTCAGCCAACGCGTCGCGGGCCAGCTCATCGGCCTCGCACACCTCAACACCGTGGCCGAGCATGTACGAAGCCGCCATGCTCTTGCCGCACGCAATGCCGCCGGTAAGCGCAATCTTCATGGTCAAATGGGATAGTCTGAATACTCGCGTGACCTATCACGAACAGCGGGATGGTCACAGAAACATGGAAAGCACCTGCGGGTGGCAGGTGAGAAAGAGTTAAGCACAGTCGATCAGTGTCCGTCAACCGCTATATTGGCAGGACTTTGCCCGGTATTTCAGAACCCATTGGATTGAATATCCAACAGCCAGCAATCTCCAATTTCCAAGGGAATTGCGTCCCGTCCTTGGACATTGGATTTGAGTGTTGGATATTGGATATTCGATTCCTCGAAAACACTGAGCTTCGCTCAGCGGCCAGACTGAAGCCTGAAACCTTCTTCATCCGAACAGTTCCGGCTCCCGAAGGTTCCGGGCAAACTGATCGAATCCCAGGCGGTCATAGAGATCGAGGAGAGACGGCACATCCGGGGACCTGACCGTCAGTGCTTCGAGGTCATCCACACAGGCAATATCGAGATTGAGTTTCACCATCTTGACATTGCGCTCTACGCGATCCCAATGCTCGGCCAGGGACTGCCCCACCTTCCGTCCCGACAGGTCATCCAGATGCTCGTGCAGCTCATCCAGCGAGCCGTACGTCTGCAGGAGTGTCGTCGCGGTCTTCTTGCCCACACCGGGTACGCCGGATATGTTGTCGCTGCTGTCACCGATCATGGCCAGCCACGGCACAATCTGGTCCGGTCGGACTCCCGTCTTTTCGAGTACGCCTGCCGGATCGAGCGCCGGGCCTTTGCCGGACATCGGGACCACCTTTACATCCTCGTCCACCGCCTGGAGCAAATCCTTATCGCTGGTGGCGATCAGGACCTCGTCGACCCGGTCCTTCGCCTGCACGGCAATAGCGGCTAGGACGTCATCGGCTTCCTGACCTTCGACACAGATCCGCGAGATGCCGGCACCTTCGAGGTATTCATCAATCAGGGAGAGCTGAGACGAGAGATCATCCGGCATGCTGTCGCGATT
>JADHWE010000064.1 GCA_016783675.1 Kiritimatiellia bacterium
GGGACCTTGATCTTACGCTTGCCGAGGGTGAAGGGCAGACGATTGAGTTCAAAGTCGGGGTGAGCAATCTGGACAGGGAGCTTGTAGCCTTTGCCAACGCAGGTGGCGGAACCGTGCTCGTCGGGGTCGACGATAGCGGGAACATCAAGCCGATCGATCTGTCCAACCGGTTCGTGAGTCAGATTCAGGATATCGCCCGGAACTGTGACCCGCCTGTTGTCGCGGAATTGCGTCGACATGCACAAGGTGTTCTGGAAGTCAACGTGGCGGAAGGCGTTGATAAGCCCTACCGCTGCAAAGGCGGCTTCTTCCTCCGGGTAGGTCCCAACGCGCAAAAGTTGTCCCGCGATGAAATCGTGCGCCTGGTTCTCAGTGAAGGTCGACACCGTTTCGACGAACAGATCAACGGAGACTTCGTCTTCGAGTCGGATTTCGATTCAAAGCGTTTCGCGCAGTTCCTCGATCTGGCCACTATCACGCATAGAGCGAGCCCGGAAGAGATTCTTGAGAGTCTGGAGTGTGCCTGGACTGCGGCGGAAGGGGTTCAGCTACGACAGGCCGGCGTGCTCTTCTTCGCCCGTGATCCGCAGCATTTTCTAAAGGAAAGCCATGTGACCTGTGTCTGCTACAAGGGCACCGACCGCTTTGATATCGTCGACCGCCAGGACATTCGCGGCAATCCTTTCGAGATGATTGAGGGGGCTCTGACATTCGCAAAACGCAACGTGCGTATGCATTACGGAATCAGTGGCGAGGCACGCCACCGGGAGGTCTATGACTACCCCCTTGTTGCAATACGTGAAGCCGTCATCAATGCCGTCATGCACCGCGACTACAGCTATGATGCATCGCGCACGTATCTCCACATGTTCAGCGATCGGCTCGAAATCGAGAATCCGGGTGGCTTGTATCAGGGGCTTGCGCTTGCGGACCTCGGAAAACGCAGCGTGCGCCGGAACAGGACCATTGCAGACCTGCTCTTCAGGGCTGGCTACGTGGAACAGATTGGCAGTGGTTTTGGGAGAATGGCAAAGGTTCTGGCCGGTAACGGCAACCCGCCTTACGAGGTCAGCGCAACCAACTTCTTTGTGATCCGCTTCTACCCCCGTGTCGAGTCGAATGGTGACACACAACTGACCTCGCGAGAGAACCAGGTGTATCACTACATCAAGGTCCGCGGGCTCGCCTCTACCTCCGATGTTGCGCAGCACTTGGCGGTTAGTAATGACACTGCGCTTCGGGTAATCAAGACTCTGATCGAGCGTGGCATCCTCCAGCGATCGGGAACAGGAAAGAGCACCGTGTACAGCGTCGATCACTGACCCGACACCAGCGCCCGCGTATCAGCTGCCCAGAAGAATCAAGGAGCAGTACCTACAATGGCAGGGCGAGTGGAGGGGGGGGATCGCGCTGGGAGGCCTGTCTTACGGGCTGTTCCTCAGCACGCCGTTCGCTTCGTTTGAGTCATGAACAGCCAGACCAAGAATCGGGCGTAAGAAAGCGGCCAATTATGCCACCCTCAAGACGGGCTTCAGGTCATAGAGTTTCCTGAGGAAATCGGCCAGATAGTTCCAACTGACTCCCCGTGGGCGCGCGATGCAGTAGAGTCTTGCAAGCTCGGTCTACTGCATGGCTTCGCCAAAGATTCCCGCTTCGCCAACTCCGACAGAAGCAAAAAGGGATCCGCGAGGCTCTACTGCATGGCAGTCCCGTAGTGACGCGTAGCGTCTACTACCGGGCGCCCTACAATATGAAATGCTTCTAGCGAGCACAGCGAGCGCCCCCCCACGGATGACAGAGAACATGAAACTGCAATATCAAGGGGCGTGCCCTCACGTATATGGTATCTCGATTTCATTTCTTGAGTCGGAGTTGACCCTGTGGGTCAGTCAGCGGCCACCCGATTCGACACTTCGATCAATCGCGCCCGAATAGGCAAGCCTGGAGAGAGCGGGATTTGCAGGTGCTAAGTATCTCGTGGATTTGGCCGGCGCTGGCGTCGGCACGGGCCATCACAACTGCTGTGCCTGTCTTGCCCTTCAGTTTGCCGTTCAATTCTGACAAAGCACATCCGGATCCATTGACCGAGAGTATCTTCGCTGACACTGTGATATGTACCATGTCCTGTGGTGTATCCTCGTGAACATCCTGAAGCTCGTAGACTTCCTGGAACTCGTCCACCGCCGGACGCGAACAATCAACTGGCTCTGAGTGACCCTCGACCTGAAGCGAGATATCCCATATTCCGACTGCGGTTGCCTGATTCATTACCCCACTGAGTGTTTTGAAATCAACGTCTGGATTGCAGCGAATGCAGATTGAACATTGCCCACCAGAACGTTGACGCCTTCCTTTCAGTGTGTCTGCCAGCGAATCACTGCTGCAGCGTATGCCGTCCACAACGCACTCTTCACGACTATCGATTACTACATCAACATGGGACGGCATGGGTCTGGCGCATCCCACAGCGAGACATGCGACTATGGTGAGGGGAATTCGGCTAGCTGTCATTGTCCCTCTCGTTTCTCTTTCGACCGTTTTTAAAATGGCCGTCCGCGGCCATTCTGGAATACGTGTTGACTTACTGTTGTGAGTCCCCTTCGTTCCCTCTGCTACAGCTTCTCCAAAAACGGTATCGCAAGGACAATTGCCACGGTGACGACAAGCACCGCGACAGTGATCCAGATGGAGAGCTTCCAGTAAGCACGTTCACGATTCTTGAGGAACTGGAGTTGCTCCTTCTGAGCTGAGAGTATCTCTTTCAGCAGTTCGCTCTGCTGATCGCTTCCATTCATTCTTTCATCCTCACAACTTATTATTAACAGGATTCCGTTATCCACGGATATAGTTTGGATAACCGGACACCCGCCGTCTACACGGAGAGGCTACGGCTCGGAAGCGGCTCTGTCCAGTGTGATCGGAGTATTCCTGGGCGAGGGGTGACGATGTGTTACCCCTGTCCCGTTCCCCTCTCTTTTCCCTTTGACCGCATCAACACGGCGGTATAGAGTGGCCTCGGTGTTTGAAGGACGCCACCTGGTCTGCGGGAAGGGTTAAGGCCACCTTCGAAAGAACGGTTACATAAACCTTCTTTTCTGCCTGTGCTTGCAGACCCCGGGCAAGCCCGTTGAGACGGGAAGAAAGGAAGGCATCATGCCTCGTTCACTGCCTGAACACGCGTCTCTCGAAGCACTCAAAAAGCAGGCCAAGGCTCTGCTCAAATCCCGCAGACAAGAGGATCCTGACTTGTCTGTTGGACTGCAGGAGTGCCAGCACGCTCTCGCACAGGATTACGGATTCAAGAACTGGACGGAGCTCAAGAAGACTGTACTTGGGAAGGCCGGAGACGCTGACATCCGCCACATCCTCTGTGGTGACAGTTGCGGGGGGTCGCTTCGAGATAGCACGGTCCCGGGAGATGTATTGGTCTGGCATGAAATCTACATACAAGGACCGACGCCTGGCGATGTGAGCGACGAGGAGTTCCGCCTGATTCGTGAAGAGGTACTAGCGACGTTCTTTCTGAAGAGCGCTTCTCATGAAGAAGTGAAGCGGCGTGCTCGCGAGAAGTATCTAAGGCTGGATGCATCAACTGGCTACAAGGAGGTGGTTCTGTGGTTTGATGCCTGCCTATTTGACCAGACGCACTTGATCCACCAGATAGACTATCTCTCGCGGGTGCTGTCATCGGATACCAAGCTGTCACTCATTTGTGTAGGTGATGAGTTTCCGGGCTTTGAGCGCTTCTTGGGCTTAGGGCAACTCAGTCCGACACAGATGGCGTCACTGCTTGATACTCGACATGAGGTAACGCCTCATGAGATCGCGCTGGCACAAAGAGCCTGGCGAGCATTCAGGTCCGGCAATCCAAGAGATATCGAAGCTGTTATCGCAGGGGATTGCTCTTCGCTTCCTTACCTGAGCGACGCCTTGATTCGGTTCCTTGAAGAGTATCCGTCCACCCGTAACGGCCTCTCCAGGTTGCAGAATGAAATACTGGAAGCGGCAGCTTCAGGAGCAACGCAACTTGGACCGATCTTCTCGCACGTATCCAACGCCGAGGCGCGTCCATACATGGGGGATACGATGGTATGGGAGGAGATAGACTCTCTTGCCTCAGGCTCGACTCCTGCCCTCTCGGTTGATGGGCCACAGACGCTCTCAGCGGTGTCAAAAGTGGACTCCAAGCCGTTGACCGGTAGCGACCTAAAGAAATGGAAGGTGGGTCTGACCAAGTTCGGAGCGGATCTTCTTGCGGGCAATGCGGACCTCGTCGCGGCCAACGGCATCGACCGCTGGCTTGGTGGCGTTCATCTACAAGGACCGGAGGATCAGTGGCGATGGGATGGAGAGAACAAGCATCTCGTGCAGATCGAGACAGGCCATGTTGCGTCCCCGCGGAGAGAAGTGAAGGCAGCCTCCTCTCTCGGTCCGGTAGGAAGACTGAACGATGACGTTCGTGAGAAGCTCTCGGTGGCGAAGATCGAGCAGGTCTGCAAGCGGCACGGCTTGCCAAAGCCAATGCGAATCACTCCCGAGCCGGACGGCAATGATGCGGTCGTGTACTATCTCGACACGACGGCAGTACTCTCGTTCCATTGTCACAGGAATATCTTTACCGAGATCCACGAGGGGTTGCGGATCATGGAAGGCTTCGACGAGTTTCCATCGCCGCGACTCATCGCCATTGAGGAAGAAGACAGCGACCTGGGCATGCCCTACATCATTGCTGAACGCTGCTCGGGAGAGCGGCTGGACAGGCTATGGGTCAAGTCCAGTCACATGGAACGACTCGATATAGCAAGGGCGCTTGGCGTAGGCATGGGGCATTATCACACAATAGACATAGACGCGTTTCGTGCTCGCACGAGAGAGGTGTCTCTCGATCATCGCAGAGGGTATGAGGTAAAGACCGATACCCAGTCGTATAGGACGAACGTGAAGGGCGTCGCAGATTCTGCTTCCCGGATATTCAAGGTCGTTTCGGCACTGGGTTTGGACTGCACAAGCGTCGCACGCCATGTCGAGACGCACTTGGCGCAATGTATGACGAAGGAATGGCGGCCGTTCGCAGGGATAGGCTTGTGCCATGACGCGTGGCCGGACCACTTCTTCATTCGACGGACGGGATACAGGCCTGTGCTGTCAGGCTGCATTGACTTTGAAGAGTTCCCGTTCGCCGATTCACTGGGCGAAATCGGCACCGTCTACTGCAGTATCCTCGGAACCGACGACAGCTATGTGGACGCTTTCATCAGCGGCTACCGGGAATACTTCGATCTCCCCTCGGATGCAGCACAGCGCATGCGTGAAGCTGCAATTGAGGAAGAACTGGGATGCTTGGACCATATGACGAAGGGAATGGACATCGACTCCCCGACCTGGCCGGAGGAACCCGTGGCGGACTGGTTGATGCGGTGGATCACTAACCGGTGTGCTCGTCTGGAAGGATGGCTTGATCAGAGCAAGAGGGTTACGAAACCGCTCTTCCGTGGACAAGTGGGGCCGTGGTAGCCGGAAGGGCTTGCTCGTCAGGTTCAAAATGTTGCTTGAATACCGATAGTGGCGTCATGGTTCCTCCCCTTGATCGGCAGTAATACCCCTCGCGCCGCCTCACACGGATGCATCCTGCTTGCTCTGCGAATTTGCGGCAAATCACTTCTATCGGCAGGCACTACGGGAGATTCCCGTAGCCGAGAAACCGGAAACAAGTTTGCCGACAGACAGCGTGCGGGATAGACTGCGACTACTGAGGATGCCGCGAGAGGCAATCCCGATGGATAATCGAGGGGGCGGAGCTGTATGGTGGACTGGTGGAAGGGCACAGGGCTTTCCATGGGTCAGAGATAGAAGGAGGATATGATGAGATCAGTATGGATAGCGTTATTGGTCCTGGTTGCCGCAACGGCGCAATCAGCGGAGATAGCCTCGGTCGCATTCGGAAGAATCGAACCCATCCTGAAGGAGTTCGTCTTCACGAAGCCGCAATATGCGGAGTTGAAGAAGAGCAGCGAAGACGCGGGCACGTTTGACCCGACCTCCTTCATGAAGACCGACGATAAGGGAAACATTGTTTTCGGGAAGGAACATTTACAGCAGGCATCAAAGATGACGTCCAGGTTCAAGGTTGATAAGCGGGTTCAGGATGCCATGCGAAGAGAACTTGTCCTCCTTATTGAGAGTATGGGCCTGAAACATGGGATTGTGGTGAACGGGGATGAATCGGACGCGCTTCTCTACAGCAAGATGGAGATTGAGGACATAACCCAGAAGGTCTACCAAGAGCTTGTTAAGAGGTTGCAGGACAGAAAGCCGAACCAGAGCATCGGCGGTGACAAAGAATAGCGTTTCGGACGCATTTCCTGTACGTCATGCTTATGGTGTAATACCTCCGGTCACGAAGGTGCAAATGGATATCGAGACACCGCAGAGAGGTGCGAATCTGGAGGTGCAGTACGACAATCTGAGAGCGCGAAGTTCCGGACCAAAGTACGCCTGGACGCGAGATGCAGACTAGATAGGAGAGCGCAACATGCCTGCGGACTTTCCCTGCGACAAGCTCCGGTGAGGGAACTCTACAGGCAGAAGCATGAGGGTTCATTGGATTTGTCCCAAGAACTTGATGTGCCCAGCCATGGGAGCATCTCACTGGAACAGGCTGCCGATCTGATGATCGGCCGGAGCGATATCCCCAGCGAGCCAAACGTCCTGCAGTTGTTTGGGTGGTGGGTGCTGCGCTGTTCTTGATTGTTCTGATTTCGATTCCTCGCACTGGAGAGAAGATATGGCCCGGAGAATGCATAGCGAACACAAGGATCCTCTGAGCGGCGCCATCGGCGCCATCGCCAAGTTCTTCGGTGCGGCTCTGTTCGGAGGGTTCGTGTCCATAGTTTTCATCATGAGTGCTTTCTGGCTGGAGATGGACTTCCTGTGGAATCGCCCCTGGGTGCATATCTTCTGGATCATCCCGGTGGGCTGGGGCGGTCTGGGCATTTTCTCGTTTGACCCGATGCTCAATGGGCTGAGACTGGCGATTGTTCTTCTGTTGCCTGTGTGCCTGGGGGGTGTTCTGTGTGCGGAAGAGGCCCGGACATGGCTGTCTACCGGCGGGACATCGATTGAAGCGGAATGGGTGAGGACCGAAGGCAAAGAGGTCATCCTTAAGACCCCGCGCGGAAAACTGGTACACGTTGCGCTTAATCGTCTGTGCAAGGCGGATCGTGACTTCGTTGGCGGGAAGCACAGGACATCGCCGCCGGACGGCGGAAATCTGCCTGGATTGATCGCGTCGCTCAATGGCCCGGAACGGCTTGTTGAAAAGGCCGATTTACCGCGCCGCATCGCGATAGCCGCACTGCAGCAGGGCAAGGGAGAGGCAATGCGCGAGGTGCTGGGGCGGTGGATTGCACAGGAGTACCGTCGGCGGGCTAGTGTTTTGCTCAATACAAAAATCCAGATTTTGGCACGCGGAGCCAACACAGCCACGTGCCTTGGGCATTTGTGTGGACTGGACATTGCCCCGGAAGTCGTATCGTGGTTGCTGTCGGACGACGAGCGGCTGTCGACTATAGCGGATGCCCTTGCGGAGGGAGACGCCGCCGCAGAATTCGCGCGGATTGTTTCGGCCCTCTATGCCCATGATCCGCGAGCAAGGGACCGGTTCTTCCGGCTGATCGTGGCAATGGGTGTTGTGTGGGATCAGCCGCGACCGATGATGCACGGTCAGATGGGGACGGCGGGGATCCCTCACGAGCCGGATATCCTGGACCGGTATGATCATTTCCGAGCGGCATACTCATCCGCTTCAGGCAAAGCGCTCTTCGATCGACTCAGCGTCGTCGCGCTCTGTTTCGTGGTGGATACACCTGTACCTGTCTCGGAGTTGTCCTGGGCCGCGCGCAACGTGCACGGCAATACCAGTTCATGGGAGCGGAAGTTCGCGGAGATTCGGTACGACCGCGGGCGGTTGGATTCCGGCACATATGTGTGGCCACACGGGCCGTACACGCTTGAAGCGATTGAAGAACGGGGCGGCATCTGTGTCGATCAGGCGTACTATGCCACGCTAACGGCCCGTGCTCACGGACTGCCGGCTATCTATTTCTGCGGCCCTGGACGTCGTGGTGGCCACGCGTGGTTTGCGTACCTGAAAGGTAAGACAAACTGGGCGCTGGACGTTGGGCGGTACACCTATGACAAGTACGCCACGGGCTACGCAACGGATCCCCGCACGAACAGGCGAATGACAGACCACGACGTGGCCTATACCTGCGAGTATGCGCTACGCTCACGCGACTATGCGATGGCCCATGCCTACGTGCGGGTCGCCGAAGTCCTATTGGAGCATGGGGATTTCAAGGCAGCACAGGAGTGTGCACAAGCAGCCCGTGCACGGGCTCCGCGCTACGAGGAACCGTGGGAGATCGAGATCGCCTCGTATCAGAAGCAGGGCGCTCTCGACGCGCTGCTTCGGGTGCTGGAGGAGAAGGCCAAGCGTTTCTCGAAGTACCCGGACATTGCCACGCGGGCGCGGACACGTCAGGCCGAAGTGCTCCGCCGCTTGGGACGGGGAGATGAATCTGCGAAGCTGCTTGCCCGACAAGCGCGTCGTGTAGGCGAGGATCGGGACGATCTCGCAGCACAGATTCTAAGGCAACAAGTGGTGCAGCTTGAGGATGGAGGCGACACGAAGGGGGCCCGGAAGGAAATGGAGGATCTCCTCGAGGAACAGATCGGTGAAGGCCAGAAGCTCTTGCCGCTGATCGGTCGCTATCTAACGCTAACGGCCCGAACCGACCAGACCCACGAGGCGGCTCGTTTCATGAAGCGATTTATTCGAGACTGCCTGCAACGGTATGGCAGTTCCGAGAAGAACCAACAACTGTTTCTGTCATACTTGCTGCGTGCCCACGAAAACGACGGTGACGATAGCGCGGCACGCAAAGTACAGCGCGACCTGGATCGGCTGTCGGAGTGAGGGCACTAGGTCTTTTTGCTCCAGTGGGAGGCGGTTGGCAGGCCATCCCGGCAGCGCTTCTCTGTTACGCTAAAAAGGATTGCGATTCGTGGCGCAATGGCTACCATATGGGCTCTTCTGAACGCGAAAGAAACAACCATGGGAGTTGGTTATGAAGTATGTATGTAATGCGTGTGGCTACATCTATGATCCCGAGCTCGGTGATCCGGATGGTGGCCTCGCGCCGGGAACGGCTTTCGAAGACATTCCTGATGATTGGGTCTGCCCGGATTGCGGCGTAGGCAAAGAAGATTTTACGGCTGAAGGTTAGGCCTCGGCCGTTTCAGCGCCAGCTTAGCTCAGTTGGCAGAGCAGCTGATTTGTAATCAGCAGGTCCTCGGTTCGAACCCGAGAGCTGGCTTTCTCTTTGAGGGGCGATGGCATTCCTTGCCAAATACGTGCGCAAGCAGCTGCCGATGACGCGGGTGCTGCTGGCGCTTCTGCCCATCGCCCTCTCGTCCATCACCTTCTTCGGCTGGCGTGTTCTGCTCCTGCTGGTCGTGGTCAACGCCGCCGCGTTCGCGGCGGAGTATGCCTTTACCCGGCGCTGGAAACAGCCGGCCTCCGCTGCCGTCTTCGTCTCCGGCTCGCTCTTCGCCCTCTCCCTGCCGCCCCTGCTTCCCGTCTGGATGGCCGTGGTGGGCATTGTGTTCGGTATCGTGTTCGGGAAGATGGTCTTCGGCGGGTTCGGGAAGAACATCTTCAATCCGGCCCTGACCGGCCGCGCCTTCATCTATGTCTCGTTCGGTCGCCACATGACCGGCGAATGGTACCAGCCGGTGGACGGGGCGCTCGGCGGCCCCGGTGCGTACGCCGCGGATGCGGTCACGCAGGCGACGCCCTGCATGATGCTCAAGACGGGCGAAGCTGTCCCAATGCTTCACCTTCTGCTCGGCAACACGTCCGGCGTGATCGGCGGTACCAGCGCGATACTGGTGCTCTTGGGCGGGCTCTATCTTGTATGGAAAAAGGCGGCCAACCACCGCATCGTGGTGGGGTGTCTGGGCGGCTACCTGGTCACCCAGACGATTCTCTGGGCGGCCGGTTTTGCGGGTGTGGCCAGGCCGCTGCACGCCTTACTGGCCGGCAGCGTTCTGTTCGGCATTTTCTTTTATGCCACCGACCCGGTTTCCGGCCCCACAACCCAGCAGGGACGCTGGATCTACGGCGTGTTCATCGGCATGATGAGTTCACTGATCACGGTCTTCTCGGCATGGCCTGAGGGCACGATGTTCGCCATTCTGCTGGCCAACATGTTTGCGCCGATCATGGACCACGCCATCAAGGCGATACAGGCGAAGAAGAAATGAGCAGCAACACGTCCAAATGGAAGATGCGACTGTTCACCGTGGGCTTCATGTTCGTGGTGACCTTCGTCTGCATCTCCGTGGTGGCGGGCGTGCACCTGCGCAGCCGCGAGCGCGTGCTCCGCAACGAAACGCTTTACGAGAAGCGCGGCATCATGGCGGCGGCGGGACTGGACGTCCCGGCTGATGGCGCAGCCGTGTTGGCTTGGTATGGCTCTTGTGTCACCCCAGTGCCGGACGGTGAGAACCCGGCATGCTACGAGGTCCGTGAGTCGGCGCAGGGCGCGCACGGCGCCATGGTCTTCATGCGCGAGGGCGCAGGACTGTGGGGCACGATCAGGGCGGTCATCGGCCTGGATCCGTCATTGTCGCGCTTCACGGGGATAGCCTTCGTGGCACAGAACGAAACGCCGGGTTTGGGCGCGCGTATCATGGAGGCGTGGTACCGCGATCACATCAAGGGCAAGAGCGGCGGGCTGACACTCGTGGGCGAGAAGTCGGGATCGACGAACGGAGCGGAGCTGGATGCGATCACGGGCGCGACCATTACCTCGACCGCCGTACGGGATATTCTGAACAGGTTGATTGAAGAGGCGCCGGCTTTAGTGGAGTCGGCATGGACGGAGAGCGATGCCACTGGTATCCGGTAAAGCAAAGAAGGTCATCCTCGGCAACCTGGGGAGCGACAACCCGGTGTTTGTGCAAGTCCTGGGGATCTGCTCGACACTGGCGGTGACGAACGCGGTCAAGAACACGGTCGTCATGTGCCTCGGGCTGATCTTTACCCTTTCGCTCTCCAACCTAACCGTCTCGCTGCTGAGAAAATGGATGCCGTCGCGTATACGCATGATGGTCGAGGTGCTGATCATTGCCACGTACGTCATCATCGTCGACATTGTGCTCAAGGCCTATTACCCGGACATCTGGCGCCAGCTCGGGCCTTACGTCGGGCTGATCATCACCAACTGCATCATCATGGGGCGGGCTGAAGCCTTTGCGCTGAGCAATCCGCCCGGTCTCTCGTTCGTCGATGGGGTGTCCGCCGGGGTGGGGTACTCCTACGTGTTGCTCGTGATCGCCGTGTTCCGCGAGCTGCTGGGGGCCGGTTCCATCTGGGGTGTGCAGCTGCTGGGCGAATGGTGGGAGAACTGGGCCATCATGGTCATGGCGCCCGGTGCCTTCTTCATGATGGCACTCTTCATCTGGATCGTTAAGGGCCTGATCATCAAGCCCGACGCCGACGGGAAGGGGACATCATGAGCGAAATGGCTGCTGTGCTGGGCGTGCTGTTTGCGGCGGTGTTCACGAACAACATCCTGCTCACCAACTACCTGGGCATGTGTTCGTTCCTGGGCGCCTCGCGCGAGGTGAAGACATCGCTGGGCCTGGGTGCCGCGGTGGTCTTTGTCCTGACCTGCACGAGCGTGCTGAACTGGCTGTGCTACCGGTACATCCTGGCGCCGCTCGACCTGACGTACCTGCGTTTCATCGTCTTCATCGTGGTGATCGCGGCCTTTGTACAGGTCGTGGAAATGATCATCGAACGCATCTCCGAACGGCTCTATGCCGCGCTGGGTATCTTCCTGCCGTTGATCACGGTGAACTGCGCGATCCTGGGCGTGAGCCTCTTCATGGTAATCCGTGAGTATACGCTGGCCGAGGCGTTCGGCTACGGACTCGGCAGCGGCATCGGGTGGATGCTGGCGATCCTGGCGATGGCGGGTATCCGCGAGAAGATGGTGCGCGCCAAGGTGCCGGTCGGACTCGAAGGTGCCGGCATCACGCTCATCATCGCCGGCATCATGGCGCTGGCGTTCATGGGGTTCAACGGGATGGTGACGCTCAACTAATGCTAGCCGCCTTCTTCATAGCTGTTGGTGTGATGTGCGCGATCACCTCGCTGTTGGCGGTGGTGATGGTGATTGCGGATGCGACGATTGCCAACTACGGCGACGTAACGATCACGATCAACGACGAGAAGTCGCTCGCCGTTGAAGGCGGCCGCACGCTGCTCAATACGCTGAAGGATGAGGAGATCTTTATTCCCTCTGCCTGTGGCGGGCGTGGATCCTGTGGACTCTGCAAGCTCAAGGTACTGGAAGGCGCCGGCGAGCCGTTGCCCACCGAGACGCCCTGGCTCTCACCCGAGGAGCTGACGGACAAGGTGCGCCTCTCCTGCCAGGTCAAGGTGAAGACCGACATACGCATCGAGGTGCCCGAAGCGCTCTTCAATGTAAAAGAGTACCGGGCCGAGGTCTCCGCGCTGCGCGATCTGACACACGATATCAAAGAAGTCCGCCTCACCCTCGTCGATCCGGGCGCGATCAATTTCACGGCGGGCCAGTTCATCCAGTTTGAGGTGCCGGCTTACGAACTGACGGACGAGCCGGTCTACCGCGCCTACTCCATGGCGTCGAGCCCGGCGGCACCGAACGAGGTCGAGCTGGAGATTCGCTATGTGCCGAATGGCATTTGCACGACGTACGTTCATCAGCACCTGGCAGAGGGGACCCCGATTACGATCAACGGTCCCTACGGCGACTTCCACCTGCGTGATACCGACCGGGACATCATCTTCATCGCTGGCGGATCAGGTATGGCGCCGATCAAGTCGATCCTGCACGAGATGGAGCGTACCGCCAGTCCCCGCAAGGCGCGCTATTTCTTCGGGGCCCGCTCGGCGCGGGACCTTTTCCTGGTCGACGATATGAAAGCCCTCGAGAACGCGTTGGCCGATTTCAAGTTCATCCCGGGTCTGTCCGAGCCGGCCCCTGAAGACAGATGGGACGGGGAGACCGGCCTGATCACGGAGATCGTGGGACGGCACACGACGGATGCTTCGGAGATGGAGGCCTACCTGTGTGGCAGTCCACTCATGATCGACGCATGCGTGAAGGTCCTGATAGAGAAGGGCATGCCGGAAGATCGGATCTACTTCGACAAGTTTGCATAGGAGGCGGCTCGCTCGGAGAGCTCGCCCTACCTTACCCACGATCAGGTAGGGCGAGCTCTCCGCGCGGGCCGCCTCCTATGCCAACGTGTCGAAGTAGATCCGATCGTCCGGCATGCCCGTCTCTATCAGG
>JADHWE010000065.1 GCA_016783675.1 Kiritimatiellia bacterium
CATTACCGGCGGCATCGGGATGATGCCAATCCAGCGCCTGGGAGTAGTAGACGCCGAAACGGACATCTTTCTTCGCGCATGCTTCGGCCAGCTCGCCGATGATGTCCCGCCCGAAAGGCGAGCCATCAACCACGTTGTAGGCCGACGCGTTCGACTTGAACATGGCGAAACCCTCGTGATGTTTGGCCGTAATCACCAGGTACTTCATGCCCGCATCGCGTGCCAGCCCGGCGATGCCGTCGGCATCAAACTCCACCGGGTTGAACTCGGCGGCCAGCTTCTCATACTCACGCACCGGGATCCGCATGTGACGCATGATCCACTCTGCGGAACCGGTGTTCAGCGGGTCGTTCTTCCATTGTCCCCCCGGAATCGAGTACAGCCCCCAGTGAATAAACATGCCGAAGCGGGCATTGCGCCACCAGGTCATATCAGGATGATAATTCAGGTCCATGGAATCACTCCTTCTGTTCATGAGTTCGCGCACGGTCGTACTCCGGGTTCACGCACTTCTTGTTCCAGCGTTTCAGGACACCGCGCAGGCTGGCGACGGGTTCTGGATACTGCCCCTTGTCGTCGGTGTGTTTGATCCAATCTGCGAGAAGGGCGCGGTGGCGTTTGAGCTCGGCGGCGTGGGTGGGATCATCAACCAGGTTGCGGATCTCGTGGGGATCGTTCTGAAGGTCGTAGAACTCCTCGGGGAGGCGTGTCTCGGACCAGACCGCAGCCTGTACCGCGTTCAGCTTCCCTTCTTTGAATAGCCGCCGTGGATCTTCCAGGTAGGGCCGACCGTCACGGTACTGAGGCTGCATGAAGGGACGGTCGGTCAGGAAGTTGCGGATGTACTGGTAGCGCGGCGTCGTGACGGCGCGCACGCGCTCGATGGTGTAGTCACAGCGGTCGCGGGCCGAGACCACGTAGTCGCGCGGCGTATAGCTGTCCGCGAAGAGATTGCGTCCCTCCATCCAGGCGGGTCGATCGACGCCGGCCAAGGCGAGCGTCGAGACGCTGATATCGATGCCGCTAACCAGGTCGTCGCGCACCGTGCCAGGCTTGAGTCCCGGTCCGGCCACCACCAGGGGCACACGCACGCCGCCGTCGTACACCCACTGCTTGTGCCGGTAGAGCCGCATCCCGTGGTCGGTCCAGAAGAAGACAACGGTGTTGTCGAGCACGCCGTCTTCCGCGAGCGCCTTGATCACATCGTCGACCTCTTCATCCGTCTGGCGGACACAGTTGTAGTGATGCGCGATCTCCTGCCGGATGATCGGGATATCGGGATAGTACGGCATAACCTCAACGGCTGCCGGATCCGTCTTCGCGGCAGAAGCCCGGAACCTGCCGCTGTTCTTTCCGCCCTTGAGCTGCACCTGGGCAAAGAAAGGCTGACCCTTGGCGCGGTGTCGCCAGAGGTTGCGGGCAGAACCTTTGCCCTTCGCCTTGCCCTTGCGATCGAGGTCGTAGAGATCCGCGGCGTTCCAGATGAAATTGAAGTCGTTCTTGTTCATGCCCTCGTTGGTCACGAAGTACCCCGCCTCGCGCATGACCTCGTAGACCGTCTTGACGCCCTCCGGCAGATGGATCTCCTCGCCGGGCGTCCTGCGGCGTGAGCTGCGGTGGTTGTGGACGCCCAGGGTCGTCTGCATGGCGCCCAACGCGATGGAGGAACGGGACGCCGAGCACACACCGGCAGTCATGTAGGCGCGATCGAACCGGATGCCATCGGCGGCCAGCTTGTCGATGCCGGGTGTCGGCACGGACCCGTCACCGTAACAGCCCATCCAGTCATTCATATCCTCGGCCGTGATCCAGACAACATTCGGCCGGGAGTCGGCCGCTTGGGAGACCGCCGTAAACGACATGAAGCAGGCGAGAATGACAGACAATATGGTTCGGCTCATGGTTGTTCCCTCTTCTTGTTGTGCGGATCCGCGACTGACGGGCCCGTAATCTATATATCGCTGATACGCCGAACCGGGGAGTAGTAGCCGGCGTCGATCATGGCTTGGAGAATGGAATCGGCCTCGTCCTGCGTAATGGAGCCATCGACGCTGCAGGCCTTGAGAATTCCGAGTGTACCCGACACATCGATCCCGCGCTCACCGCAGCAGAGACGGGCCGTGCGGTCATCCGAAACAACCACTCCGCCATGCGCGGCGGCATGGACAATGCAAGAGGCTTCCCCCGCTCCCAGGATACGCAGCAGCTCAGCGTACGCTTGCCGATCCGCGGGAGCTGTGAGAACGCCCGCTCGCCCGACGACACCATCCGCCACGGCATCCTCAATCTCATGCAGTGCATCGTAGCCCGCCATGACACCCTCGGTCACCTCGTCCAGCACTTCCGGCGTAACCTGCAACCGCGTCCCGTAGCGCTCAATCAACAGGCCAAAACGTCCCACGAGCGCGAAGTTGCTCAGCGTTACGGTGTCGAAGAAATAGGCCGCAGGGCGTCTACGCATTGTCCACGTCCGCTTCGCTGAAGCCCTGCCGCGGAGTCATATCGTGCTCACTTAGCCATTGACGGACCTCGAGCACATGCATTCCCATCGCCCTCGCCAGCTTGCCAATGCTGATATAGCCGCCCTGGTAGGCCGCGACCGCCTGGCGCTGCCGAAGGGGAAGATCATCCAGCGACGTTTGGTAACACGCCGAAATTGCCTCCCGCACGAGCTGCCCCTTGCTCTTACCTTGCTCATAGGCCAGCTTCTTCAGCTTGCCATCCGTTTCGCTGTCCAACTTCACATGTAACGTCGCATCCTGAGGCATGACATCCCCCTACTCACTATCTATACCGGATTATGTACATATGTAGCATATTATGGTCATTTCGTCAAGTGCATCTGTCGAGCAGGAGTTATCCCTGCCAGCGGCGATGGCCAGGGAAGGCCTCTTCGGGGCCGTGGCCTGCGAGCAGCTCGTCGACGCGTACGGATTTGTGATTTTCCCACGTGCCGTGATACATGTTGCCATCACACGCTTTGAGCAACAGCGTGGCCATCTCTTTCAGCTTCTCCGGCTTCTGCGTCGCCAGGTTGTTCGTTTCCTGGCAGTCGTCGGGCAGATAGAAGAGCTGGAAGCGTCGCACGGGGGTCAGGTAGCGCACTTTCCAACCGTCGGGTGTGACCAGCGCCGGACCGACGTTGCCGGCGAAGACCACGTAGTCGGGTTCCGCCTGCTCCCCTCCCCGAAGGGTCGGCAGGAAGGATAAACCGTCCTTCCATTCCGGATACGGCACGTCCAACAGATCGGCCATGGTGGCCATGGTGTCGTAGTTGGCCAGGAGATGCTCGTTCACTGCTCCGGGGGTCGGGTTGCCCGGACCGCGGACAATGAACGGGATGCGCACGCCGCCTTCGAGCGTGAATCTCTTGCAGCCGCTCATGCCGTCGTTGCCGTCAAAGACATCACCGCTCGCCTCGCTGGTGTAATTCAGATCGATATGATCGATCGATCGACCGTCGAGGGTCCGACCGGTACCCGAACAGCGCCCCTCTTCCATGTAGTAGCTCGACTCATGCCCGTTGTCGGCGGAGAAGATGATCACGGTGTCGTCAAGGATGCCGAGTTCCTCGAGCGTGTCGTAGATCAGGCCCACGGTATCGTCGAGGCGTAGGATCATCGACGCGTATTCCTTCTCGTACAGCGTCAGCCCTTCGGCATCCCGCACACCGGGATGCACCTCTGGCGTGGCGATTGGGCCGTGCGGAAGTTGTGAGGGATGGTAGAGGAAAAACGGTTCGTCTTTGTGATCGCGGATGAACGCCTCGATCTTCTCGTTGAACAGGTCCTGCGAGTAGACCTCCATGCCGCCGCGGCTGTGAAATTCCTGTCGTTTCTCCGGCGTCTCATTGTGGTACCCCACCCCGCAATCGGCGTGTTCATTCCCGGGAATCTCCACCATTTCCCCATTCTCAAAGAGAAACGGCGGATAGAAGCCGTGACAACGCGCGTGGTCGTAGTAGCCATAGTGATAATCCCAGCCATGCTTCGCCAAACGCTCCGGCGTCGTGGCAAACCCCCACTCCAGTTTTCCGATCTGCCCTGTTACCAGTCCCGCCTGCCTGGCAATGTGAGGCAGGAAGACCTCGTCCGAGCGTTCGTTGAAACTGGTATTGTTGATTAGCTCCCGGATCTCGTCGTAGTTACGCCCACCCGTTGACAGCTCCCGGTAGATCCCGGCGGCCGTATAGCTCCAAGCGCCCGCATGGCAGTCGTGATAGCCGGTCAACAAACTGGCCCGCGCCGGCGCACACACCGCGCAGCCATACGCGTTACTGAAGCGCGTCCCCTCCGCGGCCAGTCGATCGATGTTAGGTGTCTGGAAGTGGGTCTGCCCATAACAACTGAGCATGCCGCGACCCAAGTCGTCAGCGTAGATGTAGATGATGTTCATTTCTCTGGTCCTTCGTGGTATCTGGGGGACTAGGGCCGATACGTCTGATCGTGCGTGCCAACATCCAGAAGCACGATCTCGCCCTTGTCAAGCGTCAGAATAATCACAATCCGGTGGCTGTATGTCAACGATACGGCATGTTTGCCGGCCAGCTGTCCTTTCAGCGGGTGCAGGCGCAGCTTCGGATGACTCGGATCTTCCTCCAGCTGCTTCAGAACCCGCTCAAACTCAGCTCTCAAGGCTGGATTCTTCTTCAAGAACTTCCTCGCGGTGCGCGAGAACGTGTTTGTCCAGACCAACGTGTTCATTCGGGTCGGTCCAGTTCCTTCATCAAGTCGGCAGCGCTTCCCTTCCGGATGCGTCCCGCACGCACGTCGCCCTCGGAGGCCTCGACGCGCGCCAGTGCCAGATCCTCCATCATCGCCTGGTAGTCCTCTTCGCGCAGCACCACATACATCGGGCGATTGTTCTTCACGATATGGACCGGCTCCTGCGCGAGCAGCTCATCAACCACCCCGATCCCCCTCCGCTTTACATCCTGTGCAGGTAGAGTCACCATGGTACTTCCTCCAATACTGAATTCCGCACTTAATATAGCACCACCCTCAATCTCATGTAAAGCGCTCAAAGGGCTTGATTGCCAATAATATTCAATTTTTCCATCACTAGCCTGGATTATTCACGAACTGTCCAAGTGAGTCTACAACCAGCGATGAATCAACACTTTGTAAAGAGAACCACGGATCACACGGATAACACTGATAATCGCCCCGGATTGCCGGGGCGCAATCCGTGCCATCAGTGTAATCCGTGGTTGAATTCATTGTGTCTGGACTTTTCGCAGAAGCGAGATGAATAGATCAGGCTAGCATCCCATAAGCCCTGATACCGGACCACAAACACTCGAATTTGCTAACGATCTCGGCATCTGTTGCCCGACCTCCATTCGAGAATTTGACAGCACAATTTTCTGGTCGTCCGCTGCTCGTCGTCCGCTGTTGCGGCAAAATCATTAACAGCAAAATGATTGCCACTCCCTGCGGTCATTGCCCCACGAGTACGTGGGGCCTATTTCCGCTTCGCTCCAGTTCTGCTGTTAATGATTCTGCCATTCCCCTGCAGACGACGAGTTCCCATCCGTTCCCGTCCGTGGTTGCCCCCTGCCCCTTATGGGAAGCTACTGATTTTCCATTTTCAATTTTCAATCGCCACTGGATCGACCATGACGAAGAGAACGTGAAGCGCCAGGCTATCCCCGGTACGCTCCCGGGCGCATGCCGGTGTGCCGGAGGAAGGCATCGGAGAAGGCGTAGGGGCTGCGGTAGCCGATCTGGTCAGCGATGTCGTCGAGGGTGAGCTGGGTGCTTTGCAGGAGCGACTGCGCGCGGTCCATGCGTAGCTCGCGCAGCATGTCCTGGGGCGTCAGGTTGGCGTGACGTTTCGTGAGCAGGTGCAGATGACCGGCGGATACGTGCAATAGCGCCGCCATGCGCGCGACGGTCCAGTCCTCCTCCAGATGGTCATTCAACAGCGCCCGGAGCCGGTGGAGGCGATTGCGGGCATGGCGTTCGGCAGGTGATTCGACATCTGCCACCTCGCGCATGAGACAGGCCGCCAGGATGGCGCAGTAGTGCGTCAACACCAATTCGCGATCGGGTTGAACGGACGCCTTCTCGCGCAGCAGCAGTTCCATCACGGAGGCCATACCGTCGGGATCCAATGCGCGGTGAACCGTGACCGGGTCGGACTTAAGCATCTGCCAGGCCGCGGTGTCGGTCAAATGAAACCACACGGCCTTGCACGATCCTTCGGTCAACTGAATCCACGCCCCGTGACCGGCGGTCACGATAAAGACGTCGCCCGCGCCGATGGAATGCTGGAAATCCTGGCTGATCCCCCAGCACTCCCCTTCGAACACCATGTAGAGCAGATGGTCGCCGGCATGGTCGGTGCCGGCCAGGTAGTCCTCGTGCAATGTGTCGATTCCGGCGTTTCTTACGTCATGCAGGGCCAACGGGCGGGCAGATGGCTGCCGGAGATCAACAGTGCTTGTTCGGCAGCGCGGATCCCGTCGCGGAAACGTAGGAGGGCACGCCTTCGCAGGTTTTCCCTTCGGCTTATATAGATGAGTCTTGCGTATTTGTCTACGAGTCACTCGCATTGCCTATAATAGTCTGTTAGTGCATTATTAGTACATTGATGGATCCATAGCAAGAGCTTTGGATATTCACAACACTAGGAGGTCAATGATGAGAGTTGTTTCTGTTTTGATGATGCTGGGCTTCTGTTCGTCACTCAACGCCGCAACGATTACCCACGTGGGAACCGTGACCAACGATTCCAACAGCGAGATATCCCAATGGCGAACGGCAGGAACTGCGAAATCGCTCGACGCCGATGGCGACAACATCTATGGCACGGCGGGAAAACTCGTTATCCAGGTTCTTGGTGACGTCCCAACCTATGTGCAACACGTCTCTTTGGACCCCCAGCTTGACCCAAATGCGGCATACGCAGTAGTGGATCACCCAAATGACCTGGGTGGTGATACCTTCCTGGGCACGACTACCTCTGGCGCACAAACTCCCGGCAGCGTTCATGACATGTTCGTATTCAATGTAACCAATTTTCCTCCAACCGGCAGATTCCGCGTAGGCGTTGCAACGGACGGGCTGGACGGCGCCCAATTCGCGCCATCAGAGATCCGCCTGACGCAGCTCGTGGGAGGAGCGGCAACCGCATCGGCCAGCTTGGCCACCATTACAAACAAGACCCTCGACATGGTCTTCTTCGACGTCGTGGATGCCATACCCGGCGATCAATTCACCGTCCAGGGCGTCGCAGGGGCCGGGGGCTATGCAACGCACCAGTTCGTTACCTGGGACGACATTCCGTTGCCGGAGACAGACCGTATCTTCAACTTCAACCTCGGCGACAAAAGCACCGCACTGGCAGGCCCCACCCTGGCTACTGCGACGTACGCCCTTGCCGCCACCGTCGACTTCAATGATGACGGTGCCGACGATGTATGGAACCGTGCCGGGCACACCACGCAGGGTACCGAGTATACTGACGTAAAGGATATTACCGGGACTGCTACCGCCTTAACGTTCAAACAGACCGGAGTGGGAGGACAGAACGATGACGACGCCTTTACGCCCACCGGGGCCGAATGGAACAACGCCTTCGATGTGCCCTACAGCGGAACAGACGACACTGTCGCCGGCAACATCATGAACAGCATCTTTTTCGTTGCTGGCGCAGGACCGATCACGTTCACCATCGGCGGACTGGCACCCGACCGCTCCGGCCATGTCGTCGAAGTCTTCACAGCCCTTGGATCACCAGCGCTCGATCACACCATCACCGTCAATGGCACGGCCATTGGCCCGCGCGACAGTGAGGATTTGGACCCCAACAACAGCCGTTTTCTCTTCTGGGATGTCACATCCGATGGCTCGGGAGATATTGTAATTCAGGTAGGCAGTGCTGGAACTGCCGTTGTTGTTCAGGCCATCCGTCTGAGGACGCCACCGCCGCAAGGCACGATCATTACTATCCAATAGGCTAGAATCCGCGAATGCCGCGCCTATCCGCCTATAATCGGACCGGCATGTGGTGAGTATCTGCCTATAGGACTGATTCTTCTGTCACGGCTCTGCACGGAGAATCTGTTGACGATTACGGGCGGCGATTACGGATAACGAGGAGCCCCTCCCCACCGGCCCGCTGTCTCCAGCCAGGCGACGACAAGGAGTCTCACATGGAGTCAACCACAGAACGGGGGCCAAAACCTATGAATAAGGCAGCCAGATTGAGCGCGGCGTTGACCGCTCTCACGATGATGGGGGTAGCCGGCGCTTGTCACGCAGGCGAAACGGTGACGATGGCGTCACTGCTCGAGGAAACGATCGACCGTGACACGGTCGCGAGGATCCCCAGCCCCTATTACCTGTGCAAGCAGGCCAGCAGCTGGGACCGGCGGCAAACCGTCGTCGGGGGCGAGAACTGGTTCGCCAATAGAGATTACGATCAGTTCCTGAGAAAGGAGACTACGGCGGGGCGAACCGAGTACGTAATCATGGAGGACAGGGCTCCCGGCTGCGTCACCCGTATATGGAAGCCGCTGGACATAGGCAACGAACTCCCAAAGGCAACGATCAGGTTCTACCTCGATGGAGCGTCTGTGCCGGCAATCGAGGCCGATTTCACGAAATTGATGAGTGCGCAATCGCTCTTCCCTGAGCCGTATTCTGCTATCGCGTCCGATGAAAGGGATAGCAAGAACCAGATCAGTCTGCCCAAAGGGTACAAGCAGATGGGCGGGAACCTCTATTTCCCGATCCCGTATGCGCGAGACTGCAAGATTACGCTGGAGCCGCACTACGAACAAGGCACCGCCAAGCACAACGTCTTCTTCTACATCATCAACTATCGGACCTACGACGAGGGGACGTCCGTAGAGACGTTCTCGAAGACGCGTTACGAAGCCCACCAGAATCTGGTCCGCTCTGTTGGCGAGAGCCTCGAGAAGCCGGGGAGCAACATCAAGGCCTGCGAACGGATCTCAGAGAAGAAGGACATCGGCCCCGGCAAGGACTTGACGATGGAACTGCCGGCCGGCCCGGGAGCCGTGCGGGAGTTCGTCGTACAACTGGACCCTACGGTCAATCCCGCCGCGCTTCGCGATCTCTTTGTAACGATGTCCTTCGACGGAGAGAATACCGTCTGGTGTCCGATCTCGGAGTTCTTTGGGGGCGGATACTTCAAGACGGATACGCATCCCGAAAGTCCTGCCCCGGATGGGGTTTTCATTCGACCGCACTGGAATCGCAATCGCAGGTCAGAAGAGAACGGCACATTCTCCTGTCACTTCGTCATGCCCTATGCCTCTTCGGCAACGGTCGGCATCAGAAACGAAGGCACGCTGACGGTTCCCGTCACCATGTTGGTGGGTGTAGGCGACTGGAAATGGGATGATCGCTCGATGCATTTCCATGCGAACTGGCGGTGCGGACTCACGCCGGGAAAACCTGCCGACTGGAACTACATTGAGATTCAGGGGGAAGGAACCTATGTCGCTGATACGCTGAGCGTCTATAATCCTGCCAGGAAATGGTATGGTGAGAATGACGAGCGCATCTACATTGACGGCGAATCGTTCCCCTCGCACCTCGGAACCGGCACGGAGGACTACTACGGGTATGCCTGGGGCATGGCGAACGTATGGAGTTCGCCTTTCATTTCCGCCCCATCCCGCGACTCGCGCGGCAAAGGTGATTGGCGAGGACATCAGACGGTGTCCCGGGAACGAATGCTGGATGCGATTCCCTTCAGGAAGTCTTTGAAAGTCGACATGGAGGTCGGGGTGTGGTTCCCCGTAAAGGCGAATTATGCTGTCGGCACGATGTGGTATGCGCGTCCCGGCGCGACGCACAACCGAATAGCTGTGCCGCGTCCGAAACCTATCGCCGCCGATCTCTTGTCGCGACCCAAGGGCGAGGGTTGAGGCAAGTGTCGCTTCGCGATGCCCTCAACGGAGTTAGTCCAGCAAAGTAAGGCAGACAATGACAGACATCAGATGCATACGAATGGCCGTAGTATGTCTATTGCTGTGTGGTAGCGCGGTGCAGGCGGCAACGATAACCGCGGGACAGTGGATTCAGTTGAATTTCACCGATGGCTGGACTCCGGAGCCGCCGCACGTGGGCACGTGGGACAACTTCAACTTCTTCATAACGCACAACTCAAGCGACCGATCATTGCCTGGGGGCAGCACAACCAACACGGTGACCTACCCCACGAATGCGCTGATTGACTCAACCGGAGCCGCGGTCGATGGCTCCGTGAGCAGCGCCGACTGGGATGGCAGGGCCCCGGCTGCAACGACATGGACTGGTGCGGGTGAAACGACGCCCAGTGGAGATAGCACCTGGAGTAATGAAGAGTATGTCAACTACTTCTGGGGTAGAGGAGGTGAGACGGTTACGATAGGCGATCTCAATCCCAACCTGCGCTACCATGTCTATGTCTATAGCCTGCAGGGCGCTGACGATCTCAATATCGACGTCAATGGCTCGGTCATTGGCCCCTATAGCGCGGCTGAGCGCCTTGGATTCACCCCCGCGCCCTACACGCCCTATGTCTTCAGTAATGTGTTGCTGAATGCCTCCGATCAGCTGGTCGTCACATTCGATTCAGTCACTCCGGTCGTGAACGCCATCGTACTCGAAGGCACCGCGTGGTCACTAACCCTTGCCGCATCCCCCGTGCAGATCGTCGAGGGCAACACGGGCAGCACAACGGCCGTCTTCCGTGTCGAGTTGTCCCACGCGCATACCGCGGAGGTCGCCTTTACCTATTCCACCATTGACGGCTCCGCGATGGCTCCAGATGACTATGTCGCCGTCAGCAACCAGGCGACCATCCCGATAGGTGAGACGGTCTGCGAGATTCCTGTGAGCATAGTCGGCGATACCAACGACGAACCGGACGAGTATTTCACGTTGTCAATCGACACCGCGGGGTCTGTGACAATGCTGCGGAATACGGCACGTGCCGTGATTCTCTCCGATGAACGCTCGACGTACCTTACACCCTCGACCGTCGTGGCGGACAGCGTCAGCAACCGTCTGTTTGTCGCTCACGAATCCGCAAATCATCTCAGCGTGGTCGATCTCGATACGGATACACTACTTGACATGATCCCTCTCCCGGATTCGCCTACCGGACTGACGCTATCTCCGGATGCCGGCGTGTTGTATGTCACCACGGGGGTTGCATCCGGGACGCTCCACACAGTGGATACGGAGACGCTTGAGATTACCAGCAGTATGGCGGTAGGCCATTCTCCACGAGCCCCCGTATGCGCATCGTCCAATCGTCTCTCCCTCTGTAACCAGTTTGAGAACGCGGTCTCTGTTGTTGATCCATCAGCGGGAACCGTGCTCGCGCGCGTGCCGGTACGACGTGAGCCGTTTGCGGCTGCCTTGACACCCGATGGGGCCACGCTGCTGGTCGCCAACCTGCTGCCGCATCAAGCCGCTACCGACACCAACGTGGCCGCGGCGGTCAGCGTAATCGATACGGCATCGAACACGGTCACGCAGCACGTCGCCCTGCCGCCAGGCTCCCACAGTCTGCGCGACATCGCCGTGTCGCCCGACGGCGGGTATGCGTGCGTTACCCATGTACTCTCGCGCTATCGTGTGCCCACCACGCAGCTTCTCCGCGGCTGGATCAACACCGCGGCGCTTTCTATTATTGATATTGCGTCCCTCACGCGTCTGAACACGGTGCTGCTGGACGATCTGGACCTCGGCGCCGCCAACCCATGGGGGCTGGCCTTTGCTGCGGATGGGAGTCGCCTGTGCGTGACGCACGCCGGGTCGCACGACCTAAGCGTGATTGACTGGCCTGCCCTGGTGGCGCGACTGGCATCGGAAGCGGATGATGTATCGAGCAGCCTGACCTGGCTGGTGGGACTGCGGCGGCGTCTGCCGTTACCGGGCAAAGGGCCGCGCGGCGTCGCCGTCGTTGACGGCAAGGCCTATGCCGCCCAAGCGTTCAGCGACTCATTGGCCATCGCCCGCCTTGATCCCGGCATGGAGAACGACACCGTGGAGTTGCCCCTGGGGTGGCAGAAACCGATGACACAGGAACGTTACGGGAAATTCAGCTTTCACGACGGCAGCCTGAGCGTGCAGAGTTGGCATAGCTGCGCGAGCTGCCATCCGGCGGTGCGTGCGGATGGCTTGAATTGGGACGTTCTCAATGATGGGTTCGGCAACGCCAAGAATACGAAGAGCCTGCTGTTCGCACACGAAACACCACCGACGACCATCACCGGCATCCGCCCCAACGCCGAGACCTCTGTCATGGCGGGACTTCGGTATATCCATTTTGCAAATCACACCAACGATGAGCATCTCGCGATCGATCTGTTTCTGAAATCCCTGCGGCCTACGCCAAGCCCGGAGCTGGAAAGCGGCGGCTTGAGTGCCGCGGCGCAGCGCGGAGAGGCGCTGTTCACATCGGCAAGCTGCATCCACTGCCACAGTGGTCCGTACCTGACCGACACGTCGTTGCACGACGTGGGTACCGGTAGCGGACGCGAGGCGGGGACCCGTTTTGACACGCCCACCCTGATCGAGGTCTGGCGCACCGCTCCTTACCTGTATGACGGTCGGGCCGCAACGCTGCGGGAAGTCCTGACCACATTTAATCCCGGAAACCAGCATGGTTCGACCTCCGGGCTTACCTCTCAGCAGCTTGATGACCTGGAGGCCTACCTGAAATCGGCTATATCCGGATTTCCCAACGAGTGATTTGCGCATAACATCGAACAATACGTGCCTTTATGGTTGATCTACAGTGTGCGAAAGCGGGCCGGGATCTGTGCAGGAATATCTACGTCTCCGACGGTCAAAAAAATCATG
>JADHWE010000014.1 GCA_016783675.1 Kiritimatiellia bacterium
TGCTCCTTAACCGGCCAATCCGGCCGGTGAAGCCGATTATCGATGCGCACACGGGCCATTGTGGTGACGTCTAGCGAAAAGCGCAAAGTCGAGGCCGAATAGGCGAGGCGTGCCCGGACTGCGAAGAGTTCATAAGTCAGTAATCCTCGGGTTGACATGGTATACCATTATTGGTATCGTATTGATGATGAATAGATACGAAGTAAGGCTGCTTGACCATGCGGTTCGGTTTCTCCGTGGGCTCCCGGTCAAACTTAGGGCAAAGGCATTTCGGGGCATTGATCTCTTGAGTGAGCTGGGGCCGGATCTTCCAATGCCGCATGGCAAGGCACTCAAAGGAACCGAGGGTCTGCGTGAACTGCGAATCAAGTTTGCCTCGGACATCGTACGGCTGTTCTATTTTCATCACGGTGGGAGGGTATATGTGATCACGTCCGGCTTCGTTAAGAAGGCCGGCAAGACGGACCCTCGTGAGTTGCGGCGAGCTATCCGCCTTATGCGAGATGTTAGGGAGATAAACGATGAAGACACATAGCTACGAGGATATTCTGAAAAAGGAACTCCGAAAGCCTGGGTTCCGCAAGGAATACGAAGCCCTTGCTGGTGAGTTCGCTGTTGCCAAGGAGGTGATTCGACTGCGCAAGGCCAACGGGTGGACGCAGAAGGAGCTGGCTGAACATGCCCACACTTCTCAACCCGCCATTGCCCGACTTGAGTCAGGCAACTACCGCAATCTAAGTCTATCGTTCTTGCGCAAGATTGGCGCCGCTCTCGGTGCCGTTCCGATCGTGCACCTACAGCCAGTCGAAGCCGGAACACCGCAGCACGCATAGCTCAAGCTGTTTGGGCACACTGCCTCTGCAATACAGTTGGGGAACGAGATAGAGAGGGATATATCATCCCTTCTTGGACGAGACTCTAACGAGATCTATATAACGAGACTAAACTGATCCGGCATTATTAACCGGTTAAGGAGCAGTCTATATCGTGGGGCAGGTCTTTCTCCTGTCGTGCCGGTTGTTCCGTCCCCATTCGGCGGGCCTTTTCGGCAGATGGTGCGAAGCCGATTTGTGCAGCCGGCAGGCCAACCAAGAAACTGGCAAACGAAACGCCCTGTTTTTGCCCCAACAGAATAGGGCGGTCAGTTACTTCGGAGCCCCGTGATCGGCCTGTCGACTCCCCTCGTGTCCTTTGGCGCATTGCTGACAGCCAGGTACCTGCGAGCCGTTCGCCGTGCTTTTGCTACCATTCCTGATTGTCACAGTAGAGGTGTGAGGAGGCTGGAGAGGTTTTCGGCGACTTTGCGGCGGAGCGGGCGGGTGCGCCAGACGGTCAGGTCCAGGTCCTCACTCAACGCCATGTCTTCCAGCACGATCCGTTTCAAGGTGTTGGCGAAGGCGTCGTCGTAGATGACCAGGTTGGTCTCGTAGTTCAGGCGCAGGCTCCGGTTGTCCAGGTTGGCGGTGCCCACGATGCTGATGTGATCGTCAACGATGATGGCCTTGGCGTGCAGGAAGGGCGGTTCCCGTTCGTACACGTGGACGCCGGCTGAGAGGAGTTGGTCGTAGAGGGCCTGACCGGCCAGGCCGGCATAGACGTGGTTGTTCTTCTTTGGGACCACCAGCTGCACGTTCACGCCGCGCAAGGCGGCGAGACGGAGCGCGCGCAGGATGTCGACCGGCGGCACGAAGTAGGGGGTCACGACGAGCAGTTGCGTGTGCGCCACGTTGATGGCCGCACAGGTAACGTCCGTCATCGCCTCTATCTCCGCAGTCGGCCCCCCGTTGACGACGCGTACCAGGGAGTTGCCCGAGGGTTCAATGCGAGGGAAATGCTCAGCCGTCAGCAGGGCAGCAGGGTCTTCATCTGTCATGAAGTACCAGTCGCGCAGGAACGCGTACTGGAGCTCCAGTGCGATGGGGCCGGCGACGGCGAAGTGATAATCTCGAATCGCCTCGCGGTCCGTTCGCGATGTATGGCCGGCATGCAGGTTGATCCCTCCGATGAAGGCCTCCTTTCCGTCCACGACCAGCACCTTGCGGTGATTCCTCAAGTTGATCTGGAATTGCCGCTTGATTGGGTTGACCTGGGTCCAGCCGACGACGTCGAGCCCGGGCGTGTTGCGGTAGGCGTGGAAGAGTCCGGACGCCCGTCCGCGGGTCGAGCCGAAACGGTCGAACAGCACGCGGCATCGCACGCCCGCTTCCGCCTTCTTCTTCAGCCGGTCGAGAAACTCATGCCCGATCGGGTCGTTGCCGATAATAAAGGTCTGCAGGTGGATGTGGTGGGTGGCGCGATCGATCGCATCCAGCATCCTGGCAAACGCCGCATCGCCGGTGAGCAGCGGCTCAATTCGGTTGCCGCCG
The DNA here is from genome assembly GCA_016783675.1 of Kiritimatiellia bacterium. GTDB lineage: Bacteria > Verrucomicrobiota > Kiritimatiellia > UBA8416 > JABMPJ01 > JABMPJ01. The sequence goes on from JADHWE010000014.1 coordinate 2,367, forward strand.
AGCAGCGGCCAATCGGGCACAACGCCGTCGATCGTCAGGTTCAGTTCCCTGGCGTGTGGACTGTCCGGCTCGCACACCCGCGACGCCCGCATGGCCCGCCAGTACTCCAACGGCAGCGACGCCCCCTCGCGCGCGCGGCGTGCTGAGAGCAGCGAGTCGTCCGACCGCTGTTTCTGCCATGCCTTCGATGGGGCACGGTTGACGCCGTACCCGAGATAGAGCAAAGGGCCGAGCACCGGCAGGGACCAGACGACGAACAGCCATGCGACCATGGAGGCTGCCTCGCGCCGGGTCTTCAGGCCGTGCAGCGCTACGGCGGCAAACGCCAGCGGGTGCAGCACCCCCAGCACGACCAGGACAGCTTTGCCCGCGTGGGCGGGTGTGATCCCGGCCATGACAGGGCTGCCTCCTGCTATCATGGTCACCAGCGCACCGCCTAACAGCATCGTTCTCATACGCAGAGCATAAAACCGCCTCATCTCCTACGCAAGGCATTGTGCGCAACGCGCCTCGTCATAGTCGCGGTTTTTCTCTGGACAGCACGTTCACTCGGCTTCAATCTGAGCAGTAGAGCGCAAGGATGGAAAACGCGATGGTGCGACTGAACCACAGACTTCGGGACCCGCAGCTCTTTCGTGAGCTGGTCAACCAGATCTATTCTCAGCTTCCATCTGTTGTGCTTACCTCGCTGCTCCTTGTCGTCCTGGTTGTGCTGGTGCTGTGGCGGGTCTCCTCGCCCGTGGTCTTGCTCTCCTGGATGGGGATCCTCTGTCTGGTCTGTCTGCTGAGGTATGTGCTTTACGGCGTTTATCGTGCTCGGGGTGAGAATCATCTTACGGACATGGCTTGGGTGCGGTTGTATTCATGGGGCGCCATCGTGGCCGGTGTGGCCTGGGCCTCGGCACCGCTGCTCTTCTATTCATCGGCATCGCCGCAGACAAACGTGTTCATTGCGTTCGTGCTCGGGGGGCTGGTTTCGGGTGCATCCGGCGCCATGGCGCCACTGAGTATCACGATGTGCATTTTCACCGGTTTGCTCTGCCTGCCCATTGCGGCCCTGTTTATTACGCATGGGGGTAGCCTGCATACGGTCATGGGTGTGATGATGCTCATCTATGGCGGTGCTTACGTCCTGATGTCGCAACACACCGGGCGCACGATCATCGAGGCGCTTGGACTCAGGAAAGACAATATCCGAGAGACCCAGGAACGCAAGAAGGTGGAAGCGGAACTACGGAAGGTTCAGCAAGGACTGGAGGACACGGTCGATCGTCGGGCGGGCGAGATCAGGCGAGCCAATGACCAGTTGACGCATGAGATCGCCGAGCGTCAGCAAGCGGAAAGCAGGCTGAGGGCGAGCGAGGAACGTTACCGCAACCTGGTGGAATCCAGCAGCGACTGGATCTGGGAGGTCGACTCCGAGGGTGTATACACTTACTCGAGTCCGAGTGTGCAGAGCATGCTGGGCTATACGCCGGATGAGGTCGTGGGGCAAGCGTTCGACAGTTTCATGCCGCCGGACGAGGCCGGCCGGATGCGGGAGATCTTTGAGCAGGAGTGTTCCGCGGGCAAGCCCTTCATCGGCCTCATTAACCGCTGTCTCCACAAGGATGGTACCGAACGTATCATGGAGACCAATGGTGAGCCGGTTTTTGGTCGGGAAGGGAACGTGGCTGGATTCCGTGGTATCGACCGGGACATCACGTTGCGGGTGAAGCATGAAGCGGAGTCACGCAAGATCTAGCATTTCGAATGGCTGGGAATGCTCGCGGCCGAAGCCCTACTCGGCTAAGGAGTTGCAGGACCTGATCAGTCGGCTCTAAGCCCGATAGACTTCGTCCCGCCCTTTCGCTATAACTCCCGTATGTCAGTAGCACAGACACCCAGGCCCGGGTCGCGGTTTCGCCGCTTTCGGGGTGACACGATCACGTTTACGCTGACCTGTCGCTCCGGATGCGAGGGATCGGCCTTCCTGCGCACCAACATCGGGTGGGCGGCGGTCCGGCGGCAGGCGATCGTGTCGTTTGTTGAGAAACAGACCCCTGTGCTCGATCGCGACTGGCATGATGTACCGATGCGCCAAGTGGGTCCCTCGCAGTGGGAGGTGTCGCTCGGGCTCTGCGAGGTGGGCCGCTTTGAAGCCAAGCCCTACCTGCTGCCCGGGCCGGGCCAGGTGCCCGTGTGGGACCATGGCGATAACGTGGTTATCAAAGTGGAGCCCGCCGACACGGTCTGTGCCAACTCGATCTACAGCGCGTTCGTGCGCCAGTTCGGTCCCAATCGCGTGTCCGGGGCGGTATCCGAAGAGCAGAGCCAAGCCGCGGAGGAGCTGGACAAAGCCGGATTCACGGTTATCCCGCGTTCCGGCACGTTTCGCGACCTGATCGCCGAGCTGGATCACATCATTGGCACGCTCGGGTTCCGGACGCTTCACCTGCTGCCCGTGCACCCCGTCCCCACCACGTATGCGCGCATGGGGCGATTTGGGAGTCCGTTCGCGCCACTCGACTTCATGGATGTCGACCCGGCATTCGCCGAGTTTGACCGGCGCACCACGCCGCTGGAGCAATACATCGAGCTGATCGATGCCATTCATGCACGCGGCGGCCGCCTGCTCATGGATATTCCGGCCAACCATACCGGTTGGGCCTCGCATCTGCAGAACGAGCATCCGGAATGGTTTGCCCGCCATCGCGACAGCAGTTTCCGGTCGCCGGGCGCGTGGGGCGTGACGTGGGAAGACCTCTCGGAACTGGACTACGGAGCGGGGCAACCCCTGTGGGAAGCCATTGCCGACGTGTTCCTTCGCTGGTGCCGGTTTGGTGTCGATGGTTTCCGCTGCGATGCCGGGTACATGGTGCCCCACGACGTGTGGTGCTACGTCATCTCCAAGGTCCGGGCCCAGTTCCCCGATACGATCTTCCTGCTGGAGGGGCTCGGCGGTCCGCGCGCGTTAACGGAGCAGCTCCTTGACGGCGCCAACATGAACTGGGCCTACTCCGAGCTGTTCCAGAGCACTTCATCGCGCCAGGTGGAGACGGAGGTCATGGGTGGTGCACGTATGGCGGACACGCGTGGCCTGATGGTGCATTACGCCGAAACGCATGACAACACGCGCATGGCCGCCAGTTCCCCGGCCTATTCCCGCATGCGCACTGCCCTGACGGCGCTGACCTCTACCGAGGGCGCATTCGGCATCACGGCCGGCGTCGAGTGGTACGCCACCGAACGCGTCGACGTTCATGGCGCACCGTCGTTGAACTGGGGCAGTGATGCTAACCAGGTGGCGGAGGTCGCGCGTCTCAACCAGCTATTGGCTACGCATCCGGCGTTCGGACCCGGGACCGAGTTCCAATGGATCGGACAGCACGCCACCCATGCGGTCGCGGTTCTGCGCAAGAGCGGCGCGGGCGAGGGCGTCCTGGTGTTGGCCAACCTGGACTGCCATCACCCCCAGACCGTGCGCTGGCCGCGCACAAGTTTTGAGTTGAACGAGGGTGTGGCGGATCTGCTGACCGGAGACCTCGGTGCGGCGACCGAGGAGGGTGACCAGTACAGCGTAACACTTGAGCCCGCCGCGGTCCTCTGTCTCGGGTGCGAGGCGGAAGGCCTCGACCACACAGGCGAACCGCCTGCCGTCCGGCGACAGCGCGCCCGCGCGGCCGTGCTTGAGCTGCAGACGGCTGTTGCCGGATGCGGTGATGTGGGGGGGCTGGACCTCGAGAGTGAGACCGAGCGTTACCTGGTCGACCCGGCGGCGTACTGGCGGGCGCTCTCGCCGCGCGGGACATTTGCCCTCACCTCGTGGCAGTGGCCGCAGGATCTGTCGCGCGATGTTATGTGGCCCGACGGTCACGCGTTGCTTGTGCAGTGTGCCCACCCGTTCCAGGTTGATCTGGAAGAGGGTGGGGCGGTCACCTGTCGCGCCCGCAGTTTTGGCGTGGGTGAAGACCACGTGGTGCTGGTTCCGCCGCGCCGCGCGCCTGACGGCGAGACGGCGATACGTCACGGCGTGCTGCACCTCTGCGTGCACGATCCGGCCGGTACCCGGCGCGGCGAGGATACGCTCCTGCTGCTCCCGTCCGTTGGCAGAGACCCGGAGGTCAGCGTGTCCGGCGCCGCGGCGTTGGACCGGCACTGCTATGCGCTCTGCACGAACGGGCGCGGTGCCATGGCGCAGGTGCGCGACGCCTGGGGCGAGCTCGAGAGCCAGTACGACGCGCTCCTGGCAGGGAACTGTCATCCCGATTACCCGGTGGATCGCCAGGTGATGCTGACGCGGTGTCGCGTATGGGTGGTCTACCAGGGGTATTACCAGGAGCTGGGACGCACCTGCCTGCGGACGTTCGGTCAGCAGCCGGACGGCGAGGTGCAATGGCGCTTTGACGTGCCGGTGGGGCGCGGAAAGGTTGTGACACTGGACGTGGCGCTCCGCATGCTGCGTGGCGAGAATGCCGTGCAACTGGCCTTCGCCCGGGTTTCCGACGGGGCGGACGAGAACACGTTGCCGGCGACTGAGTCGGTGCGTCTGGTGCTCCGTCCCGACGTGGAGGATCGCATCAATCATGGGAAGACCAAGGCCTTTACCGGTCCCGAGGCCCACTGGCCGCGCGGGGTTGAGCCGACGCGGGAGGGCTTCCTGTTTCGCCCCGACCGGGAGCGTGCCCTGCGCGTCGCCGTGACGGAGGGCGAGTTTCACTGGGAGGCGGAGTGGACCTACATGGTGCATCACCCGCACGAAGCCGACCGCGGCCTGGATGCCGCAACGGACCTGTTCAGTCCCGGATACATGACCTGCGAGCTGGCCGGCGGGGACAAGACCGTCCTCAGCGCTTTCATCGAGGGACCGAAAGAATCCCGCTATGCGCCGGTCGACCTTGCCGCACCCGACAGCTCCGACACGTCTTCGCTACTCGCCGTTTTGCGGCGGGCCATGGACGCCTACGTCGTCCGGCGCGACGATTCCCTGACCGTGATTGCGGGATACCCGTGGTTCCTTGACTGGGGGCGGGACACGCTGATCTGTCTGCGCGGCATGATTGCGGCGGGCATGCATGCGGAATGCCGCGACATCCTGCGGCAGTTTGCCCGTTTCGAGAAGCAGGGCACGCTACCCAACATGATTCGGGGCGGTGACGACTCCAACCGCGACACCTCCGATGCGCCGCTCTGGTTTGTTGTGTCATGCGAAGACCTGCTGGATGCAGGGGATGCGACACTTCTCGATATGGATTGCGACGGGCGGTCGCTCAGGGATGTGATCCGCTCGATTGTAACGCATTACCGGGAGGGAACACCGAACGGGATCAAAATGGATGCCGACAGTGGGCTGGTGTTCAGTCCATCCCATTACACGTGGATGGATACAAACCAGCCGGCCGGTACCCCGCGTGAGGGCTACCCGGTTGAGATCCAGGCGCTGTGGTATCGGGCGCTATCGTTCCTGGCGCGCATCGATGATGATGCGGCCGCGTCCGAGCTGGCCGCCCTCGTGCAGGCGTCGATCGGGTCACACTATGTCCGCGATGACGGCACAGGGCTCTCGGACTGTCTGCACGGCGCTCCGGGGATGCCTGCGGCGCAGGCCGTCGCCGACGATCACGTGCGCTCCAATCAGCTCCTGGCGCTGACCTTGGGCGCCGTGACCGACAGCGGTGTTTGCACGGCCATCCTGCACGCCTGCGAACAGCTCTTGGTGCCGGGCGCCATTCGGAGCCTGGCCGATCGTCCCGTCACGCACGCGTTGCCCGTACGGCGGGATGGCGAATTGCTCAACGACCCGCTCCATCCCTACCAGGGCCAGTACCGGGGGGATGAGGACACACGCCGCAAGCCGGCTTACCACAACGGAACGGCCTGGACGTGGCCGTTCCCGTCCTACTGCGAGGCCCTGGTCCGGATCCATGGGCCGGCGGCGCGCGACAGCGCCCTTGCGCTGCTGCGCAGTTCCGAGGTCCTGCTCAACCGCGGCTGCCTTGGTCAAATCCCCGAAATCCTCGACGGGGATGCCCCTCACACCGACCGCGGCTGTGGCGCCCAGGCCTGGGGCGTGACGGAGCTCTATCGCGTGCTTGCACTTCTGCTGCGAAACGCATAGAGTCGCCCCGATTTTGTGAGTTGAAGTATCTCCGCCCGCGCCGGCCTCCGACAAGGAGGTAAATCCAGCGTACGCGGAGAGGGAAAAGCTAAAACAGTTGAAGGAACAGAAAACATCATGGGTGCACAGGTTAAGAGAAGGCGGGTTAAGTTTCAGATTCACGCGGATGCAAACAGCAAGGTCTCGGTAGCGGGAACCTTCAACGGGTGGAATCCGAGCAAGCACGTTCTGAAGTCGAAAGACGGGGCGTACGCACTGAACGTACTCCTGGAGCCGGGCCAGTATCAGTATAAGTTCGTCGTGAACGATATCTGGTGTGTGGATCCGGAGCGCGAAGACTGGGCCCCGAACGATTTCGGGTCGCTCAACAGCGTCATCACTGTCAGCTAGTCCGGCATAGCCCGGCATCAAGCGAACCCGTGTTCGAGGAGAGGCGCGCCAACGTGTGCGCCGCGACTCGCCATGGGTGTATTGTCAATCTGTCGTTGAGAAAGAAGTCCTACTATGAAGAATATCCAACTGTTCAACGTGGCGCCCTCGGTGCCGAAAGAGCTGCGCTTCCTCGAAACGCTCGCCAAGAACCTCTGGTGGTGCTGGTGTCCCGATGCGATCGAACTGTTCCGCCGAATTGATCCATCGCTCTGGACTGATTGCCGACACAGTCCGTTGAAGTTCTTCAGCGAGCTGCCGCCCGAGCGGTTGGTCGAGCTACGCGACGACGACGGCTTTGTCGCGCACATGGAAGAGGTGCGTGAGCTTTTCGATGCGCATGTGTTGAAGACCCATGACGGCGAGGATGTATGCCCGGCCTGCAACGGCGTGGCCTACTTCTCGCTCGAATTCGGTATTCACGAGAGCGTGCGCCTCTACTCCGGCGGCCTCGGCTGCCTGGCCGGCGATCACCTGAAGTCGGCCTCCGATCTGAACCTGCCGCTTGTCGCGGTGGGACTGATGTACCGCCAGGGCTACTTCCAGCAGTATCTCGATGCCGACGGCATGCAGCAGGAATTCTATCCCGAGAACGAGATGCATAACATGCCGCTCACGCGCGTGTGTGATGGCGAGAACGCGCCGATCCAGATCAGCGTGCCGCTGCCTGACGGCCGACTTCATGCTGAGATCTGGCGGGTCGATGTCGGCCGCGTGCCGCTGTTTCTACTCGACGCCAACATCCCGGCCAATCCGCCCGAGTTGCGCGGCATCACGGCCCAGCTCTATGGCGGCGACCAGGTCATGCGCATCCGCCAGGAGATGTTGCTGGGCGTGGGCGGCGTGCGTGCCCTGCTCGCCATGGGGTACGATCCGCATGTCTACCATCTCAACGAAGGCCATGCCGCCTTCCTCGGTCTCGGCCGTATCGCACACCTGGTGCAGTCACAGGGCCTCAACACGAAGACCGCGTTCGAGGTCGTCTCGCGCACCAATGTCTTCACCACGCACACCCCCGTTCCGGCCGGTAACGAGACCTTCCCGGTGTCCATGCTGAAGCCCTACTTCCAGGCGCTGGAGCCCGAGGTGGGCGTCAAGGCCGCCGATGCGATCCGCTGGGGGCAGGCCCCCGGAGCCGACCCCAAGGAGGAGGTCTCCATGACCATCCTCGGGATGCGCTTCGCGCACTACTTCAACGCGGTCAGCAAGCTGCACGGCGTGGTGGCCCGCAAGATGTGGTCCTATCTCTGGCCCGATCTCCCCGTGGAGGAGGTCCCGATCGGACATGTCACGAATGGCGTCCATATCTCGTCCTGGCTCTCGACCGACATTGCGGCGCTGTATGACCGCTACCTCGGACGTGACTGGCGCGATCGCCCCGGGGTGGAAGCTGTGATCAAGCGGGTTGAGCGTATTCCGTCCGAGGTGCTCTGGCGTACCCACGAGCTGGGCCGCGCCCGGCTGGTCCGCGCCACGCGCGAGTATGGCGAACGCCAGTTCAAGGCCCGCAATGCCACGCGCAAGGAACTCGACAGCATCGCATCGGTGTTTGACGCCGACGCATTGACGATCGGCTTCGCGCGCCGGTTTGCCTCGTACAAGCGTGCCACGCTGCTCCTGAAGGACTCGGAGCGCCTGGAGAAATTGCTCACCGACGAGGAGCGGCCGATCCAGCTCGTCTTCGCCGGCAAGGCACATCCCGCCGATCACGAAGGCAAGAGCCTGATCAAGCAGATCATCGCCTTCTCCCGCAAAGAGACCGTGCGCCACAAGATCATCTTCCTCGAAAACTACGACATCCAGCTTGCTCGCTACATGGTGCAGGGCGTGGATGTGTGGATGAACACGCCGCGGCGGCCCCAGGAGGCCAGTGGCACGTCCGGCATGAAGGCGGCGGTCAATGGCGGACTGCATTGCAGCATCCTGGATGGCTGGTGGGACGAGGGGTATAACACCGACACCGGCTGGGCCATCGGCAACCGCGAAGACTACACCAATAGCGACTACCAGGACGAGGTGGAGGCGCACGCGCTCTACAACCTTATCGAGAACGAGATCATCCCGACCTTCTACACGCGCGACAAGGGCGATGTGCCCGAGCGCTGGGTGGCGATGATGAAGGCGTCGATGAAAATGACGCTTGGCTTTTTCACAACGCACCGTATGCTGAGGGAGTACAGCGAACGTTACTACAACGTGGCGCTGGACGGCTACGACCGACTGACCGCCGATGGCGGCAAGGAGGCCAAGGCCCTCGTGGCGCAGCGCAAGCGGCTGGAGACCTGCTGGAGCGGCGTGCGGGTTCAGTTGCCCGTGCCGGACCGCGACCTGGCTGCCCTGCACGTGGGTGACACGTTTGTGGTGACCACCGTGGTGGAGCTGGGCGAGTTGACGCCGGACGAGGTGGATGTCCAGGTCTACTACGGCTTGGCCGACTCGCAGAACGAGATTGTGGAGAGCGAGCTGAAGAGGATGGAGATGGCGGAAGACCAGGGCGAGGGACGCTATGTTTATCGCCAGGAACTGCCCTGTCAGCGGCCCGGGCGTTACGGGCTGACGGCGCGGGCCGTTCCGCGTGGCAGGGATTGGTCGAGCACGATGCCCGGCTACACCACCTGGGCCAACGGGGCGTAAGCCCCACATGCCGTAAGGGCAGGAAGAGCAGACGATGCCGCAAAATCCGCGCATCCTGATCGTAACGCCGGAGATCACCTACCTGCCCGATGGCATGGGCAATGCCACCAACCACATGCGCGCCAAGGCGGGCGGGTTGGCCGACGTCTCGGCATCGCTGGTGTCGGCCCTCTTTGAGCTGGGTGCGGATGTCCACGTGGCGCTGCCGCACTACCGGCGCATGTTCAACATCGATGTCGGACGCCTGATCAACGACGAACTGCGCATCTATAAGCGCGTGCTGCCGGACTCGCGGATTCACCTGGCCCAGGACCGGATCTTCTACTACCAGAGCGAGGTCTACAGTTCATCGGCGGACACGAGCCGCAAGCTGGCGCTCGTCTTCCAGCGCGAAGTGCTCAACAACATTATTCCGACGGTCAACCCCGACCTGGTTCACTGCAACGATTGGATGACAGGGCTGATTCCCGCCATGGCGCGTCGCCACGGCATTCCGTCCCTCATGACCATCCACAACATCCATAGCCAGGAGGTAGCCCTGTCCGAGATCGAAGATATCGGTATCGACGCGGCCGAGTTCTGGCAGGATCTCTTCTACAAGTGGCACGCCAGTGACTACGAGACCACCCGCTGGAGCAACCCGGTCGACCTGCTTGCCAGCGGCATCTTCTCCTCGCACTTCGTGAACACGGTCAGCCCCACCTTCCTCTACGAGGTGTGTGATGGGCAGCACGACTTCGTCCCGCCGTCCGTCCGCAGCGAGATGGCGCAGAAATTGGTGGCCGGTTGTGCCGCCGGCATCCTCAATGCGCCCGATCCCTCGTTCGATCCCGCCACCGATGAGCTGATCCAGTACCCGTTCGGGCCGGAGTCGCATGCAGACGCCAAACGCCAGAACAAGCTGCACCTCCAGGAGCGGCTTCGTCTGGCCCAGGACCCCGATGCGCCAATGCTCTTCTGGCCGTCGCGGCTCGATCCGGTTCAGAAGGGCTGCCAGATCCTGGCCGACATTCTCTACGGCCTTATCTCGCACTATGCCGACGAGAAGCTGCAGGTGGTTTTCGTGGCAACCGGGCCCTACCAGATGTGGTTCCGCGGCATTGTCGACCAGCATAGTCTCCACGACCGCGTGGCCGTCTACAACTTCGACGAAGAGACATCACACCAGGCCTATGCGGCGTCGGATTTCATGCTGATGCCTTCCCTGTTCGAGCCATGCGGCTTGCCGCAGATGGTGAGTGCCATCTACGGCTCGCTCCCGATCGTGCATGACACCGGAGGACTGCACGACACCGTGTCCATGCTCGACGTGGGGCACGAGACAGGAAACGGGTTCCCCTTTGAAACTTACGACGGCAACGGGCTCTGGTGGGCGATCGAGCGGGCCATGAATTTCTACCGGTTGCCGACTGAAGTGAAACAGGCGCAGATTAGCCGGGTCATGCGCGAAAGCGCCGAACGGTTCACCCATGCCAACACTGCGCGGGAGTACATTGATATCTATGAACGCATGCTCGAACGCCCCCTTGTCGATCTTAAGACAAGACCCTTGGCTGGAGCCCTATAGCGACTGCATCCAGCGGCGCTGGAACCGGGTCAACGAGGCCGCCGCGCGGCTGGCGGCCGACCGGGATCTCTCCGATCACTCGCTGAGCTACGACTACTATGGCCTGCACCGTACCCGTGACGGGTGGGTCTTCCGTGAATGGGCCCCCAATGCGACGGCGATCTACCTGCTGGGTCCGTTCAACGACTGGAACGAGTCCGATGGCTTCGCCATGCGCCGCCTCGACGACCGCGGTGACTGGGAACTGCACCTGGACTCCGATGTTCTGCATCACGAGGACGTCTATCGCCTGCGGATTCACTGGGACGGTGGCAGCGGCGATCGCATTCCAACGCACGCGCGTCGCGTGGTGCAGGATCCATCGACGAACATCTTCAACGCCCAGGCCTGGGCGCCTTCCGAGCCCTACCAGCGGCGCCACCCCGCGCCGCCGCGGCCGACACCGCTGCTGATCTACGAAGCCCACGTCGGCATGGCGCAGGAATGGGGCCGCGTGGGAACCTATGTCGAGTTCCGGGAGCACATCCTGCCGCGTGTCAAGGCGGCGGGCTACAACGCGGTTCAGTTCATGGCCATCATGGAGCATCCCTACTACGGATCGTTCGGCTACCATGTCTCGAACTTCTTTGCCGCCTCCTCCCGTTTCGGCACCCCCGACGAGCTGGCCGAGCTTGTGGACGCCGCCCACGGGATGGGTCTTTTCGTCATCATGGATATCGTTCACTCCCATGCGGTGAAGAACACGGTGGAAGGGCTCTCCGAGTTTGACGGCACCACCTACCAGTTCTTCCATGCCGGGGGGCGGGGCGAGCACGATGCGTGGGACTCGCGCTGTTTTGATTACGGCAAGCTCGACGTCCAGCACTTCCTCCTCTCGAACTGTCGCTTCTGGATGGAGCAATACGGCTTCGATGGATTCCGGTTCGATGGTGTGACCAGCATGCTCTACCTTCACCACGGGCTCGGGACGGCGTTCACCGACTACGGGAAGTACTTCGGCTGGGCGGTCGATGAAGATGCCTGGGTCTACATGGCGCTGGCCAACCGGCTGATCCACGAGGTCAACCCCGAAGCCGTGACGATTGCCGAAGATGTCAGCGGGATGCCCGGCTTGGCGGCCCCGTACGCGGATGGGGGATGCGGGTTCGATTTCCGGCTCGCGATGGGGGTTTCCGACTGCTGGGTACGGCTGCTCAAAGAGGTCTCCGACGACGACTGGCAGATGAACACCATCTGGCACGAGCTGACCAATCGGCGCGCCGAAGAGAAGACGATCGGCTATTCCGAGAGCCACGACCAGGCCCTCGTGGGCAGCAAGACCATCAGCTTTGAGTTGATGGATGCCAGTATGTACACGCATATGGGGGTGGACGAATCCAACCCCGTGGTCGATCGTGGTGTGGCCCTGCACAAGATGATCCGGCTGCTGACGCTGGCCACCTGTGGCGAGGGCTACCTCAACTTCATGGGTAACGAGTTCGGGCATCCGGAATGGATCGATTTTCCGCGCAAGGGCAATGACTGGTCCTATCACTATGCCCGCCGCCAGTGGAATCTGCGGGACAATCCGGAACTCAAGTATCACTGTCTTGGCGATTTCGATGCGGCCATGGTCTCCGTGATCAGGGACGACCGCGTGGTCGGTGAGTGCCCGCCGCGTCTGCTCTACACCAACAGCGACCAGAAGATCATTGCCTTCGAACGCAACGGCGACTTCTTCGTGTTCAATTTCCACCCGAGCGAGTCGTATCCGGAGTATGGATTCGAAGTGCCGCCGGGACAGTACACGACGGTTCTCGATAGCGATGAGTCCCGTTTCGGCGGCTTCGACCGGCGTCCCGCCGGCTACGGCTACGAGACGGTTCCTGTCATCGACGACAACCTTCTGCGTCACATGCTCCGGCTCTACCTGCCCACCCGCACCGCCCTTGTCCTCAAGCGCACAGCGGGGCCGAGCGAGGCACAGAAGGCGGCGGCACGGGACGCTCTGTGCCACTGTGGCTGAGCGTCATCTCAACCAGCACGCCTCATGCGGCGTCGGCATCGCCGCATACCTTCCTGAGCTCGGTGGCCAGGATCGTGAGATGCTCCTTCTCCTCGGCGATGATGGCGTCGACCTTGGCCTGCCCGAGTTTGGGTGGGACCATATCTTTGAGGCCGACGTAGAATACGATGGACTTCTCCTCCAGCCCGATGGCTGTCTGCAGAATCTCCTCCGCTGTCTCGTTCCCCGTTAGCGCCTCGGTGACTGCCGCCGCGCCTTCACCCCCGTGTGAGTTGCCCAGGGCCTGCAGGTAGAGCGATGCCTCCATGTAGGGATCCGCTGCCGTGTCCTCACGCATGCGGTCGGTTAACTCCTCGCGCATGGAAGCGAAGACGGCTTGATGCTGGTCTTCCATGGCGGCCAGTCGCAAGAGCAGATCGACATCCGCACCCGCAGTGTCGCCATGCAATTCGGCGGCGCGCCGGTAGAAGGCTGCACCGTTTTCCTCGATCCGTTCGGCCATTTCGAATACTTCGTCGGCGTTGAATGTGATGCCCATATGCGCCTCCTTCGTTAGAGGATAGTCTAGGTCTGCGGACCCGCCATTTCAAGCCATTCGCACCGCAAAAAATATCGCAAAATATATAGTGTTATATATTTGACAGATCAGGCGATAGGCGTATTCTGCGGAATAGAACACAGCACGTATGTGTTGAGGTTCTATCGCGGTCTCAGGACCGCAGGGGGTGCGAGTGTTTAAGCTGCAACAAGGCAATCTCAATGCCTTCATGGCGACGCTCTCTTCGGGCCGCACGGTCTATGCTCTCTCGCAGGTCGATCTACAATACCATCTTGTCCGCGCCGAGGCTTGGGATGGCGACCAGCATCTTCTCGGCAGCTACCGTCCGGTTGAACCGCTGAAGGGGTTGTTCTTTCCTCCGCGCGAAACCGTCGGCCGCCTCCGGGAGGACTCGCCGCTGCCCGAGATGCGGGAGCGTATCGTTATCGGGGTGAAGAACTGCGATCTGTCTGCACTGAAGATTCACGACTATGTCTTCCTTGAGTGCGAGCCGCGCGATCCGTTCTATGCCCAGGCGCGCGAGAAGACCGTGATCATCTCGTGCGACTGCACCGATGCCCGTGAATCCTGTTTCTGTCCTGCCGTCGACGAGCAGCCCTATGCGCGGGCCGGGTTCGACATCAATCTCTCGCCGATAGGCGACGGTTTTATCGTGGAGCCGGGCAGCGAGAAAGGCGAGGCGCTACTCGACCGTGCCGGTGACATGCTTTCACCGGTCAGCCAGGACGACCTTTCAAAACGGGACGCCAACCGTTACGCGGTGACCCGGCGTGTGGCCGAGCAGGCCGAGGGTCGGGGACTGACTACCGGGGCGGACCTGCAGGCGGCCGTGCGCGCAAGCGAGGATGCCGACATGTGGGATGTCTTCGCGCGTGATTGCGTTGAATGCGGCGCGTGCAACTTCGTGTGCTGTACGTGTCACTGTTTCCTGCTGGCGGACGGGAGCTCCCCTGCAGGCGGCGACAGCCGGGTCAAGAAATGGGATTCGTGTCTCTACCATAACTTTGCACGCGTGGCAGGTGGGGCCAACCCGCGCAAGCACCGTGCCGACCGGCTGTTCAACCGGTTCGACAAGAAGTTCGTGTTCTTCCCGGAGGTGCTCGGACGGTATGCCTGCGATGGCTGCGGACGCTGCGCCGAAGCCTGCACGGGCAAGATCGATATCCGCGACGTACTGAAGAAAGCGCTCGATGGACAATAACCCCTACATACCGGTACCGGCCAAGCTGGTGGATGTGGTGGAGGAAACCCACAACATCAAGACCTTCGTCGTGGAGCCGGTCAGGCCGATTGTCTTTGAGGCAGGGCAGTTTGTCGAGATGACCGTGCCGGGCTACGGCGAGGCACCGTTCACGCCCTCCTCGTCCCCCGCGGTGAGCGACCGGATGGAGATCACGGTGATGCGCGTCGGGCAGGTGACCGAACGGCTGCATGCGTTGGGCCCCGGCGCCGAACTGGGTATTCGCGGGCCGCTTGGCGCGCCCTATCCGCTCGACACCTTCTGCGGCCGCGAGATCCTGATCGTTGGCGGGGGCGTCGGCTTGGCGCCGCTGCGCGCGTTGCTGTTCGGGCTGCTGGAACACGTCGACCGCTATCACCGCATCGTGCTGCGCTACGGGGCGCGGACGCCCTCGGACATCATCTACCGCGACGCCGTGAGCAGCGGCTGGGGACAGAATGGCAAGTTGGACGTGCGGGTCTGCGTGGATGAAGGGGATGCCGACTGGAAAGGCAACACGGGCGTTGTGACGACAATTCTCGAGCCGGAGTGCCTGTCGTGCGATCCCGCCAACGGTGTGGCGGTGGTGTGCGGCCCCCCGATCATGATGAAGTTCGCCACGCTCAAGCTCCTCGATCTCGGCTACGCGCCGGCGGATATCTACCTCTCGATGGAAAAGAACATGAGTTGTGGTGTGGGCAAGTGCGGGCACTGCCGCTTGGGGCGTTACTACGCCTGCAAGGATGGGCCCGTGTTCACGTACGATGCGATTGAGTCGATCAACAAGATATGGGATTGAAACCATGGCGAAGCGACTGCTGATCGATCTGACAAAATGTGACGATTGTACGTGTTGCGGGGTGGACTGCGCCTATTTCTACCGTTCCGACGCCAGGGATCACGGGATTCTGAAGCTGCGCGAGTTGGCGACGTTCCTGCTGGTCTGCCGGCGGTGCGAAGAGCCCAGTTGCGTGGCGGCTTGTCCTTTCGAAGCTCTGGAGCGTCAGGAGGATGGCGTGCTCAAGCGCCACAGCATGCGCTGCGTGAGCTGCAAGTGCTGCGCGCACGCCTGCCCGTTCGGCACCATCTATCCGGATGCACTGCCATTCTACCTTACGCAGTGCGATTTCTGTATGGGGGCCAACCGGGAGGCGCCCCCATGCGCGGGCACCTGTGAGAAGGGGGCGATCGAGTACCGCGCGGTCGCGGAGGGAGAAGACGAGGATATCCACTTGATCGGCGAGCACTTGGCCGTGCGGGCCGCGAAGTGGGAACGGGAGAACGTGTAGGGTGAATCCGGCCGTCATCATCTTGAAGGCGCTGATCTTTCCGGGACTGCTGTTCACGGCCGTCCTCGGACTCGTCACGAGCTGGGTCGACCGGTTTGTTACGGCGCGTGTTCAGATGCGCGTCGGTCCGCCATTCCTGCAACCGTTTTACGACGTGGCCAAACTGATGATCAAGGAGACCTGTGTGCCGGCCGGGGGATCCACCTGGCTCTTCCTCGGGGCGCCGCTGGTCGGCCTGTCAGGAGTGACGCTGGGGGCCCTGGTGGTGTGGAGCGCACTGCTGTTCGGCGGGCGCGGCTTCTCGGGGGACGTGATCGTGGCGCTCTACGTCCTGACACTGCCGGCGGTTGGCGTGATCCTGGGATCGTTCGCTTCGCGCAATCCGCTGGCGTCGCTGGGCGGGAGCCGCGAGATGAAGCTCCTGCTCTCCTACGAGCTGCCGCTGGCCCTGGCCGTGCTGGTGCCGGTGATGCAGTCATACGCGGCCGTGCAGAGCATCCGGCTGGCCGACATGGCGACACAACTTCCGGTGGCATCGGTCTCGGGCGTCCTTGCGCTCGTGGTGGCGATTCTCTGCATGCAGGCCAAGTTGACCCTGGTGCCGTTCGATGCGCCCGAAGCGGAGACCGAGCTGACCGGCGGCGCCTACATGGAATACTCGGGGCCGCCGCTGGGTCTCTTCAAGCTGACGCGGGCCATGATGCTGGTGACGATGCCGCTCTTCCTGGTCACGGTGTTCTGTGGCGGACTCGACGTGGCGGACGGCGTGTTGCCGGCCCTGCTCGGTCTGCTCAAGGTGTTGGGGCTGGTTGTGGTCATTGTGTTGATCCGCAACACGGCACCGCGTGTGCGTACGGACCAGGCGGTGCGATTTTTCTGGGGACCGGTGACCCTTGTGGCGCTGGTCGCGGTGGGACTGGGTATGATGGGGTTGTAATCGATGAGTTTTGCGGTACAGGCGTTGACGAGATCGCTGAACGTGTTTCACCTGGCGGGAAGCGCGTGCAACAACTGCGATATCGAGATCCTGGATGCCTTGACGCCGAGATATGACCTCGAGCGCTTCGGGATTGTGCTGGTGGGCAGCATCCGTCATGCCGACGTTCTGCTGCTGTCGGGCGTCTTCAATAAGAAGTCGGCCATCCGCCTGCAGCACCTCTACGAGCAGGCGCCCAAGCCGGTCGTCGTGGTTGCGATCGGGGCCTGTGCCTGTGCGGGCTGCATGTTCCGGGAGTCCTATAACTGGTATGGCAAGATCAGCGACTACATTCCGATCGATGCCTACGTGCCGGGCTGTCCGCCCAAGCCGGAAGCGATGATTGCCGCGGTCGCCAAATTGATCGCGAAGCTACGGGGGAGTTGATGACACGAGAAGCCACACTGCAGCGGATCCGGGAAGCGCTGGGCGACAAGGTCGTGGACTGGTTCGATAAGTCGGAGAAGCGCTCCTACGTGGAAATTCGTCCGGAGGACGTGCCCGACGCCACCCGGCTGGTGTTTCGCGAGCTGGGCGCGCGGTTCCAGATTGCCACGGGCGTCGATACCCCTTCGGCGATCGAGATACTCTACCACTGGGCTTTCGACAAGGTGAACCTGCTGGTGACGATCCGCACGAAGTTGGACCGTGACACTCCCGAGATCGCGTCGTTGGCCGGCATCTGCAAAGGCACCGAGTGGATCGAACGCGAGATGTGGGAGCTGTTGGGCATCACGTTTCATGACCACCCCGACATGCGCCACCTGCTGCTGACGGACGAGTGGCCGGAGGGGCAGTACCCGCTGCGGCGGGACTTCGTCCAGCCCGGGAAAGAAGGGGGTGAAGGATAGGCATGGGCAAACGCACCATCATACCGATCGGCCCCTACCACGCACTGCAGGAAGAGCCGGAGTTCTTCAAGCTGTACGTGGAAGGTGAGACGGTGGTCGGGCTCGATATCGAGCTGGGCTACAACCACCGCGGCATCGAGAAACTGTCCGAGTCCAAGACCTATGAGCAGACCGTCTTCCTGGTGGAGCGGATCTGTGGCATCTGTTCGACCTCGCACCCGATTGCCTGCGTACAGGCGGTCGAAGACGCCGGGGGTGTGGAGGTGCCGGAGCGGGCGCTCTACATCCGGTCGCTGATCGGTGAGCTGGAACGCGTCCATTCGCACATGCTCTGGCTCGGCCTGGCGGGGCATTTTCTCGGGTTCAACACGGTGTGGATGTGGGTCTGGCGCTACCGCGAGGAGCTGCTCAACATCATGGAGCTGGTCACGGGCAACCGCAACCACTACGCCATGATGAAGCCCGGCGGCGTGCGGCGCGATATCAAGGACGAGGACATCCCGACCATCCGTAAGACGCTGGATGGGTTGCACGGGCCGCTGGAGCTGTTCCGCGATGCGGTCAGCGACGACCCGATCATTCATGCCCGGCTCAAAGGGGTGGGTGTGCTGACGCCCGAGCAGATCGTCGATTACGGCGCGCTCGGCCCCACGGCGCGGGCGTCCGGTGTGGACATTGACGTGCGCCGCGATCATCCGCACGCCGCCTATGGCCTCGTGGACTGGAATGTCGTGACGGCGACGCACGGTGACGTGTTTGACAAGGCCGTGGTGCGGATCGGCGAGATGTTCGAATCGATGAAGATCATCGAGCAGTGTCTCGCGAAGCTGAAAAGCTCGCCCGGGCCGGTTGACTCCAACCCGAAGGAGATCCCCCCCGGCGAGGGCATCGGTCACTACGAGGCGCCGCGCGGCGAGGTGTTCCACTACATCCGCAGCGACGGCAGCAACCGCCCGGCGCGGCACAAGGTGCGCGCCCCGAGCTTCATGAATGTACTGACCGATCGCGAGGCCGTACTGGGCGCCACCGTGGCCGATGCCACGATCATCCTGGCCGCCGTGGATCCCTGTTACTGCTGTACGGAGCGTATGGCCGCCCGCGACGTGGCAACCGGAGAACGTGTGCTGACGTCGCGTGAACTGATCCGGCTGTCGCAGGCGAAGACAGAACAACTGAAGAAAGAGCTGGGCGCCGAAGGCCCCCGGCTGAACCTGGAAGCAATGTGATGATGGAGATGCTGCTGCATCCAATGATCCTGCCGATCACGCTGCCGGTCGTGGCGGGGGTGGTCTGTCTGCTGTTGCCGCGGCAGCTCCACAAGGTGCGGGACATCATCGCGGTCGGCGCGTCGGCGGTGACGCTGTTGCTGGCGCTGCGCCTCCTGGTTGCCTTGCGGGGGGGAGGACTCTACACCTTTGCCGCCTGTCCGTTGGTGAACCTGCGCCTGGATGCATTGAGCGGTTTTGTGATGGTGGCGATAGCGCTGTTCGGTGTGCTGAGTGCGCTCTACTCGCTCGGCTACATGGCCGGCCGCGAGAGGCTGAACGAATACTATGCCTACCTGCTGTGGACCGTCGGCATTTCCTGCGGCGCCGTACTGGCCAACCATTTCCTCCTGTTGCTCATTTTCTGGGGGATGTTGGGTGTCACGCTCTACCTGATGATTGGCATGGGTGGCAGCAAGGCGTCGGCCGCGGCGAAGAAGACGTTCATTGTCATCGGCGGTTCGGATTGCCTGTTGATGCTGGGCATTGCCATCGCCTGGCACGTGACCGGGCGTATGCTGATGGACGAGGTCACGCTGACCATGACCCGCAAGCTCAACGTGCTGGCGTTTCTTTGCTTCACCGTGGCGGCCCTGGCGAAGGCGGGCGCCATGCCGTTCCATAGCTGGGTGCCCGACTGTGGTGAGAAAGCGCCGCTCTCGGTCTCGGCCTTCCTGCCGGCCTCGCTGGACAAGCTGTTGGGGATCTATCTCCTGGCTCGCACGATGCACGGCCTCTTTGTTGCCAGCTACGCCTTGCGCGTTCTGCTTATGCTGGTCGGGGCGGCAACCGTGATGTGCGCGGTCATGATGGCGCTGGTACAGCACGATCTGCGGCGATTGCTTGCCTACCATGCCGTCAGCCAGGTCGGCTACATGGTGCTCGGGATCGCCAGCGGCACCGCGATCGGCATGGCGGGCGGCCTGTTCCACATGCTCAATCACGCGATGTACAAGTCTTCGCTCTTCATGTGTGCCGGGTCTGTCGAGCGGCAGGCGGGAACATGCGACCTGGATCGACTGGGCGGCCTGGGCCGGGCCATGCCGATCACCTTTGTCTCCTGCCTGGTGGCGGCCATGGCAATCTCCGGCGTGCCGCCCCTGAATGGATTTGCGTCGAAGTGGATGGTCTACCAGGGCATCATCGAGGCGGGGAATCAGAGCGGACCGTGGGTGATCTGGATCGTGGCGGCCATGTTCGGGTCCGCGCTCACGCTCGCCAGCTTTGTCAAGATCCTGCATGCCGTGTTTCTGCGCAAGCCGCCCGCCGAAGCGGAACGGCGCAACGTGTCGGAAGTAGGGTTCAGCATGTGGTTCCCGACGGCGTTCCTGGGGCTCATGTGCCTGGTCTTTGGTGTGTTCTGGAAGCGCCTGCCCTACACCTTCCTGGTGGAACCGGCGGTTGTCGGCGAGGTCACGATTCCGGGACTGTGGTGGGGGGCGCCCGCCGCGCTGGTGCTGCTGGCCGGCATCGCGGCGGGTCTTGTCATCTACGCCCTGACCACCGCGCGCAAGCCGCGCGTGTGCGCCACCTATATTGGCGGCGAATTGATGGAGGCGGCGGACATTCCCGGTGAGGCGCGCAGCGACAGTCGCGATGTGGAGGTGTCGGGGGTCGATTTCTACCGGACCATCGAAACCATGGCCCCGTTCCGCGGATTCTACGCGGCGGCGCGACAGAAGGCCTTCGATATCTACGACGTGGGCACGAAGATCCTGTTCTATTTTGTGGATATCTTGCGTGCGGCGCACACCGGTTTGCTGCCGACGTACCTTACCTGGCTGGTGGCCGGGATGCTGTTCGTGGTCTGGTGGCTGGTTCGAGCGGGAGGCGGGTGATATGGCCCTGCTGGGAATACTGCTGTTCCTGATGATCATCGGCGCAGTGATTGCCGTTGAGACGCGGAATCTTCTTTCGTCCATCGTCTGCCTGGGCGCGATCGGGTTCCTGCTGTCGATCGTCTTCCTGTTCCTCGGCGCGCCCGACCTGGCCATCACGCAGCTCGTTGTGGAGATTCTCTGCCTGGTGATCCTGATCCGTGCCACGATCCACCGTCGTGTGGAGACCGTCGCGGGCAACCGCGAGTTTGTCGGGTTGGCCGTGACAGTCGTGATGCTGGCCATCGTGCTGATGCTCGCGATCAGCATGATGGCCGGTTTCCCGTCCCTGGGCACATCGGTGCTGGATCGTATGGCACAAGCGCCATCGCATTTCTACCTGCTGCAGGGGAAGGCGCAGACCGGGGTGACGAACATTGTCACGGCGATCCTGCTCGATTTCCGCGCCTACGACACGCTGGGCGAGGCGACGGTACTCTTCTGTGCGGTAATGGGTGCGCTGGCCGTGCTGCGTCGGAGTGCGCGGCGCCGACCGGAAGAGGGTGATGCCGGGGATGAAGGGGAAGGGGGTGCCGAATGAGCGGCGGCACACACCAGGGCGGCATGAGCCTGATCGTTCGGACGGTCACACGCTGGCTGAAGGCCTTCATTCTGCTCTTCGGTATATACGTGGTGCTCTACGGCCACGTCTCGCCCGGCGGCGGGTTCGCGGGCGGCGTGGTAATCGCCTGTGCCTACATCCTGCTGACCCTGGCGGAAGGGAGAGAGAGGACCGCGCGGTTGCTGAGTGAACGGCTGGCGGCTGTACTGGCCGTTGCCGGCCTGTTGTTCTTCCTGGGCGTGGGCCTGGCCGGCATGGTCGGCGGGCGGGCGTTCCTGGATAACTTCCTGGTGGGGGACAGTGGGGCCGAGCCGGCTCTCGCCAGTGGCGGCATCATCGAGCTCTGTGAGATCGCCATCGGCATCATTGTCAGCATGTCGCTGTTCCTGGCGTTTGCTGTTCTGTCCCGCTTCCGCGTGTCGCTTGGGGACGGGGACGAGACGGCGACCGGAGAAGGGGGGGCATCATGATCTACGGGTTGTGTTTGCTGCTGATCGTGGTGGGTCTCTACGGGGTGGTGACCAAGCGCAATGTCGTCAAGATCGTGATCAGCCTGGCGATCATGGAGTACGGAATCAACCTTTTCCTCGTCCTGGTCGGGTATCGCACCCATGGAACCGCACCGATCCTGGAAGAGGGAATGATGCCCGAGACGCTGGTTGCGCAGAGCGTCGATCCGCTCCCGCAGGCGTTGGTGCTGACGTCGATTGTTATCGGGCTTGCCGTCCTGGCACTGATGGTCGCCCTCTGCGTGCGGTTGTATGAGCGGTACGGAACGTTTGACGTGACGGAAATGAAGAAACTGAAAGGCTAAGAACGGTTCAAGGCATGATGCACCTGGTTCCATTGTTTATGGCTGTGCCGCTGGCGGGGGCCTTCCTCGCGGCGCTGCCGAACAGGCGGCTGCCGTGGCTGCCCGACCTGCTGGGAAACCTGGCCATGACGTGGTTGACAGTTACCGCTCTCAGTATGGTTGGACATAGCGGGCTCTGTGCCGTGGGCGACTGGGGCTACCTTGGGATCGTGTTGCGCCTGGACGGCCTGGCCGTCCTGATGTTGATCGCCATCAACGGAATCGGCCTGTGCGCCACGCTCTTCTCCGTTTCGTACATGGACCGGTACACGGCACGGGGTCGCTACTACAGTCTCTTCCTGCTGATGGTGGCCGGCATGAACGGAGTCGTGTTGACCGGCGACCTTTTCAATCTCTACGTATTCATGGAAATCGCGGCCATTGCCTCCTACGCGCTGGTGGCGTTCGGATGTCAGCACGAAGAGCTGGAAGCCGCGTTCAAGTACGCCGTGCTGGGGAGTGTCGCCTCGGCGCTGATCCTGATCGCCGTGGCCATCCTCTATGGATTAACCGGCAACCTCAACATGACCGCGGTGGCTGTGCGGCTTGCGGCGGACACGGACCAGCCGGCCACGCTGCTCGCGGTGGGTCTCTTGCTGTGTGGCTTCGCGCTGAAGGCGGCGCTTGTGCCGTTTCATGCGTGGCTGCCCGACGCGCATCCGTCGGCCCCGGCCCCGGTTTCGGCCATGCTTTCCGGGGTGGTCATCAAGGCGCTTGGCATCTATGTGCTCTGTCGGCTGGTCTTCAACGTCTTTGGTGCCACCGCGCCGCTGCTGCTCGTGCTGCGCACGCTGGGGACGGTATCGATGATCGTCGGGGTGATGCTGGCGATCGGGCAGTGGGACATGAAGCGGCTGTTCGCCTATCACAGCATCAGCCAGATCGGCTACGTGGCGCTGGGCATTGGGCTGGGTACGCCGTTGGGCATTGCCGGCGGCCTGTTCCACATGGTCAATCACTCCGTATTCAAGTCACTACTCTTCCTCAATGCAGGCGCGGTGGAATACGCCGCCGGTACGCGCGACCTGAAGCGGCTGGGTGGACTGCGGGGACAGATGCCGGTGACCGCCAACACGTCGCTCGTGGCCTCGATGTCGATCGCGGGCATCCCGCCGTTCAATGGATTCTGGAGCAAGCTGTTGATCGTGATGGCATGCATCGAGGCCGGACAGAACTGGCTGGCCGTGGCGGCGATAGCCGTGAGCCTGCTGACGCTGGCGTCGTTCCTCAAGGTGCAGCGGTACGCTTTCTTTGAAGCCGCCAAGAGCGCACTGACGGGGGTGAAGGAAGTACCCGTGCTGATGCGGACGGCAATGCTGATCCTGGCCGCGCTCTGTATACTTACGTCGTTGGCCGTGCTGGCCGGGTGGCGGGAGCCGCTGCTGATTGGCTGGGCCGCGGACGCATTGCGTGGCGGCGTGTTCGGAGGGGTGCAATGAAGAAGGGCGCGCTACTGGTTCTGCTGCTGATCGTCTGGGCAGTCCTCGCGTGGCCGTTTGACGTGCAGACGGGCGCGCTGAAGTGGTCCGACATGGCGGCAGGTCTCGTGGTGGCGTTGCTGGTGTTGGTCCTGGCGCGGGAGCTGAGCCCGTCTGATGTCGCCCTGCGCGTGAGTCCCGTGCGGGTGTTCTGGTTCGTTGCCTATGCGTTTTTCCTCGGGTGGTACATCGTCAAGGCCAACGTCGACGTGGCCTACCGGGTGTTGCATCCCGATATGCCGATCCGGCCTGGAATCGTGAAAGTGAAGACGGCACTCCGCTCGCAGGCGGCGCTGACCATGTTGTCAAATTCCATCACGCTGACCCCGGGTACGCTGACGGTCAACGCCTTGGAGGACGGTACACTCTACATTCACTGGATCTACGTGCGGACGGAAGACGCAGACGAAGCGTCGCGCATGATTATCGGACGTTTCGAGTGGTTCCTGGAGAAGATCTTCGAGTAAGGGGGGGAGCAGACGATGTTGGTGCTGGTTTCGGTGGTGCTGCTGGGGTGCTGCGCGATGTGTCTCTATCGTGTCGGGAAGGGCCCTTCCGCGCCGGACCGTGCGGTGGCGATTGATATCCTGGGCATCGTGATGGTCTGCTTCGCTGCCGTGTTGGCACTGCACACCGGCAAGGACTACTACATGGACGTGGGAATTGCATGGGCGGTCCTGAGCTTCATCGGCGCCATCGCGCTGGCCAAGCACCTGGAAGGCAAGGGATTCGATGAATGAGATCATAGGCAAGCTGGTTCTGGTTGTCGGCCTGGCGTTCAACGTGTTCGGCTGTATCGGGCTCATACGGTTGCCCGATGTCTACAATCGGCTGCAGGCAGCCACCAAGTGCGTCACGCTGGGCACGTGTTTCATCCTGGTGAGCGTCATGATCTCCGCGTGGGGCGAGTCGGGGGCGCTGGTTCTTAAGGCTTTCCTGTGTATGGTATTTATCCTGATCACGTCGCCGACGGCGGCGCACGCACTGGCGCGCGGGGCGCATGCGGCGGGAGTGAAGCTCTGGGACCAGAGCGTGGTGGATCGCTACCGCGAGGACAACGATCCGGGTGTGGAGGAGCCGGAATAATGAAACTTCCCTGTCTACTGCAGGTGCGGATCCTGAAGCTGGCGCTCACGTCGCTCTTCACACGCCCCTACACGACGCGGTTCCCGAAGGAGGCGTTCGAGCCGATCGAGGAGTTCCGCGGGCGGCCACGCTACGACAAGGATGCGTGTATCGGGTGCGGCGCTTGTGCCGAGGTGTGTCCCTCCGGCTGCATTGAGCTGGTCGACGATGCCGATGCTGCCCCGCCGGCCCGGCGCCTGACGCACTACATGGATCGTTGCATCTGCTGTGGCCAGTGCGAGCGCTACTGCACAACGGAGAAAGGGATCACGCTGACCAACGAGTACGATTTCGCCGGGTTCGATCCCTCCGACTTCGAGGAGAGCGTTGAGAAGGAGCTGCTCCTTTGTGAGAGCTGCGGGTGCGTGATCGCGCCGAAGGACCAGGTGCGCTGGTTGGCACGCCGGCTGGGGCCGCTGGCGTTCACGAACCCCACCTTGATGCTGGCCGCCTACGATCAACTGGCCGTTGTGGACCCGGATGCCGCCCCTGCGGATGATGAGCGGCAGCGCTCGCAACGGGTCAGCATGCAGTGCCCACGCTGCCGGCGTAAGACCGTCTTTGTCATGTGACGATCATGCCGGAATCCACCATCAGTCACCTCGCGGCCCTGCTACAGCGGGATGCCTGCCTCGTGGGCGTGGGCAACCGTCTGAAAGGCGATGATGCGGCGGGTCCGCTGCTGGTCGACGCGCTTGGATCGGTGCCCGGGGTCCTCTGCCTGGATACGGGCGTGGCGCCGGAGAACTACCTGGAGCAAATCGTCGCCACCGGCGCATCGATCGTGGTGATCGTTGATGCGATGGACGTGGGGGAGGCGCCCGGATCGGTACGCCTTTTCGAAGGTGCTTCGCTGACAGGGGGACTGTCCACGCATGCGTTGTCGCTGGAACTCGTGACGGACTACCTCCGCGCCCGTGGGGTTGCCGAGGTGTGGTTGCTTGGCATCCAGCCGGAGCATATCGGGCTGGACGCGGAACTCAGTTCGCCGGTACGCTGTGCCATCAATGAGATCGCCGCGGCCGTGAGCGGTCGGGCAGGGGATGAGGTATGGCCAGACGCAAAGATATCGTAGCCATTGTGGGTGCCGGTAAGGGCGGCTGCATGATCCTGGAGATGCTGCTGCGCTCGCCCAGTGTGGAAGTGCGCTACGTCTACGATTCCGATCCCGAGGCGCCGGGCATGGTTCTCGCCGGGAAGCACGGCGTCATCTGTAGCACCAACACGACATTCCCCGAGCTATGGGGCAATAAGAAGATCAGCGTCATCCTGGAGGTCACCGGTTCCGAAGCAGTGTTCCGCGCGCTCGGCGGCATCAAGGCACAGGCGACCTCGCTGATCGGGGCGTGGGGCAATCGGCTGCTCTTCGATATGCTGGCCTCCGAGAACCGGATGCGCGCACGCCTCGAAGAGTACCAGGGCAAGTTGGAGGAGTTGGTGACGCAGCGGACGAAGGAGCTGCAGCACACCAACGTCGAACTGACCAATAAGGTGACACAGCTCGCCGAAGTGAACCGAAAGATCGAAGAGCTGAGCCGGCACAAGACACAGTACCTCCTGCGTTCGACTCACCAGCTCAAGGCGCCGTTTGCCGCGATCCAGAGCTACACGGACCTGTTGCTGGGTGGCTATGCGGGAGAGTTGCCGGGGCAAGCCAAGGGCGTGGTCGAGCGCATCAAACAGCGTTGTGATACCCTGTCGACCGCAATCCACGAAATGCTGCAGTTGGCCAGTCTTCAGACCGAAGAGTCCTCGGACGCTAATATGCGCGTACAGAATCTGAACGTCCTGTTGCGCGAGGTGGTGAAGGACCACCAGGTTCTGGCTGACGCGGCCGGCGTCACGCTGGAGCTGCGCCAGGAAGCGCGCAACGTCCGCGCACGGTATTGTCGCGCGCGGATGCATACCCTCTTCGAGGTGCTGATCAAGAACGCGATCGACTATTCGCCGGCTGGGACAACCGTGACCGTAAGCGTGTCACGCAAAGACCGACAGGCCGTGGTACAGGTCAGGGATCGCGGAATCGGGATCCGGCCCGACGCAAAGAAGAAGATCTTCTCCGAGTTCTACCGCACCAACGAAGCCGCTGCAAAGGTCTCCGAAGGATCCGGGTTGGGTCTGGCCATAGCGGCAGAGATAGCTCAACTGCACGGATTCACGATC
This sequence comes from Kiritimatiellia bacterium, assembly GCA_016783675.1. Classification (GTDB taxonomy): domain Bacteria; phylum Verrucomicrobiota; class Kiritimatiellia; order UBA8416; family JABMPJ01; genus JABMPJ01. The sequence goes on from JADHWE010000014.1 coordinate 29,316, forward strand.
CGGGTGCGCAGCACGGTGGGTAGGGGCTCAACCTTCTCGGTGAGCATGCCGGTACACACCCAACCCCGCAAGCGCAAGGCATAGGGCTCATCGGGCACTACGCCGCGATGAGGGCCTTGATCTTGGCGATCAAGTCACCCGGTGTAATCGGCTTCTCGACGAAGGCCGCGACCGGCAGGAAGGCATCGTCCTTGTCGTGGTCCTTGAACTTCCCGGGATAGATCCCGCGCTTGTTGATCGCTGACAACATCAGGATGGGCATCGCCGTAGTAGCGGGTTCCATGTGCAACTCGCGGGCCATACGGAAGCCGGCCGATTCATCCTCGGGGAACATGACATCCAGCACAATCAGGTCGGGCTCGAACGCTTTGACGTTTGCCACGATATCGTTGTCGTCATACTGGCAGGACGTCTCGTAGCCTTCGCTCTGCAGAATGGTCGAGATGAACTCAACGATATCCCTATCGTCATCAACTATGTAGATCTTCTTCACGCAATCCTCGCTTCCGTGCGAAGGGTCATAGCAAGACCCCCCGTATTGACAACCTCTGAACAACGGATACCCTGTGCTCGTCGTCTTGTCAATGACAACCGAATGAAATCTCGGTCTGACCATGACGAGAGGCAATTTTCACCTGTTTTCGCATTGTGCTGTCGTACTCCTTTTGGGTACGGTACGTCGTTTCTATGAAGAAATCGCTCAAATACCGGGAAGTCATCCCGGATGTACGCCGGGTGGTGGTGAAGATCGGGAGCCGTGTGCTGGTGCAGCGCACGGGTCGGCCGGACGTCCGCCGCATGCGCGCGCTGGTTGGTGAGGTCGCCCGACTACGCAAAGCCGGCAAAGAAATCGTCCTCGTCTCCTCGGGCGCCATTGGCGCGGGCATGGAGTCGCTGGGCATGGCACATCGGCCCACGGAACTTCCCGAGCTGCAGATGGCCGCGGCAGTGGGCCAGACCCACATGATGTCACGCTACGAGGACCTTTTCGGGAAGAAGGGCTGCAAGGTGGGGCAGGTTCTGCTCACGCACGACAACTTTCTCCACAAGGTCACGCTCACGAATGCGTGTCGCACCATGGAGGCTCTGATCCGGAACGAGGTGATCCCGATCATCAACGAAAACGATGTTGTGGCCAACGAAGAGATCCGGGCGGTCGATACGGTCGGCGACAATGATTTCCTCGCGTCGCTCGTGGTGAAGCTGATCCGGGCCGATCTACTGGTCCTGCTGAGTACGGTGGATGGCGTGCGGGAAACCGCGCCCTCGGGCCGTTCGCGCCGGGTCCGTTACCTGGAAACCATCAACCGCAACACTTTCAAACTCGTTCAGGACAGTGAGTCACACTTGTCCAAGGGAGGAATGACCACCAAGCTCAAGGCCGCCAAGTCGGTTGCCGATGCGGGCTGTTCCTCTGTCATAGCCAACGGCCGCCAGGCAGACGTCCTGACGCGCATCATGAACGGTGAGGATGTCGGAACGATCATCCTTGCCTCGGGGCTGTAGCGCTGGACGCTGCAGCCGAGGGAGGTCTCCACGATGAGTCTGCATGACGATATGGTTGCGATTGGGCAGCGCGCACTCGCCGCATCACGGGAACTGGTGTCGCTGAAGTCTCGCAGGAAGAACGCCATTCTGCTGGCGATGGCGGACGAGCTGGAGGAACGCCGCGAGGCCATCCAGGCCGCCAACGCGATTGATATTGAAGAGGGCCGGAATGCCGGTCTGTCCGACGCGATGTTGGATCGACTGCTGCTGACGGATGCCCGCATGGACGGCGTGATCAAGGGCATCCAGGCCGTGGCGTCGCTCAAGGACCCGATTGGCACAAAGATCAGCCGCTGGATTCGACCCAACGGGTTGGAGATTATCAAGCAGCGTGTGCCGATTGGCGTGATCGGGATTATCTACGAATCACGTCCCAACGTGACAGCCGACAGCGCCGTGCTCTGCTTCAAGACTTCCAACGCCGTGATCCTGCGTGGCGGCAAAGAGGCCGTACACTCCAACGCCGCCCTTGCCGATGCGTTGACCGAAGGTGGCCGCAAGAAGGGGCTGCCGGAGCACGCCATCCAGCTTATCCGCACCACCGATCGCGAGGCGGTCAGGGAACTGGTCCAGCTCGACGGCACGGTCGACCTGGTGATTCCGCGTGGGGGCGAAGCGCTCATCCGCGCGGTCACCGAGATGTCGCACGTGCCGGTGATCAAGCACTACAAGGGCGTCTGCAACCTCTATATCGACGCCGAGGCAGACCTGGATATGGCGGCCGGTATCGCGGTGAACGCCAAGTGTCAGCGTCCGGGCGTCTGCAACGCGATCGAAACGCTTTTGGTTCATGAAGCCGTTGCACCGGAATTTCTGCCGCAAGTGGCCGGCCTCCTGGAAGAGCAGGGGGTCGAGCTGCGTGGTGATGCCGCCTGCCGGGCCATTGTGCCGGGCATGAAGGAGGCCACGGAAGCGGATTGGTACGAGGAGTATCTCGAGCTGATCCTGGCGGTGCGCGTGGTTGGCTCGGTCGAGGAAGCTGTCGGTCATATCAACACGTATGGCTCACGTCATTCCGATGCTATCGTCACGGAATCCGAATCAGCCCAACAGGCCTTCCTGCGCGAGGTCGATTCGTCGACGGTCTACGTCAATGCCTCGACCCGCTTCACTGATGGCGGGGAGTTCGGGATGGGGGCTGAGATCGGGATCAGCACGGACAAACTCCATGCGCGCGGGCCGATGGGGCTTGAGGAGCTGACGACCTACAAGTACCTGGTCTACGGGAAAGGACAGATCCGCTCGTAGGGCTGTCTGACGGTCTCCAGGTTCTCGGTTGATTGGGGTTCAGCTCCGTCGTGAGGCCCTTGCCTGTTCGTCTGAATATCCAACATCCAACAAGGAATATCCAACAGAACAAGGCTGGGCGAGGAAAGCGAATGGAGAGGCCTTTGGGCACCGCATTCTCTTGTCTCGCGCACTTGGAAGTTGGGCGTTCCTTGTTGGATGTTGGATATTGAAAAAGGCATCGGAGGCATGCCGATATCCTGCTGCAGTCCAGAATGGCAGCCGGTTCGAAGAATGCCCGCTTACTTCTCGTCGGGTGACATCTCCGCTTCGATTTCGGCCGCGGCATCATCCTCGTCGGCATCCTGGATCATTCCGGTCACCACGGCGGGGGCCTTGACTTCCCCTTCGGCCTCGGGAACAGCGTCCTCGACCTTGACGGGGGCTTCCTCCTCGACCTTGACGGGGGCTTCCTCCTCGACCTCGGCGGCTTCCTCAACAGCCTCTTCCATGGCGGGCTTATCTTTCTTCATGCTGCGAAAGCGCGCGACCAGCGGGTTGACCCTGCGCGTGCCAGTGTATGTCGTGCCGGGCTTGCCATAGCGACCGTAGCGGCGTTGCTCGGCATTCTCATCGACCAGCTTCAGGTTGTGGCGCTTGGCCAGCTTCTTCCATTCCCGGCCGGAGAACTTCATCTTGCTGTTCATGACATTCGCCATGTCGAGCACCTTCAGCGACGAGATCGGTGTCATTTCCTTGGCCCAGCCGGGCATGGCGGCCAGCTCTGCGGGAAGGTCTGCCTCGCCGCCGACGAGGAAAACGCGCTTCGGTGCGGGGGCAAAGAGAGATCCGTCCTGGTAGCCCGCTACATCGGCAGGCTTCCAGTTGCCGGAGGCAGCATCCCACACGTGCAGTAGGAGCGGCTCCTCTCCACTGCCCTTGTCGTAGGCCAACAGGTCAACCGGGCGAATCCGGGCCACGTCAAACGCGAACTGGACCACCGTGTACCGCACGGGCATGACGATCAGTGTGCGATCTTTCCTGCCGGCGTGGGTGGTGTGTCCCAGGCCTGCGACGAGCAGGAGGGCGAGACAAAACGTATGCATCTTTTTCATGACTGGATCCCCCAGTTGATTCTCTCCGGCCCGACGAGGGTCCGGAACCTTAGTCTATTCTCCAAGCACCTTGCGCAGTTCCGCGGTCAGTCGCGGAACGATTTCAAAAACATCACCCACAATGCCCAGTGTGGCAACAGAAAAGATTGGCGCATCCGGATCCTTGTTGATCGCGATGATCACGTCTGACGCGGACATTCCGGCTAGATGCTGAATCTGGCCACTGATGCCACAGGCAATATAGATCTTTGGGCAGACCGTCTTGCCGGTCTGTCCGACCTGGTGCGAATAGGGTATCCAGTCCGCGTCCACGGCGGCGCGCGATGCCCCGACACCACCACCGAGCACCTCGGCCAGCTCGTGCAGAATGTCGAAATTCTCGGGTTTGCCCATGCCGCGTCCGCCGCTGATGATGAAGTCGGCTTCGGCGATGTTGATGATGTTGTCCTCTTCCGGGACAAACGTAAGACGCTTGGTGCGAGAGGCCAGCAAGGCTTTGTCGATATCCACCGGCACCACGTCACCCGTGCGCGAGGGATCCACCTCGGCCTCTTTGAATACCTTGTGACGCACGGTCGCCATCTGCGGACGGGTGTTGGGCGTGAGAATGGTGGCCATGATATTGCCGCCGAACGCCGGACGCGTCTGCATCAGGTTCTTCGTTCCCGGATCGATCGCGAGCCCGGTGCAGTCGGCCGTCAGGCCGGCACCGGTTTCGACCGCAATGCGCGAGATGACGCTACGACCAATCGTCGTGGCGCCGCACAGGAAAATGTTGGGCTTGTGGCGCTTGACCATGTCCGAAATGATGGCCGCGTAAGGCTCGTCCTGGAAGTGGGTCAGCTCGGGCTGATCGACCATGTAGACCTTCTCGGCCCCGCGGGAGATGAGCTCGTTGGCCTGCTCCGATACGTTGGAGCCGAGCAGAACAGCGCAGAGATGCATGCCGAGATCGTCGGCCAGCTGGCGGCCCTCGCCGAGAAGCTCGTAGGTGACCGACTGGATGACACCGTCATCCTGCTCGGCAAACACCCACACATCCTGGTACGCGCTGAAATCAGCCTGGGCCTTCTCGCTCTGACGCATCTCAATGGCGTCGAACTTGCAGGCCGGGACGCAGGCGCCGCAGAGCGTGCAGGTGGTCAGGTCAATGACGGCCAGCTTCTCGTCCATCTCGATGGCGCCGAACGGGCAGGCCTTGACGCATAGCTGACACCCTACACAGGCTTCGTCGATAACCTTAATCGGATCGTTGCTCATAAGATCACATGCTCCCTATGATGCGGCGCCAACCACAAGTTCTTTGAGTTTTTCAATCAACTGGGGAACGATCTCGTCGGCGTCGCCGGTCAGGATCTCGCCGCCGCCGCGCGGGGGCGGGGTAAAGATCGTATCCACCTTCGTGGGCGATCCGTCCAGTCCCAGGTACGTGGGGTCGCATTCCATCGACTCGGCCGTCCACACCGGGATCTCAGCCCTCTTGGCGGCCATCTTGCCCTTGAGGGAGGGGAGACGCGGCTCGTTAATCTCCTTCACAACCGTCAGGAGGCAGGGCAGCGAGCTTTCGATCACTTCGTAGCCGGTCTCGAGCAGGCGTTCGCCCACGATACGGCCCTCTTCGATCTCTTCGATCTTGCGCACGTAGGTGATCTGTGGGAGGTCCAGGTGGGTTGCGATGCCCGGGCCGACCTGGGCCGTATCGCCGTCGGAGGCTTGCTTGCCGCACAGGATGACGTCCACGTCGTCGAGCTTCTTGATCGCCTGGGCCAGCGTGTAGCTGGTGGCGTAGGTGTCGCTGCCGGCAAAGGCGCGGTCTGAAATCAGGATACCCTCGTCAACGCCCACAGAGATGGCCTCGCGCAATACGGCTTCCGCCTGCGGCGGGCCCATCGTGATGGCCGTAACCTTGCCGCCCATGCGCTCTTTCAAGCGGACCGATTCCTCGATCGCATAGGCGTCAAACGGGTTGACGATCGACTCCACACCCTCGCGCATCAGCGTGTTGGTTTCCGGGTTGATCTTGACGTCGTTCTTCTCGGGAACCTGCTTAATGCAGACGACAAAATGCATGTGATAATCCCCTCTTCCTGCCTCCAGACAACTAAACACGCAAGGGTAGTCTGCCCGCCCTCGGATTGGCAAGCTGATTCCGGAGGTCGGAGGACTGAAGTCGGAGGTCGGAGGAGCAGCGGGGGATGTCTGGGATGATGGGCCCCGTTCGTACTTGTCTACCGGGTCTTAGGCTCCGGGCTGCTGATCTCCGACTTCTGGCTTCTGACCTCCGATCTCCGGCTTCCGGAAGACGATGTTGTAGAAGAGGCCGGCCATGACGCGGCCGACGGTGGCTTCGACGCCGTCGGGCACCAGTTCGGTTGGGATCGGGTCGAGGAACATCGCGTTCTGCTTGATCAGGAACTTGCCGAAACGGGTATGCGTCATCTCCTCGCTCATTCCCTCGTCCTGGATCGCGATCACGCCGCCCGGCTTCGTGACCCGCAGGATCTCGTCCATGGCTTTCTGTCGCTGGTCGCCGAACTGGTTGATCGCACCCGTATGCATCACGCCGTCGAACGTCTCGTCGGGGTAGGGCAGTTGCATGGCATCGGCTTGGACGACCGTAACGGGAAGGCGCCGGCGTTTGGCCAGTCGCGTAGACGCTTCGATCATGTCGGGCGAGTGGTCCATGGCTTCCACGCTGCCGCCCGGTGCGATGGCGGCGCAGAGCGGGGAGAGGTTGCCTCCCAGCCCGCAGCAGTGATCCAGCACCTTGTCGCCGGGTTTCAGCCCCAGCGTGGCGATGATGCGTTTGCGCTCGGCCGGAACCCAGATGCGAACGGCCAGCGTGAGGATGAGGAACTGGAAGTTGTAGCGGAAGGCTTCGCGAGAGACACACATGGTAGAACTCCTACTTGACGATCTTCAGAATGTCACGGAAAGCGGGATGCTCGGAGGTGCGCATCAGTTCAAAGAGCATGCTTTCGGCGCTGGTGATGCCGGCGCCGAGGCCGGCGATCTTCTGCAGCGCGATATCGCGGTTGGCCTTGAACCGGGAAGAGACCGCATCGGCAACCACCTCTACCTCGAATCCTAGATCCAGAAGATCGCGTGCCGTCTGGTAGATACAGACATGCGTTTCGATTCCGGCCATGACCACTTGCCGCGCTCCGCTAGCTTTCAGGGCCTGCAGGAACGCGTCGTTTCCACAGCAACTAAAGCAGGCCTTGGGGATGGGAGTGTGGTCGTCAAGGTGTGCGGTCAGCTCGGGAATGGTGGGCCCCATCTTCTCCGGGATCTGCTCCATCCAGATCAGCGGCACACGCAGCGCCAGCATCCCGCGCAGCAGGATCTTCAGGTTACGGTACAGGGCTTCGCGCTCATGCATCACCGATGCCAACTTGCCCTGCACATCCACCAGCACAAAGGCGGTATTGCCCAGCTCAAACATAGTAGCCTCCCGAGTGGCCCGAGTATGGCAAAGCCGCCCACAAGCGCCAACTGGAAAAGCGCTCGCCCCCTACCGCCGGACACGCGCCACATCCCGGCTATGCTTGACGTCGATGTCTCATCGCGCGATTCTGCATATCAGCGATCATACGAGGAGAACTTCTGAATGCCTGCGATTGCCAAGATATTGATCGTGTTTGTGGGAATGCTCGTGCTGGCGCGTGTGAAGGTGTCGCTCGGGGTGGCCTTGATGGCGGGGGGCGTGGTGCTCAACCTGTGGGCGGGGTTGCCGGTGGGTGCCACGCTGCAGAATCTTGGTCAGGCCTTTCTTGCGGCCGATCTCTGGCTGCTGCTGGCTGTGACGGTGTTGATTATCGAGTTGGGCCGTCACATCACGCAGCCGGGCAATGCCGACGAGCTGATGGCGGCGACGCGACGCTGGGGCGGCCGGCATGGACGCGCCGCGTCATTGATGGCGCTGCCCGCGGTGGTCGGGCTCGTGCCGATGCCGGCCGGTGCGCTCTTCTCGGCGCCACTCGTCGAGAAGGCGGGCGAGGGGATGACCACCACGCCGGAGTGGCGCTCGGCCGTCAACTACTGGCATCGGCATATCTGGGAGTACTGGTGGCCGCTCTATCCCGGCGTGATTGTGGCGATCTCACTCTTCGAGATGGATACGCGCGTCTTCATGGCGGTGCAGTTTCCCTTCACACTTGTGGCGCTTGCTGCCGGGTACCTGTTCCTCGTGCGACCACACTTGGCCGAGGCGCCGCCGCCCGAAGCGGCGGGGGCGGGCAACAACCTGCGCGCGATCATGACGATCCTTCCTCTGTTGACCGTCATAGGATCTCTTCTTGTTTTCCCTCCGCTCCTGCGGCTGCTGCTTCCGTCGGCATCGGCACAGGTTCAGAAGCTGAGCTGCGTATTGCTCGGTCTCGTGCTCGGTATGGTTGTCATCTCGATTGATGAGTTCCTGCAGCGTCGCCATGCGGCCGCAAAAGGCGAGGACGTGGAGCGCGTGCGTCTCCTGGCCACAGCCTTCAAACCGAAATCGCTCGGTATCCTGCTGATGCTGGCGGGGGTGATGGTGTTCAAGTCGCTGCTGATGAAGTCGGAGCTGCTCCCGTCCGCGAGTCGCGAACTGATCGATAGCGGCATCCCGATCGCGGTCGCCATTGCCATGCTGCCGTTTATTGCCGGGCTGGTCACCGGCGTGGCGGTTGGCTTTGCAGCCGCCTCGTTCCCCCTGGTGGTGGGCCTGATGGCGGCCGAGTCGTCTGGACTCACGCCGTGGGCGACACTGGTACTGGCCTATGGGTTCGGCTACATGGGGATGATGCTCTCTCCGGTGCACCTCTGCCTGCTGGTCACGCGCGAGTATTTCAGCGCGCGTTTGGTGGATGTCTACCGCGCCATCACGCCTTGCGTGCTCAGCGTGGCTCTCTACAGCCTGCTGGCACACGTGGTGCTGAGCATGCTGGGCAAGTGAGGTAGGGCGAGCTCTCCGAGCGAGCCGTGACACAGACGGCTCGCCCGGAGAGCTCGCCCTACCGCAGACTCAGACTTCTGTGGCTACTTCAGCGCCGTCTTGATCTCTTCCAGTGAAACGCCGAACAGCTTCTTGGCGATCGCATCCAGTTCGGGTTCAGGACCCACCAGGTGGGCGGTCTTTGACACGTGCGTAATCCTCTTGCCTGCCTTGAGCTCGGCGCCCGGCGAGGAGGTCTCGATCTCGTAGAACGGACCGAGCGCTTTGGCGCCCGGCTTGGGCGGTCCGTCGTTGTAGGAGTTGATGACATCACCCGCGTAGGGTTCATCCTGCAACTCCCACATCGAGTTCACGTAGGGCGCATTGGCCGACTTTGTGTTGTAGGTGACGACGGTCAGGGCGTGGTTGTCGGCATCATAGCTGCCCGCAATGCCCTTGGCACGCTTGGCCGTGAGACCAATCTTGCTGCGGTACGTTCCGTCCGCGCTGAAGTAGAGCGCATTTTTCTTAACGATCAAGCGTTCGGCCGGGACCTTGCCGAAGTAGGTGTCGTTCACGATGGGCCCCAGCTTGGCTTCCGGTCCGGCCTTGAACGGGATGACCACCGTGGTGTTCGGTGCGGGCTTGTACATGCCGAGAATCCAGATAGAGAGGAGCCCGGTGTCGCGTGTCCAGTCGTCGGTTCCCGTGTTCTTCAACATGTTGCGCGTCTCGTAGGCCACCGCAGCCACCGAATCCGGCAGTTCCACCTTCATGCTCTTGGCGATGTCCGGACGACTTAGAACCTTCACGCGCCGATTGATCATGCCCTTGAACGTGGATCCACTGTAGTTCGTGATTTTGAAGCCGCGCCTGAAGAGAGCCTCGGCTTTGGTCTGTTTGACCGCTCTGAACGGCTGAGTGTCGATAAGCGGCGGCGTGTTCCAGTGGTCGAAGTCAAACGGTTCGCCTCCATCAAAGAAGACCGAATACTGGCCGCCCTCGGGTCCGAGCCAGAAGCGCTCTTCGCCGCCAAACACATAGATGTGCTCCTCGAGCCGGCCCTTGACGTCTTTCTTTGGTCGCACGCCCTTGGTGATGAGATCGTAATTCAGCCAGCCGAAGCTTAAGTCGTCTGCTCCGCCCACGGAGCTGGTCATAACGCGGCCCTGGTATTCGGGTACCACAACAACTTTGCCGCCGTCATTCTCCAGCACGATCGCCTCTGTGTGCTGCTTCAGGAACGCAACATCCTCCGCGAACGTGCGAGCTTTGGCATCGGGGGCATGGTCAGGGCTGCCTTGCGGAAGCGTGGTGCAACCTGCTGCCAGCAATGCGGCCACGGTTGCGGTGAGATAGAGACTGGTAGGTCTGAACATAAGAATCCTCCTGTTTGCTGTTTAGGTCGCAGATCATAGCATGTCGAACGCGATGGTAAAGCGCAGATAGGCCTTTAGCTCTACATGGGTGGCTCAGATGGCACGTAGCGTGCTGTCTATATGTGGTACATGAGCGATCAACTGTCAGAATGTGAAGGCATAGCGGCGCGGAGATTGGGGCCGAGGAGTGCGTTCACCCTTGTCGAGATCATGATTGTAGTCATGATTATCGGTCTCTTGGCCTCTATCGCCATCCCGTCATTCGCAAAAGCGAGAAACGAAAGCCGCATCGCGCGCTATCTAAACGATATTCGCCTGGCAACTGACTATATAGAGATGTATGCCATGGAGAACGGTTCGTATCCGCCTGACAGAACCCCTCGCCAAGCCCCGGCGGACTTCAGTGCCTATGTGAAGGGCTTGGATTGGAGCGAAGATACCCCATTGGGAGGCATGTGGGATTGGGATCGCAATTCCGTTGGCGTATCAGCCGGTGTGACGGTCATTGGAGCGACCGCTTCGCTGCAGGACCTGCTGCGAGTCGACGACAAGATCGATGACGGTAATCTCACGACCGGACGTTTCAGGCGAACCGGCGCCGGTGGCTATACGTATGTGGTTGCGGACTGATCGTGGCCGACTATGATGGTCGGCCATGAACAGGATCCTGTTCAAAGCAGATGAAGTGCCCGCGAGCGGACGGGTTGTGCTCGGTGATGACCGTGCCGACCATATTCGCAGCGTGCTTTGCTCTGCTCTACACGACACGATTCGCGTCGGCATCCTGAACGGGCCCAGCGGGGAAGGGGAGGTCGTCGCCCTCGACGACGTTTCCGTGGAGCTGGCCTGTCAGTTTGAGTCCACGCCGCCTGAAGTGCCTCCCCTCGATCTTCTGCTGGCCATGCCCCGACCGAAGGTCATGAAGCGACTCTGGGCGCCGCTGGCTTCGCTGGGCCTCGGTCGCATCATCATCACCAACGCCGCCCGCGTGGAGCGCAATTACTTCGATACGCACTGGCTGGACCCGGCCAACTACGACCCCCTGCTCATTGAAGGGCTGCAGCAGGCCGGTGCAACGCGTCTGCCGGAGGTCACGGTGGCGCGGCGGTTTCGTCCGTTGGTCGAGGACCGGCTGGACGAGCTCTGCCCCGGCACGAGGCGTATCGTGGCGCATCCGCACGATGCGGCGCCGTTGGAGGCCGAGTTGGCTTCGGAGCCGGACCAGCGACTCCTATTGGCGGTGGGTCCCGAAGGCGGCTGGGTGCCGTTCGAGCTGGAGCTGATGCAGAGCGCCGGCTTCCGCGCCGTCAGCCTGCCGTTCGGTGCGCTGCGCACAGACGTCGCCTGCATCGCGCTCATCGCCGTGGCCAACGCGCTACACCTCTAAAATATTGGTATCGTTCAAATGTTGATGCCTGGCCAAGTCTGTTTTATGAAATCGCATTCCATGGCGGGATGTCGAGGTGCTTCTCAATATCCAACAGCCAACACTCAAATCCAATTTCCAAGTGTGCGAAAAGGCGCGAAT
>JADHWE010000015.1 GCA_016783675.1 Kiritimatiellia bacterium
GATATTCCTTGTTGGCTGTTGGATATTCAAATGGAGAAATATAGGCCATGAGAACGGGGGAGAACGGCCATTTGGTCGTAACCCACTTATAGGCAAGATGTTGGGAAGTCAGAAGTGAAATTCTTTTGACAGAACCATGGCATGTAGGGGGAGGTGTAGAATGAGTATTCGATGCGGTTTTCTTGCGATACTGGTGTTGTGTTGTGCTGTGAGCATGGTGCGTGCGGGCGAAGATGAAGGCTATTTTCTGCCGTTGAAACAGAAGGGGCAGCTCATCTGGCGGGGGCGTGTCGAGGGAGACGACGGCACATGGTATGACATCCGGATTGTGCCGGGCTATACGCCGCCTGCGCGCTATGGGTGGCGCAACCTGAAGCAAGCGGGGGGCAACCTGGGGGAGTACGTAGGGAAGAAGAAGTATGCTGACATGTGGGACACCACGACGGACTGCTTCGAATGGGCTTACGACGATTGCCTGGCGGACTTTGCCGTCAAAGGGTCCGGCCGCGCGTGGAAGAAGTACTTCAAGCGGGCAAAGAAGCGCGTCGACAAGCGGGTCTTCGGTTGGTGGATGTCGTACCCCTGGGCGTTCATGCAGAGCACGGTCGACAACGTGGTGCGCGTTCCGGTTGGTCTGCTGGGCACCGCCGCGGGCACGGTCTGGGGCGGCGCCGTGGTGCCGGGCTATCACCTGGCCAACTCGGGTGTGAAGGCGGTCTGGAACGGTGGCGTCGAAGGTGTGGCGTTGCCTGTGGTCGGCGTGGCATGGAATACGGTGTCCGCGCCGCCGCTATCGCTGGTGGGACAGCGTCCGGCCAAAGCACGCGTTGACGACTTCTGGGTGTGTGTCGTGGATGGTCCTGCACCGTTGCCCGAACCGAACAGCGACGCGGTTGAGGTGATTGCCGAATTCGGGGCACTGCTCAGGAGTGAGCTGGAGCCGCTGGATGATGAAAGACGGGCGGTTGATCGGAAGCGGGATGATGAGATCAAAGCGCTCAACGAGAAGCGTCAGCAGATTCGGGAACAAGCCGGCGAAGATGTGAAGGGCATTCTGGAACGAGAGAAGGCCGAGGCTCAACGAATTTGCGCCGATCCCGTGCATTCCGAGCTGGTGACGTCCCTGGGCCGCACAGGCTGGAACCGCACACGCATTCGGAACCACCGCCAAGCCATCCTCGATCAGCTCATAGCCCGGGGCTTGTCACGCGAGGAGGCCAGCCGCGCCATGCGGCTGCTCATCGACCATCCCCCGTATGCCGGTGCGGGTCGCCCGGGGGATGCCCCCAAAACCGATCCCGTTCGCGCATCGATCGATGTGGTCAAAGAGATCGACTGATTGGCTTTACCCCTCATCTTACGCCTTCGACCCTCCTGAAGTAGGACAGCCGCTCTGCACGCACTTGGTTTATACCAGAATGGATTCCCCGAAGTAATCGCGCAAGAACAGCGGAAAAGCACTGAGGACGGCTATGTTGCCAACCGGTGTCTTGTATCGCTGAAGCTGTCCGTCAAGCAGCTTGCGCTGATGGGGAAGTGTAGGCGGTATGCAATAGGTCCCTTCGGCTATCAGGTTCGCTTTCTTGATATTCTCTTTGATGATGAACTGCCAATCGGCAGCAGTTACCTTACGGAGATCCTGAAAGTCAAGGTACTTGCCGACAAGGGGCTTGTACTCCGCACCTGTTATCCCGGCCGGTACTGCACAGTCCTCGAACGAATCACTGTGACTCAAGTGCTTGAGGGCCTCGACCATTGGATAGCTCACGTATAGCTTTCGGATTCAGTCTCGTTGGCGAAATGCACCAGCATGGCATCGAGAGCGGTATCAGATGCGTTGGCCGCCTGGCCGTCATAATCGAAGAACAGGTAGATCTGAGAAAAATCGTCCCGATTGAATTCCTCCAGCAGTTGGCGATTCTTCTCGCTCCTCTCTTTCAGCACCTCAAATAGGTCCAGATAGGGGTCAGCGCTCAGCAGTTTACCAAGCTGATAGACTTCTGTCTCGTAGGCCACTTGGATGAGCTTGTTCTCGAAGAACTGCTTCCCAATGCTTGAGAGGACATGTTTCTCAGGATTCACGCCTTCAACCACAAAAAGAATGCTCTCAGCCATTGAAGACACCTGCACGGTACATCTTCTCGATGTTGTGCGCTTTGCGGAGTTCCTTGTCCGTGAAAGCGTACGCCGGCTTGATGTCCGTCGCGCTCATGATGAAGTAGCAGTCAGGCCGCAGCAAGTCGTTGGACATGATACTGGTGTTGTGGGTAGTCAGAATCGACTGACAGTCGAGTTTCTTGAGCGTCTCGACCATATATCGCGCGGCCGCGTGATGGTAGAAGGCATCGAACTCATCAATGAACAGGAAAGGCCGGACACGCGGGAACCATCCCATATCCTCTGCTTGTTTCCGTGCATCGCCTACCACCTCCACACCATTGGTTTCAGATCTCGCAGAGAAGTCACATTGAAGTCGGAGAGTGATTAGCTGTATATACTGCGCGGTGAGACTCAATGTTCCCGTGGAGGCATTCGTCACAAAATCAAGCTGGCTGTCTCCGAAATCAAACGCGATCTGCTTCTCCCCCGACACTTCGACAACAGACAGGCTGCATGCGACTCCCGCTTGATGAAGAAAAGTCTCAAATCCCGCAAGTTTACGGCCGCCCCCCAGGATGATATCGGCAACAGTTCCTGCGGCAGCCTGCACGGCCCGGGCAGTCTCGGTTGTGAAATGCTCCATGTTCTTTACGAAGGCGACGAACTTCCTGAAGACGGAGTTCTCCGGCGTAGCCGTGAGCACTGTGCTATTTGCCACGTACTTGACAGCCGACAACGGACTGTTTTCATCGCCGAGGCCGGAACCAAGATCCCTATTGAGCGTTTCCGTCCCATCCAGATCGAACTCCGCGACGCTCCCCTCCCGTCGGTCCAAAGAAATTACGGTCTTACCATTGATCTTCAGGACTTCGGAAAGCAGTTTTCGAACCGACGCCTTCTCATAGGCGTACTCGACCTCATCTTCACCAAACTGGAAGGTGTAGACGAACTTGGCACTGCCTTCCCGTTGCGCAGCATGCAGGTAGTCGGTCTCATAGTGTTCAGTGATCTTGTCATCCGTCAGGTGAGTTCTGATATCGAAGACAGCGTGGCCCAGATTAGTCTTCCCACAGGCGTTCGGGCCGTAGATGATCGAGTTCGCGACGACGCCGTTCTGAACACACTCGGGGTTGAACTCATAGTTCTTCGTCGACAGTAGGTCGAAGACGAACGGCTCGCCGAAGTTCTTGAAGTTCTTTACCTCAAACTTGCATAGCATGACGGTTCCTCCTATGACTGGGATTGTGGAAGGGGCCATCCCGTCTGAGGGACAACCTACACTTCCCCCAAGCCGCCGTGCAAGGCTTTACCGTAAAAAACTTACGGCATTATGTTTCGTGCGCAACTCCCACCTCCAAATGGAGGAGCGGTTATCACGATCGCCGGGAATGCGAAACGTATACCGGTAGGCGCTCAGACGAGCACTTCCCGGTGATAGACCTCGATACGTGAGAGCGTTACCACCGCATCATTGGCCAGGTCTATGCGGATGGAGAGTGGGTAAACCTGTCGATGGACGCCCAAGGCTGGGCGTGGCAGTTCCTGCAATATTCGTCGAGCAGGGATCTTGCGGCAGCCGAAAGAGATCGACTGACTTGCCTTACCCTTGGTCGCGGAGCTGTTCG
The DNA here is from genome assembly GCA_016783675.1 of Kiritimatiellia bacterium. GTDB lineage: Bacteria > Verrucomicrobiota > Kiritimatiellia > UBA8416 > JABMPJ01 > JABMPJ01. The sequence continues at coordinate 3,726 of JADHWE010000015.1, forward strand.
AGGACTTCCCAGCGCTCGTAGGCAGCTTGGATATCGCCGTCGAGAGTTGTCTCGGTTTCGCGGTCCGCGGCCAACTCTGCGGGTGGCGTGCGGAAGTAGCCGGGCGCGGCCATCTTCTGGTGTAGGGCCTCCAGCTCGACTTCGAGCTTCTCTATCTTTTTCGGCAGGGCGTTGAGCTCGCGGTTCTGTTTGAAGCCGAAGGCGGCGGGCGTCCGGGACTTCGGTTGCGTCCTTTTGGTCGGGGCGGGTGCCGCTGGACGCTGTGTCTTGAGCCAGTCGCTGTATCCCCCGATATATTCCTGTACGGTTCCATCGCCTTGCATCACCAGGATGCTGGTGACCACGTTGTCCAGGAACGCGCGGTCATGACTGACCATGAGGACGGTGCCGTTGTAGTTGGTGAGCTGTTCTTCGAGCAGTTCGAGGGTCTCCACGTCGAGGTCGTTGGTGGGCTCGTCCATGATTAGAAGATTGGAGGGCTTGGCGAAGAGCTTGGCCAGAAGGAGGCGATTCCGTTCGCCGCCGGAGAGCACGGAGATGGGGGCCTTGGCGCGATCGGGGGTGAAGAGGAAGTCCTGCAGGTAGCTGATGACGTGGCGCGATTTGCCGTTGATCATGATGCTGTCCATGCCGTGTCCGGCATTCTCGGCGACGGTCTCGTTCTGATTGAGCTGAGCACGGTGCTGGTCGAAATAGGCAATCTCGAGCTTGGTGCCCTGCTCGACACTGCCGGCCGTGGGCGTAAGGCTTCCGGTCAGGAGTTTGAGGAGCGTGGTCTTGCCGGAGCCATTGGGGCCGATGACGCCGATCGTGTCGCCGCGCAGAATGCGGGCAGAGAAGTGTTGGATCAGGGGTGGGGCGTCACCGTAGGAAAACGAGAGATCCTTGGTGCGGATAACCTGTCGCCCGGAGCTTTCGCCGTGCTGTAGCTGGAGACGGGCTTTTCCTTCCTGGGCGCGTCGCACGCGTCGCTCTTCGCGCATGGCCACGAGGGCACGCACGCGTCCCTCGTCGCGTGTGCGGCGCGCTTTGATGCCTTGTCGAATCCAGGCCTCCTCCTTGGCGAGTTTTTTATCGAAGGCGGCGCGGCCCACCGCTTCGTCGTGCAACAGATCGGCCTTGCGGCGCAGGAAGGTGTCATAGTCGCACGCCCAGTCGGCGAGCTTGCCACGGTCGAGGTCAACAATGCGGTTGGCAATGCGACGCAGGAAGGCACGGTCGTGGGTCACGAACAGGAGGGTCTTGACGTGGCGTTGGATGAAGGTCTCCATCCAGCAGATGGAGTCGATGTCGAGATGGTTGGTGGGTTCATCCAGCAGCAGAACATCGGGTTCATGCACGAGGGCGCCGGCCAGCAGGACGCGTCGCTTCTGGCCGCCGGAAAGCGTGGCGCAGTCGGCATGGGGGTCCACACCCAGCTCGGACAGGATGCGCCCCACCACCTGGTGGCCTTGGGCTTCGGAATGGGCCTTGGCGTGACGTGCTTTGAAGGCGTGGGTCTCAACCGTATCGATGACGGATCCGCTCATCTCGAGGGGAACATCCTGGGGGAGGTAGGCGATACGGAGGTCCTTGTGGTGGCGGATGACGCCTTCATCGGGCGCGATATCGCCGTGAATCAGTTTGAGCAGCGAGGATTTGCCGGTTCCGTTGCGTCCGACAAGGCTGATGCGATCGCCGGCCTCGATAGTGAGCGTCACGCCATCGAGCAATCGCTCCGCCCCGAAACTCAGGCTCACGCCATCTATGTTGAGAACGCCCATGTCTGCATCCTTGGGTCCCGTCTGGATATTGGAAGTCGGATACAGTAACGGTTCCAGCGGGCTTACGCGAGTGTCGTTGTGCTGATCTCCGTTGCCGGGTCTTGCCGTTCCTTTTGTGTTGCGGTACAGTAGAGCCCTATCCAGAGGAGGCATACTATGATGCATGATCAGTGTTTCAGTTTTTCTCGTCGTGATTTCATTAAGACCGGGGCGGCGGGGGTGGCTGTACTGTCTGCGCCGGTGACGTTGCTGGCGGATGTTCCTAAGCCCGATGTCTGGGTGTTTCATGGCGCGGACAAGACGAAGTTGATGAAAGCCTGCCTGGAGATGGTCAATGCGAACGGTGGCTTTGGGAAGCAGACACGCTCGCTGGCGCTCAAGGTCAACGCGGCATGGACGCGCACGCCCGAAGAGGGGGCCAACACGCATCCGGACCTGGTAGCGACATTTCTCAAGGGCGCGCGTGAGTTTGGTGTCACCAAGCTGGATGTGCCTGAGCACCCCTGTCATCGCGGCGACGAGTCGTTCAAGCGCAGCGGCATTCGTGACGCGGTCAAGAGCGCCGGGGCCAAGATGATCGACATGAAGAAGGAGAAGAAGTATTTCAGCGATGTCACCATCCCCAAGGGGCAGAGCCTCACGTCCGCACGGGTCACCAAGCATTTTCTCGAGGCCGACGCAGTCGTCAACATGCCGGTGGCCAAGCACCACGGCGGTGCCACGCTGACGATGGCAATGAAGAACTGGATGGGTGCGGTCGAGGACCGGCGGGTTTGGCATCGCAGCAACCTGCACCAGTGCATTGCCGATTTCTCGACGTTCATGAAGCCGGCATGGACCATCATCGACGCCACCCGGATCATGATGGATAAGGGCCCGCAGGGACCGGCCAAGACCTTGAAGAAACCCAACCTGCTTGTCGTGTCGAAAGACCAGGTGGCTGCCGACGCCTATACGGCAACACTCTTCCACGACGATCCGCGCAAGGTGAAGTATCTCGCCCTGGCCGCAGAGATGGGCATGGGCGTCATCGATGCCGCACAGATGAATATCCATCGCGTCGAAGTGGGCGTGTAGTTCGGCTGCTGCTGTGAAAGTGCGCAAATGGATACAGTGGAGCGTTCGGTTGGTCTGCCTCGTTGCGGCCATCTTCTTCGCCGTGGGCGGGCCCATTCCGTTTCTCCTTAGCCGTATTGTTCCGGGACTGAGCCCCTTGGTGACGTTCGCCAATGCCTTGGCGGGCCGACACTGGTACGCGGGGCTCTTCTGGGGGCTGCCGGCGATTGCTGTTCTGGCAATCGCGGCCTGGCGGGGGCGCTTCTTCTGTCGCTGGATCTGTCCGGCCGGCACGCTCTATTCCACCGCCGCGCTCTGCAAGGGCCGCAAGCGCCTCGTGCGGTTCCGCTTCGGGGGAATCGTCTTCTGGATGATCGTGGCGGGCGCCTGCATCGGCTTTCCGCTCTGGCTTTTCATGGATCCGCTCTCCTGTTTCACCCGCCTTGTACCCCTTATTAAGGGAACATGCACAACCGCGGCCCTGGTGCCGGGACTCCTGTTGCCGCTGTTCCTGTTGCTGGGGGTGTGGCAGCCGTTGGTGTGGTGTTTCCATTTCTGTCCGCTGGGATACCTCTTCGATCTGTGCCACGTGCGAGCCGCGCACCCGGCGTGGAAACAGGACCGGGTGCGGCGTGATTTCATTACCGGGCTCCTCCTGGGAGCTCCCTTGGCGTTGACCGCCAGGGAGTGGGCCCCGCTGGCCGGTTCCGAGGCGCCACCGATTCCGGTGCTGCCCCCCGGTGCGGGTGATCCGGAACGTTTTGCCGCCCTCTGCACGCGCTGTTATGCCTGCGTGGAGGCCTGTCCGACGCGGGTGATCAAGGTCCGGTCGCCGCTGCAGAGAATCCTTGGCCATTGCTTCCATCCCGACCTCGACACCAGTCGCTCCTACTGTGAGGAGTATTGCACCCAGTGTTCGCAGGTCTGTCCCTCGGGTGCGATCCGCCCGGTCAGCGAGGATGAGAAGCGTCATCTGCAGATCGGTCACGCCAAGGTCCGGCGCGAGGCCTGCCTGGCGTGGGAGGACGGCGAACACTGCATGGTCTGCCAGGAGTACTGTCCCTATGCGGCCATCATGGACGACATGGCCCCGGACGGTCTGCCACGCCCCGTCGTCGACCCCGACATCTGTCGCGGCTGTGGCGCCTGCCAGGCCGAATGTCCCGCCATCCGCCAGGGCAAAGCCATTATTGTCACCGGCCTCGACAACCAGACCCAGGCGATAGACGCTTGAGTTCTCCTGAATCGAGCCCCAAAGGGCTTGATTCCCCCGGGTTTCTAGTGGTACATTGCGCGCTCGTTTGACCGATTGGTGTGGGGCGGTAGCTCAGTTGGTAGAGCATCGCGTTCGCAACGCGGGGGTCGGGAGTTCGAATCTCCTCCGCTCCACCATCCTTCGCTCGCAGCGTAGCAAGAGTGAAGGATGCCCTCCATAGCCCGATAGGGCGACGGAGGGTCAGTGTCATGCGAGAAGGCGAGCTACGGATGGCAAGCCAGATGAATACATGAGAGAGGAAGACAATGAGCAAGACGTACAAGATCGCTGTCATGGGTGGCGATGGAACGGGGCCGGAAGTGGCACGCGAAGGCGTGAAGGTGCTGAATGCAGCAGCGGATAAGTACGGATTCAAGCTGGACTGCACCGATTTTGACTTTGGCGGCGACCGCTACATCGCTACCGGCGAAGTGCTGCCGGATTCCGCTTCGAGCGAACTGTCGCAGTTCGATGCGATTTTCCTCGGCGCCATTGGCCATCCCGACGTAAAGCCGGGCATCCTCGAGAAGGGGATCCTGCTGCGTCTGCGCTTTGAGCTGGACCAGTACATCAACCTGCGTCCGGTTAAGCTCTATCCCGGTGTCGATACGCCGATTAAAGACAAAGGTCCGGCCGAGATCGACTACGTGGTGGTCCGCGAGAACAGCGGCGGTATCTACACCGGTACCGGCGGCATCTCGCAGCAGGGCACCCCGAACGAGGTGGCCGTGCAGAGCATGGTTTACACTCGCTTCCAGGTGGAACGTTGCCTGCGCTACGCGTTCGAGTATGCCCAGAAACACGGCAAGAAGTCGCGCGGCAAGGGCGACGAGAATACCCTCGGGCTGGTGGGCAAGACCAACGTGCTGACCTACGTGTTTGACCTGTGGGAGCGCGCGTTCAACGAGATCGGCGCGCAGGATTACTCCGATATCCGTCGCGACTATTACCACGTTGACGCCACCTGCATGTGGATGGTGAAGAATCCGGAGTGGTTTGATGTCCTCGTGACTGGCAACATGTTCGGTGACATCATCACCGACCTCGGCGCCATGACGCAGGGCGGCATGGGCATCGCCGCGGGCGGCAACATCAACCCGGAAGGCGTGAGCATGTTCGAGCCGATCGGCGGCTCTGCACCGAAGTACACCGGCATGAACGTGATCAACCCGCTGGCCGCCATCTGCGCCGGCGCGATGATGCTCGATACGCTGGGCGAGACCGAGGCGGCCAACGCGATCGAGACGGTCGTGGCGGACGTGACCGGGACCAAGATGAAGAGCATGGCGGCCGGCCGGATGGGCTATTCCACCACGGAGGTGGGTGATTTAGTGGCGACGGCTGTGGCTGATTAAGAAACGTGGTCTCCACCGGCCTTGCGCCGGTGGTACCCAAGATCGGCGAAAGCGGCGGTTTCGATGAACGAGCTTGCGCCCGACTGGTGCGAGTTGAGCGCTTCGCGCGTGCCTCGCGCACACCGGGCGCAGATAATTCTGGAATCTGCCCTGTGTGGAGAAATCTCTCGCTCCACCCCGACAAGCGGGGTGGGGGCGAAACAGTAGATGTGCAGTCGATGGAGACGAAGCAGATGAAGCAGTACAAGGTTGGGTTGGTGGGTATCGGTGCCGTGGGCACCGAGATCGTGAAGGTGTTGCGCGAGCGCAACTTCCCCGCCGAGGAGATTCGCATTATGGCTCGCTCGGCCCGTCGCGAGACGGTAGCGGGTGAGGAATTCGACGTGGTTGCCGCGTCGCCGGAGGCCTTCGACGGCCTCGATTTTGCGCTTTTCGCCGGAACCGAAGGCGCCAGGGGCGCGTCGCAGACCTATGGGTGGGACGCCGTCGCGCGTGGCGTCATCGTGATCGACAACGGCGACGACTTCCGGATGGATGATCGTGTTCCGCTTGTCATTCCCGAGATCAACGCGGACGCACTGGATAACCACCAGGGCTTCGTGGCGAACCCGAACTGCTCCACGATTATCGGGCTGATGCCCCTGGCTCCGCTGCATCGTGCGGTGCCGATCCGCCGTCTCATAGTGTCGACCTACCAGTCGGTCTCCGGCACCGGGCGCAGCGCGATCAACGAGCTTGAAGCGCAGACGCGTGCCTACGCCGCCGGCGAAGAGATAGAGGTCAGTGCCTATCCCTACCAGATCGCTTTCAACTGTCTGCCGCAGATCGGCAGTTTGAAGGATACGATGCCGGGCTACACCAGCGAAGAAGCCAAGATGCTCTTCGAGTCGCGCAAGATCCTGGGAGCGCCGGACCTCCGCGTCTCCTCAACTTGCGTGCGTGTGCCGGTCTTCTACGCGCATTCCGAAGCGATTAACATCGAGTTTGCTGCGCCGATGACGCCGGAGCAGGCCCGCGAGCTGCTGGCCGCGGCGCCGGGCGTCCAGGTTGTCGACGATGTTCCGAACGGCCAGTATCCCATGCCGCTGGATGCAGCGGGTGGCGATGATGTGCTGGTCGGCCGGATTCGTCCGGACGACAGCGTCGAGAACGGACTCGCCCTCTTCGCCGTAGGCGACAACATCCGCAAGGGCGCTGCGCTGAACGCCGTTCAGATCGCGGAAGCGATGATCGAGCGGGGGTTGAAGTAGCAGTCAAGACTGGCCAGTGAACCTGCGGCTCGCGAGGACGCTCGCCCTCCATACAGAACTCAGACGTCTTGGAGCACCCATGGAGGGCGAGCGTCCCCGCGAGCCGGTTCTGGGATAGGTCCTAGTACTGGTTCAACCCCGGAATCGACGGCGACCCTTCCCACGGCTGGGGTGTATTCCAGGGCAGGTCGGATTCGTCCTCAATCGTGGCACACCCGGCAAGGAGTAGTGCCACCGCAGCGAGTAGCGTGGTCGTGAGCAGCGCGCGCATCACTTGAATACGATATCGCCTTCCTCGACGTTCATCTGCTGCCAGTCGCCCAGGATGCTGGCGATGGCCAGCTTCTCGTCGCGCCGCACCTGTTGGAGTCGGACCTTCGTGACGAAGGTTTCCTGGCCATCGATATCGCGCTTGATCATGAACTCCACGGCTCCGGGCGCCTGGTCGAGGTTCTCTCCCAGGATCTCAGTGAGGGCCGTGTCGCTCAAGGCGAGAATAACGAAATTCCACGTATCGTTGACAGACACGACCTTGCCCTTGGTGCCGGGGTCGACGATGATCTGGTCGAGGCTGCCCTGCTGGGCCGTCGACTCGATCGCCTTGGTGGGGGTCTTGCCGCGCAGTCCGGCGATCTCTTCCTTTAGTAGCTGCGTAATATTGTCTTCCAGTTCAATCTTCTGCTCTTCAACAAACTGGAGCTGGCGGCGCTCTTCGGCGATGGCATCTTCCAGCGCGCGTTGGGCTTCCCTGGACTCGGCCAGGTCGTTCTTCGTGACCTGCAGTTCGCCTTCCACACGGGCCTTCGCTTCTTCGGTGTCCTTGAGCTTCGCGAGGGTCTGGCGGTAGCCTCCCTTGGCCTGGTTCAGGTCCTGATTGGCGGCGACGAGTTCGGCACGCGTCTCACCCATCTGCTGGCGCGTATCGTTCAGGAGGTTGTACTGATCCTCGGCTTTGCCCAGGATGTCGTCGAGGAGCCCCTGCATCGTGCCGTCACCGCTGGTGACCTTGAGACCGCGGGCATCCTTGAGAACTTTGCCCTCAGCGTTGCGCTTATAGTAGGCGAACAACTCGGCTTCGCGCCGCTTGATGTTCATGGTTGCCGCATCGGCAGTCTCGTAACTGTTCGAATAGGAACCCCAGAAGCTTGAAAATTCCTGCTCATCGAGAAAATCGAGCGTGGTAGGCGATATGTCGCGCTCCGGATACTGGACCGTGTCGCCTTTGGGTGCCTCTTCCTCGATCAAGGCGCCGAGTTGGATAACCGCGTTCTCCAGCTTCTGTGCACGCCCTTTCAACAACTCGCGTTTGCCGAAAAGCTGCATACCCAAAACCAGTGCCCCAATACTCAAAAGCAGGCACACCACAACAAGGACTCGGACTAGTTTACCCATGGTTTCTCCTCAAAAGGCCACGATAGGCGAAAGGGGCGCTGGGGTGCAATAAGAAAGTGGTGAATGGTGAGTGCGAGAGCGGGTGGGTGGGCATCACGCGGGGCTTTCGGGTAGGGCGGGCGTTTCGGGGGCGTCCTCGATCTTCAAGCCCTGGGCCATCCCGTCGATCTGCTCGATCTTGCTTTCCATCTTTCCCAGCCGTTTCTGGGCCTCGGTGAACTTCTTGCCCGAATTGTCGAGATGCTGGCCCACCAATCGGAATGCTTCGGAGAAGGTATCGAACTCTTTGCGCAGGCGCGAAAGATGACCGATGATCTCGCGCGACTGCTCTTCGACCTGCATCCCTTTCAACCCCAGGATAACGGTCTGGAGATATGCATAGAAGCTGTTCGGCGACACGGGAATGACTCGCCGCTTGAGCGCGTAGTTGAAAAGAACCATGTCTCCATCCGTCAACTCATCCTTGATGATCGTCTCGTAGTAGACATTCTCGGCCGGGATATACATGAGGGCGAAATCAAAGGTTCCCTCGTCCATGCGGATGTATTTCTTGGCGATGGCGTCGATATGCCCTTTTACATCGCGCGCAAAAGCGCGGCGCGCGGTGCGGCGGTCGTCATCGCTTTCGGCGGCGAGGACGCGCTTGAAGTTGTCGAGCGGGAACTTGGCGTCGATCGGCACCATGCCGGCACGCAGGGTCACCACGGCATCGACCACCTCGCCGCCCTTGAAGTGGTGCTGCAGCTCGTAGTGGCTGGCCGGCACAACCTGGGCCAGCAGATCGCCCAGGAACAGCTCGCCCAGCGAACCACGCAGCTTGGGCGGCTGCAGGATCTCCTGCAGGTGTGCGATGTCGGTTCCCACTTCCAGCATGCGCTTGGAGGATTTCTCAAGCTGTCCGAGCTGCTGGCGCACGTCGCCGATGATCTTGGTCGTGGAGTCGAGGCGGTCGCCCACCTGCTTGCTGCTCGTGGCCAGCGACTGGTTGAGCTGGCTGGTCAGGGCCTGCAGGCTGTCGGCGACACCCTTGCGCAACGCCTCGACCTGCTGAGAGGACTGCTGTGTCGCCGCGTTCACCTGGTTCTGCAGAAGCGACATGCTGTCGTTCCGGCGCAGCGAGCGGTTGAGCAGCCAATAGAGCAGCAGGCCGGTCACGATGATGGCGGCGGCAATGATCAAGGCAGATAGCGTATTCACAAGAACGACTATATCCTTATGTCTCCAAGGCTGCCAATTCAGAAAACCATTGACCCGCCGAAAGGCATTGCCTAGGCTCCTGATCTACTGAGGAGATGGGAACGATATGAGGCACAGGCACGTCTGGCTGACACGGCTGTTACTGGTAGGATGCATCATTGCGGCGGCACCCGCTCCGGGGGCTGAAGAGCTGACCGGGGGACCGTCCCCCGAAGTCAAGATGGAGATCCAGTACGCTGAAGCCCTGCAGAAGCTCGGCATGGCCGACTACGCCGAAATGGTGATCGACCGCCTCAGCAAGAAGCACCCCGAAGCCAAGCCGTTCATCAAAGTGCTCAAAATGCAGAGCATGATCTCCCGCGGCAAATTCGAAGCCGTGCTCGAGGCGATTGCCAAAGAAGCCAACCAAAACGGGCAGGACGCCTGGGCCATGCGTCTCTCACTGGCCGATGGCTATTACGCGTGGGGCAAGTATCCCCAGGCCGAAGAGATCTACAAGTCCTTCTTCAAGGCCTTCCCCAAGCCCACCCCCGGCCTCAACGATTTCTACATCAACTCGGCCTATAAGTATGCCCAGATGCAGCTCCTCCTCGGCAAGGAAGAGGGTGCCATTGCCGCCTACGAGAACGTGTTGAAGGCGAAGGTCGCCAAGCACATCAAGCGCCAGGTTATGAGCGAGACGGCCGAGCTGATGCTGAAGGTCGTGCAGCAGAAGCCCGAGAAAGAGCGCAAAGCGCTCTTCGAGAAGATCAACAAACTGACCGACGACATCCTCTGGGTCCAGGACATCTGGTTCGGCAAGGCCATCGTTATCAAGGCACACATGCTGGCCCTCAAGGGCGATCTTGATGGGGCCGCCAAGCTGATCGAGGACTACAAGGGGTCGCTCAAGCAGATCGACGATATCCTGCGTGAGCAGGACCTCGAGAACCTCAGTCCGATGGCCCAGTGCCGCTATCTCCTCGGTGAGATGATGTGGAAGGAAGCGCAGAAGCTTGACCCCGCGAAGGATAGGGCCGCGATCATCGATCTTCTGGCCGGGAAGAAGAAGGCTTCCGGCAAGCGGGCGCCCGGCGCATTGCAGCACTTCCTGAACGTGTTCATCGGCTATCCCAGCACCAAGTGGGCGCCCGATGCCGGTGAGTTTGCTGAGAAGGTTGAGGAAAAGCTGAAGGCACCGCCGTTCAATGCCAAGATCTCGACGAAGGTCACGAAAGAGCAGATGGACAAGGTCCGCCGCTACCAGTTCCAGGGCGCCCGCGCACTGTTCAACCAGAACCAGTTTGCCAATGCCGTTGATGCTTACCTCAAGGTTCTGAACCGTTTTCCCGAAGGTGAAACCTCTGTCAACGCCCTCGGCGAGCTGGCGCGCTGCTATGTCGAGACCGAGGACGATCTCATGGTAGACACCACTGTGCGCTACATGGCTGAGCGTTTTGGCGGCGAGCATAAGATGCAGAACAAGGCCGGCGACCAGGTGCTCCGCGCCGGCGGTTCCTACGGTGACCGCGGCAAAGAGGAGCGCAAGACGGCCGTTTACGAGGTCTACTTCGACAACTTCCCGAAGCATCCCATGGCCGCGGCACTGCTCTATCAATCCGCGACGCGCGCCTATACAGAGGGTGAATACCCCAAGGCCTTGCCGCTCTACCAGCGTATCGTGAAGACCTACAGTGGGTCGCCCAGCTACCTCAGTGCACTCAAGCAGATCACCTACTGTCACCTCAAGATGGAGGATGCCAAGTCGGAGCTGATCACACTGAAGGCCTACAGCGACGCCCTGGCGAAAGAGCGTCACCCGGGCCACGAGTACATTCGCTCCCTGTACAGGATGGCAAATGGCTACCAGCAGCTGGGCGACAAGTACCTCCCCTCCGCCATCAAGCGCTACAGCGAACTGGTCAAGCTGATCGAAGCCAAGAATCCCAAGTACGCGCCTGAAGCCGGGGACGAGGAGAAGAACAGTGACGTGTTGCAGGGCTGTCTCTTCTTCAAGGCCGTCTGCTACGCCCGCCTGAAGCAGCCGGAGAGCAAGGTCAAGGCCTACCAGGTTGCCGCGATCAAGACCTTCCAGTCGCTCGTCACCAGTCACCCCAAGTCACGCTATGCGCCTGCCGCCTTGAGCCAGGTCGGCACGCTGTGGACCATTCTCGAGAAGCCCGACGAGGCCCAGAAGGCTCTGAAGCAGCTCCAGGCCGACTACCCCGGCACGCCTGAGGCGGAGAATGCGCTCTTCATGCTCGGCAAAAGCCTGCTGGAACTCGGCATGCGCAACCGGGCGGTCAAAGTCTTCCGCGAGATGTTCTCGAGTGGTGGCAAGTACTCCAACACCCAGATCCTGACGGCCGGCAACGAACTGCTGAAGGCTGAGGAATACGACATCAGTCTGCAGGCGTTCGAACGTATCCTTTCCGCCACAGAGGAACGCGCGTTCGTAGAGAAGGCCATGATGGGCAAGGGCCAGGTCATGGTTGCCCGCGAGGAGTACGGCAAGGCCGTCGAAGTGCTGCAGGGCCTGCTCGACAAGTATCCGAAGAGCGGTATGACCGTGGAAGCCAGCCTTCAGCTCAGCCGTTCGTACGGTGAACTGGCCAAGCACGAGGCCGACGGCGACAAGCGGCTGGACCTGTTCAACAAGGCCGTCCTCGCCATGACCACGGCGCGGCAATACGACAAGTCGTCCGGGTTCCGGGCACGCTCGGATGTGGTCGTCGCACAGCTCGTTCTGCTGAAGGCGCAGGCTGAGGCCGAGTTCGGATCAGCCGAGAAGGCCACGGACTATCGCGGCGAGGCGATCACCATTCTGCAGGGGCTCATGATGCTCGGCGATGCGAGCGATGAAGCCGCCCGCCCGCATATCGAGGATGCGTTTGGAGCCTGCATTCCGCTGCTCCTGGAGGCGGGACATTTCCAGGCGGTGGTGGATGACGCGGACAGCTATATTGAGACCTTCCCGAGCGGTCGCTACCTCAGCGACGTGCGGCGCGCGCGTAGCAAGGCGAGAACGAAGCTTGCCGTGAGCGGCATCGAGGTGACCAAGGAAGCGGACGAATCAACAGAATCTGAAGAACCTATTGAAGAGACGAGCGAGGCGGCTGAACCAAAGGCTGCCCCTGCCGGCGGAACGGGAGAGAACCAATGAGAATGACAGGGAAGCGAATCGGACTCACCACGCTGCTGGTGGCACTGCTGGTGGCGGGGACAACAGACGCCGCCGTAAAGGCCGTCATCACCAAAACGGGCACTGGCCAGAAGTTGACGGGCAAGGTGAAGTGGCTTGCTACCACGAAGAAGTACTCAATCATGCCGGAGGGCAGTCCCGTGGAGTACAAGCTCGATCCAAGTGACGTAGCGGACATCAGGGTGGCCAAGCCCGCCGAGCTTGACGCCGCCGTCAAGCAGGTCGTGGCCGGACGTTATGCTTCCGCGCTGCCGGTGCTCGAGAAGATCATGAAGGACTACACGATGCTGCAGTACGACGTGGTCGCCGCGCAGTACCTGGCGCAGGCCTACCTGAAGACCAAGGACCCGCGCAAGGCCGTCTCCATGTGTGATCGCGTCGCAGGATCGAACCCACAGGCGCTGGAGAACCCCGGCTTTGCCGGTATCTACTGGCAGGGCTTGCTGGAGACCGAGCAGTACATGAAGCTGGACAAGGCGCTCGCCGTTGCGATCAAGGGCGAGTCGCGCGAGCTGGCCGCCGTGGCGCAGCTCCGGCGCGGCGATATTGCCAAGCAGAAGGGCAACCTGGACGATGCGTTGATCGATGGCTATCTGCGCACGGTTATCTTCTTCCAGGGAATCAAGACCGTACAGCCCGAGGCGCTCTACAAGGCCGCCAAGTGTTTCGAGGAGAAGGGCCAGCACTCCTACGCCGAAAAGATGCGCAAGGAACTGCTGTCGAGCTATCCGCAGAGCGAGTACGCCCAGAAAGTGAAGTCTGGGGCATAGACAATCTCATATTGATATAGTATCACGGTATACAGCAAAGGAGATCCACAACCATGAAGAATGTACTGAAGTTGACGCTGGTCCTGGCACTGGTGTTCGTAGCCGCCTGCGCGTGCAATTCGCAGGCCCAGGAGGCCGGTGAGCTGGTAACCGAGGATGGCGCAGCCGTCGAAGCAGCCGAGGAAGGCGGGTCATCGGGCAGTTTTCTCAGCGTGATCATCGGCTCGGGGCCGCTGGGTATCATGCTGTGGCTGGCGCTGTTCGGTGCGGCCGGTGCGGCGGTCTACTTCACGGTTGACTGCGCCATTACGGTGCGTGCCAAGCGCATCATGCCGCAGGCGCTGATCGACAATGTCACCGAGTCTATGGTCGAAGGCGACGTGCTCAAGGCCCTGCAGAACTGTGAGCAGGAGCCCGGGCCGCTGGCCAACATTCTCTCCGCCGGCTTCAGCCACGTGGAAGAAGGCTACGACGTGATCCAGGAATCCATCTCCACGGCGGCCGACCTCGAAACCGAGTCGATCATGCAGAAGCTGACCTGGCTCTCGGTGGTCGGCAACCTGGCCCCGATGCTTGGACTGCTCGGGACGGTGCAAGGTATGATCGCGGCCTTCTCCACCCTGGCCGAAGGCGCACCGGATGTCGGCGTGCTGGCCATGAATATTTCACAGGCCCTGTTCACGACCGCCGGCGGGCTGACCGTGGCCGTGCCGTGCGTCGCCGTGTACTACACCTTCCGTAACTCGGCGAGCAAGATCATCCTCCAGATGGAGGCCATGACGATCGAGCTGATCAAGGATCTGCGCAACGTCGAAGTCGTCGAAGAATAGAGACAGAACGGAGACGCCATGGGACGGCAAAAAAGATCAAGCACCGCCGGCTGCGCGGTTGACATGACGCCCATGATTGACGTCGTGTTCCAGTTGATCATCTTCTTCATCGTGACGATTAAGATGGAGCAGAGCATCAACGAGGATATCCGCCTGGCCAAGGCCGAGTACGGCCCCATGATCGAGGAGGAAGATCCTCGCACGATGGTGGTCGAGATAGACCAGCGTGGATGGATATCCATCCATGGCGCCCAGCTCTCTCGCGCCAAGTTCCAGAAGATCATGATCGGGCGGGCCAAGCGCTACAGGCAGTTCCCGGTCCTGATCCGGGCCGACCGCCGGACCGACCACAAGGATGTGCGCGCGGTGATGGATATCTGTTCGAAGATCGGCATCTGGCGCATCAACTTCGCGGCCATCAAGCAGGAGGTGACCTAGATGAGGAAGCGCAAACGCAGACCGGCGGATGCCGCTGAGCTCGAGATGACCCCGATGATTGACGTGGTCTTCCAGTTGCTCATCTTCTTCCTGGTCACGCTGAAGCAGGAAGACATCCTGTCGCATCTGGATGTCTCCCGTCCGGCACCGGACCCCAACGCCAAGCAGGAAGAGACCTTCAAGGACCTGTTGACGATCACGATTCACCGCTACGGCTATATGCTGAAAGGGAAGAACCGCTCGATCGAACAGCTCGAGCGCGACCTGACCCGCCTGGCATCGTTCAGCAAGAGCGTGTCCGTTATCATCCGTTGCACATCGGATTCGCAGCACGAGCGGCTGGTCAGCGTCCTCAACATCTGCGCGAAGGTGGGGCTCAAGAAGCTGTCAGTGTTCAGTATGTAGAGTTTAAGGCTCGCGAGGACGCTCGCCCTCCATAGACACATCTAGGCCGTGGGTTGCCTCATGGAGGGCGAGCGTCCCCGCGAGCCGTTTGTGCACTAAGGAGTCCGGACGCGCAGACGTATTAAGGGCAGAGAGGGGAACCCTGTCGATTTCTGGGCGAGGAGTAAACCATGGAAAACGAATACGACCAACTTCAAGAATTGATGGCGAAGCACAACCTGATGTCGCTGTTCGAGCACCTGACATTCCGGCAGAAGGTTGCGAAGGTTATGGCGGGCCTCAAGGCCGACAAGGATAGCGGCGACTATAAGTACGCTCGCCTACAGGTCGCACGTCTCTCGGCGCCGGTCTGCGCGATCCTGGTGCCCGTGCTCGGTATCGGCATGCTCTCCCTGCTGGCCACGTTTGCACCCGAGCGGGATGCCTCAGTAGAGGTGCAGGTCGTGGAAGAGATCGATCCTGAAGCCCTGGAAGATATCGAGGACCTGGAAGACGAGCCGATCGAGCCGCCCGAGCCGATCGAGATGGAAGATTTCACACCCGATGCGCCGCCTTCCGAAATCAACGATGTCATGGATGCGCCTGCGACGGAAGTGTCACAGGACCAAGCGCAGTTTGAAGAGGTGGCCATGGTGAAAAGCCCGATCGTGATGCGTGGCATCCTGGGCAACCGCGGCGCCGGTGCCCGGGCTTCCGCGATGGGGCAGTTTGGCGGGTCCGGAGTTACCGAAGGCGCCGTGCTGCGCGCCCTGCGCTGGCTGAAGTCGCAGCAGCAGAAGGATGGATCGTGGTTGAAGACAAAACCTGCCTCGACGTCGCTGGCCCTGCTGACGTTTCTCGCGCATGGCGAGACACCGGCGTCGGAAGAGTTCGGGCCCACGGTGGAGAAGGCTATTCGCTTCCTGGTCGATAGCCAGGATCCGAAGACGGGTATGTTCGCTGGTCGTGATGGTCACAACTACACGCACCCGATCGTGACGTATGCGCTCTGTGAGGCGTATGCCCTGACGAAGGTCCCGATGGTGAAGACCGCGGCCGAGAAAGCCTTGGCGCTCGTCATCAAGGGGCAGCATCCCAGCGGCGGGTGGGACTATAATCTTAAGCAAACCACCCGCGATGACACCTCCTACATGGGCTGGTGCGTGCAGGCTCTCAAGGCGGCCAAGATGGCCGATCTTCATCACCCCAAGCTGGGCGATGCGATGAAGCTGGCCGTCAAGGGCATGCAGAAGAACGCGCACCCACAGGGCGGATTCGGCTATACCAGTCCGGGCCAGGGCGGCCTGACCGGGGTCGGCGTGCTCTGCATGCAGTTCCTGGGTGCGGCCAATAAGCCGGAATGCAAACGGGGGCTGGACTACATGGCCCAGAAGGCCTCGTTCAACTGGCGCGAGCCGTGGGGCAGGTCGCCGGTCTACTACTGGTACTACGCCACGCAGGCCAAGTTTCATGCCGGCGGCAGCACCTGGCAGCAATGGAATAACCAGTTCTCCCGCGAGCTGGTGCGCAACCAGACCGTGATGAAGGGCGCCGCCAAGGATGGCAAGGACATGGGCTTCTGGGATTCGCCGGGCGAGAAGGAACACGGCGATGGTCGTGTCATGGATACCTGTCTCTGCGCCTTGCAGCTCCAGGTGTACTACCGCTACCTGCCGACGTTCAAGACGCCCAAGGCGATTGAGGAAGACGACGACCTCGTCTCCGAGATGGACGAGATCGAGATCGATATCACGATCTAGAATGAAACGTCGCCGCTGCGCGGCTTGTTTCGTCATCAGTGCGCTTCGCGCACGTCATTTGCTCGCTTCGCTCGCGTCATTGGACAGAGGGAGCCAATCAGAAGCTCCCCAATGACGCGCCGAAGGCGCAAATGACCAATGACGTGCGCGAAGCGCACAAATGACATCCCTGAACCTTGAACCCTGCCCCCTTACCCCCTATGCTTCCCCCCATGCCATCGCCTGCCAACATACGCGTGCTTCCGGAGAACGTGGTCAACAAGATCGCGGCCGGTGAGGTGGTGGAGCGTCCGGCCTCCGTTCTCAAGGAACTGATGGAAAACGCCATCGATTCGGGCGCCACGCGTATCGACATCGAGATCGCAGCCGGGGGCCGCAAGCTGGTGGCCATCAGCGACAACGGAGGCGGCATGGACCGTGACAATGCGCTGCTGGCGATCGAGCGTCATGCCACCAGCAAGATCGGTGATGTCGACGATATCGAGCATATCAACACGCTCGGGTTCCGCGGGGAGGCACTGGCCGCCATCGCATCCGTATCGCGCTTTCGCCTGACCACGTCGCGGCAGGGGGATGACTCGGGCACCGAGATCTCCATCTCCGGCGGCAAGATACAGGATGTACGCGATATCGGCGGTCCGGCGGGTACCCGAATCGAGGTCCGCGATCTTTTCTTTAACGTGCCGGCCCGCCGCAAGTTCATGCGGAGTCAGCAGACCGAGCTGACCCATATCCGGTCCGCATTCACCTTCCAGGCGCTGGCCCACCCGGAAACGGGGATGAGCCTCACGGTGGATGGACGCGTGTTGCACCGGCTGGCGCCCGGCGGAGATGCGGCCGTCGCCGATCGCGTGCGCGACCTGTTTGGGGAAGACTACCTGCGACAGCTTCGTCCGGTTGAGCATGAGGCCGATGGCGTTCACGTGCGTGGGTTCGCCGGCCTCCCCGCCTTCAGTCGCGCCGACCGTACCGAGCAGTACGTCTTTGTGAACGGGCGCGCGACGAGTGCGCCGCTGCTGGGGTATGCGATACGGACCGGCTATCACTCGCTGCTGCCCCGTGACCGGCACCCGGTATTAATCCTCTTCGTCAGCGTCGATCCCGGCAGCGTCGACGTCAATGTGCACCCGACCAAGAAGGAGGTCCGCTTTCGTCGCCCCTCCGAGGTGCGCGACGCCGTCATTGCCGCCCTGCAGCAGGCGCTGGCGGTGGGTGGCTCGCCGCCCGCTGGGCCTGCGGGCGCTATCGAGGCGGGGGAAGACGCCCGGCCGCACGTCGCTGTTCCGGACCTTCAGCTCGCGATTGATGATCTGCCCCCGGTCCGCGTCTTTCGCTACCCGCGCATGCCGATCCAGACCACGGACGGCACGCCCCCGCCGCCCATGGACCAGCCGTTCGGGTCGGGCGGGGTGGAGCGTGAGGCGCCTTCGCCGGATGGTGAGCCCGACTCGGATGCGGGCGAAGCAGACGAGGCGACCGCCGCGCCCTGGTCCTGGTGTCGTGTGCTGGGCCAGGTGGGGGCACTCTACGTGGTCCTGGAGATCGAAGACGGCATGGTCTTGATGGACCCGCACGCGGCCCATGAGCGGGTGCTCTACGAACGCTTTATGCGGAATTTCGAGAAGGGGGGCATTGCCACCCAGGCGTTGCTGGTGCCTGAAACGGTGGAACTGCGGCCGGGGGACGCCAACCTGGTGCGTCGGCATAGCGATGTGCTGAAACGCATGGGAATCGGCATCGCCGATTTCGGCGGCGACAGTTTTGTAATCGATGCGCTGCCCGCCTTCCTGGCCGCGGTCAGGCCGGAGCAGCTTCTCGCCGAGATTGTGCGCGAGTTGGAGGAAGGGGGCGCCGGCCGTGCGCGCGGCAAGCTGAATGAAGATGCCCTCATACAGGCATCGTGCAAGGCGGCCGTGAAATCGAGGGATGCCCTCACCCTTGATGAGATCGAGCAACTGGTTGTCGACCTCGCCGGCACGCGCATGCCCTATACCTGTCCACACGGCCGGCCGACGCTCATCTACATGTCGTACCACGAGCTCAACAAGAAGTTCGGTCGCGAACGCTAGAAGGCCGGACGATGGCCCTTGACGTCTTGGCGCGTGAACGGTATCAATGCCATATGGCGTTGAAGCTGTACGACTTTTGCGTTTCCCTGCTTCCCCGCCGTGGTCTACGTGGCCGGTCCTGCAGGGCTCTGCCCGTTGTTGCCTTGATCCTCTTCGCGACGCTCTCTCTGGCGCAGCCCCAGCGCTTGCGTGTGGCCGTCTTCGATGCCTACCCGCTTTGCACGCCTCCCTCTGCCGATGGTCCCGGCGGCGGTCTGTTTATCGACCTGTTGGATGCCATGGCGATGGAGGAGGAGTGGGTCTTCGACTATGTCGTCTCCACACCGGATGGTTGCGTAACCATGCTGGAGGAGGGGAAAGTTGACCTGGCGGTTGCGGTGACCTACTCCCGTGAACGCGCCAATCGTGTCGCGTTCAGTCGCGTCCCTGTTATTTCCACGTGGGCCCAGATCTATGTGCCTGACCGCTCCAGCATCCAGTCACTGCTGGACCTGGAAGGACGGTCGCTGGGCATTGTTGTCGGGGATCTCTACGCCGAGGACATCGAACGCCTCATCCAGGAGCTTAATCTTGCTTGTGACTTCGTCGAGTTCGCGCGCTATGACGAGATTCTTGAGGCCTTGGACAAGGGATGGATCGATGCCGGGGTAATGGACCGGCTTTATGGGTTGATACATGCAGGCGCTCATGACGTGCGATCGACAGCGATTGTTGTGGCCCCGGTCGAACTGCGCTATGCGGCTGCGCGGGAGATCGGGCGTCCGCTCGTGTCGCTGCTGGATTACCATCTTTCGCGGCTGAAGAAGGATCCGCGTTCCGAGTATCACCAGTTCATGGATCGCACGCTCGGAACCACCAAGCAGCGCGTCAACTACCGCATCATCTTCTGGATTCTGGGCAGCGCGGTGGCGATCGTGCTTCTCTTGCTGACCATCAGCTTCATCCTGCGGCTCGAGATCCACAAGAAGACGCACGAGCTGTCGCTGAACAACGAGGCGCTACAGGAGGAGATCGCCCGCCGCAAGGGCATCGCGGACGACCTCTCGCGTAGTGAGGCCCGCTATCGCGGGTTCTTCAACCAGTCGCCTATCGGTATCGGCTTGTTTGACTCCAGTGCGCGGATTATCGAGGCCAATCGGGCCTACCTGGACATTTTCGGCGTGGAGAATGCGTCGGCGGTCGAAGGGCTCCGACTCTCAACCATGCTGAGCCCGCCCGAGAAAGCCGACACCACGCTGGGGCAGGGCGAGACGGTGCGCTACCGGGTGGACTGTGACTTTGATCATGTCTCTTCGATGAATCTCTACTTCACGCATCGCACCGGAACGCGCCACCTGGACGTCGTAATCGTTCCCCTTCGCCGGGAAGGGCACGAGGTCGTCTCATACCTGGCACAGGTTCAGGACATCACCGCACAGATCGAGGCGGAAGCCGAGCATAGCCGGCTTGTCGCGGCCATCGAACAGTCGGCCGAAGCCATCGTGATTACCGATACCGACGGCATTATCGAATACGTGAATCCACAGTTCGAACAGACCACCGGTTACACGATAGACGAGGCGCGGGGACAGACCTCGCGCGTGCTCAAGAGTGGCAAACAGGATGAGATCTTCTACCAGAACCTGTGGCAGACCATCAAGCAGGGCCAGATCTGGCGCGGGAACATCGTGAACCGGAAAAAGAACGGTCAACTCTTCGAGGAACGGGCTACGATTTCGCCGGTCAAGAACGAGAACGGCGAGATCATCAACTTCGTGGCCGTGACCCTGGATGTTACGCACGAGACCGAGATGGAAGAGCGCCTGCAGCAGGCCCAGAAAATGGAAGCCATCGGCACACTGGCCGGCGGCATCGCGCACGACTTCAACAACATCCTGACCTCCATCATCGGGTACACCCAGCTCGCCGAGGCGGAGACCGAAGGCAATGAAGACGCGCAGACCTACCTGTCCCAGGTACGCAAGGCCGGGAACCGGGCTTCCGATCTGATCAAGCAGATCCTCTCCTTCAGCCGGAGCAACATGCGGGAGCGCAGCTTGCTTAACTTCGCCTCCCTCGTAAAGGAAGCGCTCAAGCTGCTCCGCAGCACGATCCCCTCGACGATTGAGATCGACCAGAAGATCGATGACGACAGCGGGCTGATCCTGGCCGACGCGACCCAGATGCACCAGGTCGTTATGAATCTATGCACAAATGCCTACCAGGCCATCAAGGAGCACGGAACGATCACCGTGGCGCTGGATGAAGTGACCCTGGACCAGGTATCGCCCGGCATGCGTGCCGATGCACACGCGCCGCGCTACGCCCGCCTGATGGTGCACGACACCGGTTGTGGCATGGACCAGGACACCGAACAGCGGATTTTCGAACCGTACTTCACAACCAAACAGGGCGGCGAAGGCACCGGTCTCGGGCTGTCCATGGTGCACAGCATTGTCTATGCGCACGACGGTTACATCTCGGTCGATAGCCGTGTCGGCAAGGGCACCGAGTTTACGCTGATGTTCCCCATCGCGCGGGCCGGAGCGCAACCCGAGGAAGAGGAGGCCGCGGCCGAAGTGCTGCCGGTTGGCACGGAGCGTATTCTGTTTGTAGACGATGAAGAGATGATCACTTTCCTCGCCCGGACATTGCTGGAGGGGCTGGGATACAAGGTGGTTGCCTGTACCGATAGCCAGCACGCGCTGGCCACCTTCCGGGATGATCCGGATTCGTTTGATCTGATTGTAACCGACCAGACCATGCCCGGTCTGACCGGCGTCGACCTCGCCGCCGAGATCCGGAAGATTCGTGACGACGTGCCGATCATTCTCTGTTCCGGCTACAGCCCCGACATGACCATGAGCAAAATGCGCCGGGTGGGCATCTCCGAATACGTGATGAAGCCCATCGATCGATCGATCCTTGCCCGGGCCGTCCGGCGCGCCATGGACGGTGGCAAGGTGATGGGAACCACCAGCCCGACGGCTACGGTCGGGAAGCCGGTGTGAAGACGTGCACCGTCGGGTGCGTGGCGAGGATGGGCGCCATCCAGTGCATCAACTCCCCGTGCGACAGCGTGGGAGGGACGAATACGAGCAGGATCGGCAGCTCGTCCTCAATATCCGCAAGCTGCGCGCGGAGCGCGTCGGGCGAAGCGATCGGGTGCGTCTTGAGCGTAAGCGTGGGCTTGATGTCTTCATCGCGCCAGTGCTCGGTGATCTCGAGAAGCGACACCGCGGCTGTCCCGTCAGCGATCCGCCTGAATGTCAGTTCCGCCGGCTGCATAATCCGCTGGTCGCGATCCCGCAGTGCACGGTCAGGCATGTAGGCCTTGTAGTAGAGGTGTCCCGTTGCCGGTGGCTCGAGGCGGATGCCGTGGTCGGTTTCGATCGAGGCCAGGATCAGGCAGAATGCCTTGAGCGCATCGATCTGTATACCGTCATCAATGTGCAACGCCACGAACGGATCCTTCCCGTCCTGGCACAAGGCGGAGAAGTGCTGGAGCAGATCGTTCAGGCCGACGGTCGGTAGCGCTGTGCGCGCTGTGCGGTTGGTGAGCGTGAATTGCAGGTCGGTCAGCGACTGCGTGGCGACCGTGTGGGCGTGGACGACCAGGGAGATGTCCTGGACGCGTCGCTCGCCTGCAGGCCGTTCGGGTGCCATGATCGCCTCGAGCCGCTCGCCGGGCTCGAAAACATACTGCGGGTTCACGGTTTGGCTGGCATACACATCGCTCTGCGGGGCCGCACGCGGCACGTCAAAAAGCGTGAAAGGTTCGTTGTAGTTCGCCGCAATGGAGCCGCGCGAATCGGCGTCGATCGGATGACGGTCGGGAAACTCGCTGGCGGCCACCCACTCCGTTGGCGCCTGCACATACACCAGGCCGTCCGGCGCCAGCGGCTTCATTGTGGTCTCGTTCAGCACGAGCGATTCGAACGGGAGGGGGGCGGCCCCATCTCCCGCGCGCCTGACCGACGCCTTCACTCGCTCTCCTTTTGGCCAGAAATGGTAGCGCGCGTAGTCGACGCAGCGCCCCGGCGTCAGTCCGATGAACTGCAGGCCGCGATCGATGTCGGCGGCCGTAGCGAGGGAGAGTGACAACGCCTCGTAGTCGTTCCCGCTGTGCGGGGCGATGATGAAAAACTCGGCGACGTCATGTGCCGTGATCCCCGTGGCTTCAACCTGCACCACGACCTGCCGTGCCTCCCGGTCGGCTCGCACGCCCGGTAGAATCAGCATGTTCGTGTTGCCCGCATACCGCGCCTGCTCCTCGTCAAAAAGCCGGCGCATCGCCGCGATGTTGTTGGTCCGGTAAGCCGGCAACTCCTGTGCCCACCCCGACTGCACAAGCAACAACAGAATCATCCACAACCAACGCATAGCAGGATGATCATCTATCACCCCTGTTTCATCAACATCAATCACGTACCCACTAACCCAAGCGAAGGCAGAGACACCCCTTCGCATGCCTATTATCGCGTAGCGATACTCCAGCCAAGAGGGGGTGTCTCTGCCGTAGCGCCCTTGTCATTGCCCGCTCCTTCCGTTAGCATGCATCCCGTTCAATCACGATGGGAGTGGCGCATGCTGGATATCCACAGAATCAGGGAAGATGCCGATGGCATCCGCAAACGGGTGGCAACCAAGGGCGCAGACAGCGCCCTGGTGGATACGGTGGAGACGTGCGATGCCGAGCGGCGCGCGCTCTTGACCGAGGTGGAGCAATTCAAAAGCGAGCGCAACCGCGTCTCCAAGGAGATCGGCGGACTGAAGCGCGAAGGCAAGGATACCTCCGAGATCCAGGCGCAGATGCGCGAGCTGGGGGAGAAGATCGGTGGACTCGACAGCCGCGTCCGCGAGGTGGAAGTTGCCCTGAACGATGCCTTGCTGGTCATACCCAACACGCCGCACGATTCGGCCCCCGTTGGTGCCGACGAATCGGCCAATCGCCCCGTGCGCGAGCACGGGACAATTCCTGCATTTGATTTCGAGCCGAAGACGCACATGGAACTCGGAGAGTCATTGGATCTGCTCGACATGCCGCGGGCCGCGCGCATGACCGGTGCGGGATTTGCACTCTTCACCGGTGCCGGCGCCCGCCTGCAGCGTGCCCTGATCAACTTCATGCTCGATATGCACGTCGCCGAGCACGGCTATCGCGAGGTCTGGCCCCCCGCCGTCTGCAATTCGGCATCCATGACCGGCACCGGCCAGCTTCCGAAGATGGTCGAAGATATGTACGGGGTTGCCGGTACTGACCTGTGGCTTATTCCGACAGCCGAGGTCCCCGTGACCAACTACTACCGCGAGGAGATCATCCAGGGCGCCCTGCCGATCTACCTCACGGCCTATACGCCCTGTTTCCGTAAAGAGGCGGGCGCCTCCGGCAAGGACACGCGCGGCCTGATCCGCCTGCACCAGTTCGACAAGGTGGAGATGGTCAAGTTCGTCGAGCCTGAGACGTCGTATGATGAACTCGAGTCGCTCGTCGCCAACGCCGAAGATGTTCTCCAGCGGCTGGAGTTGCCTTACCGGATTATCGAGCTGTGCACCGGCGATCTCAGTTTCGCGGCCGCGAAGTGCTACGATATCGAGCTGTGGGCGCCCGGCCAGAACGCCTGGCTGGAAGTGTCTTCCTGCAGCAACTTTGAGGACTTCCAGGCCCGCCGCGCCGGCATTCGTTACCGTACGGCGGAGGGCAAGACTAGCTTCGTGCATACGCTGAATGGGTCCGGCGTCGCGCTGCCCCGCCTGGTGGTGGCCATCCTCGAGAACTACCAGCAGGCCGATGGTTCCGTCGCGGTGCCCGCGGCGCTGGTTCCGTACATGAACGGGATGACCCGGCTGGAAGCGGCAGGGTGACCACCCGTCGGTCCAGCTTTGTGACCGGCCTCGCGGCCACGCTGAAACAGAACGGACTTCTGTCGGAGCACAAGCATCTCCTCCTCGCCGTCTCCGGCGGGGCCGACTCCGTTGCACTGCTGCTGGCCATGCATGCCCTGAAGCGGTCGTTCGGTTTTCGCATCACGGTCGCCCACCTGGATCATCAACTGCGCGGGTCCGAAGGGCGTGCCGATGCGGCATTCGTCGCGTCGCTGGCCAAGCGCCTGCGGGTGGCCTGCGTGACAGGGCGCTCTGATGTCAGGGGAGTGGCGCGCCGCAAACATATCTCACTGGAGATGGCGGCGCGTGAGGTGCGCTATCGGTTCCTGGCGCGCACGGCCCGCGCAAAGGGCACCACGGCCATTGTGACCGCCCATACGGCGGATGACCAGGCTGAGACGGTCCTCCTGCGCCTGGCGCGGGGAAGCGGCGCGACGGGCTTGGGCGGGATCCGGCCGGAAGGACGCGTGTCCGAACTGGGCCTGGGAATTCCGCCGTCCGACATCGTCCTGCTGCGTCCACTTCTCGACGTGTCGCGGGCTGATATTGAGGCCTTTCTCAACCGGGCCGATCAGCCGTGGCGTGAAGACGTCTCCAATGCCTCGACGGCTTTCCTGCGTAATCGCGTTCGGCACGAGTTGCTTCCTTTGCTGGAGGCACGGCTGAACCCGTCGGTCCGTCAAACGCTCTGCCGTACGGCAGAGATCCTGGCCGAGGAAGAGGAGTGGTTGAACGACATGGCCGCCAGGGCGCTGGATGACTGCCTGGATGACGGTGACCGCCTCGAACGCAAGGCCTTGGGCCTGCTCCCTCCCGCGTTGGCGCGGCGGGTGGTGCGCAGGTGGCTCATGACGGCCGGCGTCCCCCCTGATGCTGTTGATTTTGGCGCGGTCGAACGTGTACGGGCCCTGGCCGCACAAGACGCCGGCAGTCGCGAAGTGGCACTGCAGGGCCCTCAGTGCGTGGTGCGCAGGTATGGGCAATTGAGTGTAGAGACGGCCGCGCCCATGCACGCGCCGTTTCGGGTCGGGCTGACCGTTCCGGGTGAAACGTTGCTCCCTGAACAAGGCTTGCGGGTCGTGGTGTGTCGCGAGCCGGGCGTGGTGAGGGAAGCAGGGGATGAACCGGGCCGGCTTCCGGCATCGGCATCGCTCTCGTGCCGTGCCGTGGGGCGTCGCCGGCTCTATCTCCGCAGCGCGCAGCCGGGCGATCGGTTGCAGCCATACGGCATGAAGGGATCACGCAAGCTGCAGGATATCTTCGTGGATGCAAAAGTGCCGGCCGATCAGCGCGGATCTATCCCGATCCTGGAGTGTGGTGGCGCGATCGCCTGGATCCCCGGCTACCGCATCGCACACCCCTTCCGGGTGACAGATGAGAAAGCACCAAACCTGAAGGTCAGAATCGAACGCCTGTAATCAGGCTTCCGCCTGCCCTCCGAAGCTTCAGCGAAGGAGGGACCTCCGCCCTCCGGCCTCCGATCTCCGGCCTAGTACACGTCAGTGTGATACCACTCTGCGTTCTCAAGCCAGCCGCCGGGCTCGGCTTTGGAGAGAAACTCGATGATGCTATCGATGATCTGGGCGTGCATCGTCTCCTGTGCGCCGAGGCGCTTGAACAGGGCGACAGTCTTCGGATCCGTCTCGGTCTCGGCGGCGGTGAAGTAGAGATTCTCGGCTTCCAGCTCGCGTGCTTTCGCGTGCTCGTAAAGCTTGATCTGGGCGGTGTCGACGTTCACTTCTGAACGGCTCTCTTCGAGCTTCTTGCAGAGGCCTTTCACCTCCTCAATGAACGAGTCATCGCCGGCATCACACTCGAGACTATCGTCCATCATAGCCTGGATCACCGTCACGTGCCGCTGTTCTACTTCGGCGAGGCGATTCAGGATGTTAACCAGGCCAACATCGGTCGTTTCTGCGGCCAAGCTGCGGTAATGCTTCTCGGCATCGATTTCAAGCTGCAGGGCGGTTCTCAGAATTTCCATGATCTATCTCCTCACTCAGGTTGAACGCTATGAAACTGTTGTCTGTACTAGATACCACCGATCCGCGGCGGCGTAAAGTCTACGCTTGTTAGCGGGCGTAATGAACACTGTGTCCCCCCGCGCTCTCGGCCGCTTCCATGATGGTCTCGGAAAGGGTGGGGTGGGGATGAATTGTCCACGCCAGGTCGTCCGCCACGGCGCCCATCTCGATGGCAAGTGTGCCCTCAGCAATCAACTCACCCGCACCGGGGCCGGCCATGCCGACGCCAAGCACGCGGTTGCTGTCGCTGGGATCCACGATCAGCCGTGTCACGCCATCGCTGCGTCCGAGCGTCGTGGCGCGGCCGGAGGCCGCCCATGGGAAGCTGGTGACCTTGACCTCGCGGCCGGCTTCCTTGGCCTCGGCTTCGGTCAGTCCGCACCACGCAATCTCCGGATCAGTGAACACAACGCAGGGAATCGCCTTGGGATCGTAGACCGTCTTCATGCCGGCGATAGCCTCTGCGGCGACTTTCCCCTCGTAGGTGGCCTTGTGAGCCAACATGGGTTGCCCGGCTACGTCGCCGACGGCGTAGATCGCCGATTCGGTGGTGCGGCGCTGGGCGTCAACGGTGACGAAGCCTTTCTCGTCCACGCTAACCCCGGTGTTCTCAAGCCCCAGTCCGTTCGTGTCGGGGCGTCGTCCCACTGCGATGAGCAGTTTGTCAAAGGTCTCGGTGGCTTCGTGTTTGCCCTCGAAGGTGACCTCGACTCCGTCGGCGCCTGCTTTGACCGCCGCCACACGGGTTTCCAGATGGATCGCTTCGAACTGCTTCTTCAGCTTGGCCGAGAGAACGCGGACCAGCGGCGCGTCGGCACCGGGCAGTAGCTCCGGCATCATCTCTACGACGGTTACGCGAGAGCCGAGCGAGGCGTAGACCTGTCCCAGCTCCAGTCCGATATAGCCACCACCGACAAGCAGAAGCGAGTCGGGCACATCCGCAAGGTCGAGCGCGGTCGTGGAATCGAGAATGCGCTCGGATGGCGGCGCAAAGGGGAGGTGAATCGGCTGCGACCCCGTGGCGATGATCGCCGCATCGAACGTTAGCTCCTGCGCCGCACCGTCGCCGCCGGTCACGGTCAGCGTTTTGCCATCCTTGAACGTGGCGCGTCCCTGCAGGTAGGTGATCTTGCGTTGCTTCGAGAGCTGTCCGAGGCCGCCGGTCAGTTTGGCAATAACAGCATCCTTCCGCGCCCGCAACTTATCGAGGTCGATCTGTGGATCGGACACGCTGATCCCCCAGTCCGCGATCTCCTTCGCTTCGTTGATGAAGGCGGCGGCGTGGAGCAGCGTCTTGGATGGGATACAGCCACGGTAGAGACAGACGCCGCCCGGGTTCGGCTCCGCGTCGATCAACGTGACCTGCATACCCAGGTCCGCCGCATGGAAAGCGGCCGGGTACCCGCCCGGGCCGGCTCCGATAACGACGACATGCCTACTGTCCACATCTGTATTCATAGCTCTCCCTCTTGAGTAAGAGCAGATTAATCTTCTTTATCCCATTGAACTGTCTCTGGTCTCCTGCTTCACCCCTGCAATGACAGAAGCAGCGGCTCCTGGATGGCATCGATGATCCAGCCGAGGAACTGGGCTCCGTCAGCACCATCGATGATGCGGTGATCAAATGAAAGCGAGAGCGGCAGCATCATGCGCGTCTCCACCGCGCCGTCCTTAACGACCGGCTCGAGCTTGGCGCGACCGATACCGAGAATGGCGACTTCCGGGTAGTTGATGATCGGCGTGAAATAGGTTCCGCAGATGCGTCCCAGGTTGGTGACCGTGAAGGTGCCGCCTTCCAGGTCATCGAGCTGGATCTTCCCTTCGCGCGCCTTGGCGGCGAGCTCCGCAATCTCCACGGCAATCTCCACCATATTCTTCTGGTCGGCATTGTGGATCACCGGTACCACGAGGCCGCGCTCCGTACTCACCGCCACGCCAAGGTTGACGTACTGCTTCCGAATGATCTCCTTGGTGCCCATGTCGATTGAGGCATTGAACTGCGGGAAGCGTTTCATCGCCGCGGCGACTACCTTGCAGACCATGACGGCCATCGTCAGCTTGCCGCCCGCATCGGCCGCGTGATCGGCGTAGCGCTTGCGCAGCACGTCGAGCTCGGTGATGTCGGCCTTGTCGAAGATCGTGACATGTGGCACCTGGCTCCAGCTCAGCGACATGTGCTCGGCCGTCTTGCGGCGGATCACAGACATCTTCTTGCGTTCCACCGCGCCCCACTTCTCGAAGTCGGGCAGCGGGGGCGGAGCAACGGCGCCGGACGCGACGGTGGCCGCGGGTGCGGCGTCCCGGCTCTCGTTGGCCTGCTTGGCAAAGGCCTTCACATCGTCGATCGAGACCCGTCCGTTGGGGCCGCTGCCGGTCACTTGCGCAACGTCGATCCCGATGTCGCGCGCGAAACGGCGCACCGACGGAGCCGCGGGAACATTGTAGGGGGTGGGGGAGGCCGGAGAATCGGAGGTCGGAGGTCGGAGGTCGGCGGGCACCGGTTCTGGTTCAGGCGCGGCCTCGGGTGTAGGTGCCGGCGCGGGTTCAGGTGCAGGGGTTGGTTCGGGGTCCGAAACGGGTGTCGGCTCGGGAGCCGATTCCGGTTCGGCGGCGGGAGCAGGGGCGGCTGCGGGGGCGTCGCCGTCGGCGACCGTGAGCATGACCTGGCCGACGGATACCTCGTCGCCGTCACTCACCAGGACCGCGTCCACGGTTCCGGCAACGTCTCCGGGCACTTCGATCGTGGCCTTGTCGGTCTCGACTTCGAGTAAAGGCTGTTCGGCGGTTACCGTGTCGCCGGGTTTGACCAGCACGCGGGTCACCTGGATGGTTTCAATATTCTCGCCCAGTTCGGGCAACTTAAACTCAATACTCATAACCACTCACCCTCTCTGATCTCCGACCTCCGCCTGCCGACCTGTCCCCCATAGCCCGAAGGGCGACGGGGGAAGCCTTGGCGAAGGAGGGACCTCCGACCCATCCTACCGCCTCAGCGGCGATTCACGTTCGGGGTCAATCTCCCACTGCTTCATAGCCTCTGTCACGATGTCCGCCTTGATCGTGCCTTCGCGTGCCGCGGCGCTGAGCGCGGCCAGGGCGATATGGCGGGCATCCACTTCAAAGAAATCGCGCAGGGCTTTGCGGCCGTCGCTGCGCCCGAAGCCATCCGTGCCGAGCGCCGTGAAGTCGGCTGGCATCCAGCGCGCCACGGAACCGGGCATGGCCTTGACATAGTCACTCGCCGCTATGATTGGGCCCTCGCCGTCGGCCAGGCAGTCGGCCAGGTAGGGCGTGCGGGCCGCCTCGCCCGGATGCAGCCGGTTCCAGCGCTCCGTCTCAAGCGCGTCACGCTGCAGTTCCTTGTAGCTGGTCACGGAGTAGATGTCGGCGTCAATCCCGGCCGTCTCGGCCAGCAGGTCGCGGGCCTTGATCGTTTCGTTGAGAATGGTGCCGCTGCCAAGCAGGCGGACACGGTTGCCCTTGCCCTCGGCGGCTGCGACCCGGTGCATCCCCTTGAGGATCCCCTCGCGCGCGCCGTCGGGCATCTTCGGTTGGGCGTAGTTCTCGTTCATGACCGAGATGTAGTAGAAGATGTCCTCGCCGTCGGTGAACATGTGCTTCATACCGTCCTGCAGGATCACGGCGATCTCGTAGGCGTAGGCCGGGTCGTAGGCCATCAGGTTCGGGATCGGGTAGGCCAGGAGGTGACTGTTGCCGTCCTGGTGCTGCAGCCCTTCGCCCGCCAGCGTGGTGCGTCCCGCCGTGGCGCCGACCATGAAGCCCCGGCAACGACTGTCCGCCGCGGCCCAGGCCAGGTCGCCGATACGCTGCAACCCGAACATGGAGTAGAAGATGTAGAACGGAATCATCGCAATGCCGTGGTTGGCATAGGCCGTCCCGGCGGCGATGAACGAGCAGAGCGACCCTGCCTCCGTGATGCCTTCCTCCAGGATCTGTCCGTCTTGGGCCTCGCGGTAGTAGAGCAGGCTCTTCTTGTCGACCGGTTCGTAGAGCTGACCGACATGCGAGTAGATACCGCACTGCCGGAAGAGCGCGTCCATGCCGAACGTGCGCGCCTCATCGGGGACAATAGGCACGATGCGATCGCCCAATTCCTTATCCTTGAGCAGCTTGGTGAGCATACGCACGATCGCCATCGTCGTGGAGACCTCGCGATCGGCTGTCCCTGCGAGGAACTCGTCGAACAGCTCATCTTCCGGTGTCTTTAGCGGTGTGGCCGTCACGGTTCGCACCGGGTTGTAGCCGCCCAGCGCTTTGCGGCGCTGCTGCAGGTACTGCATCTCCGGGCTCTCATCGGCGGGCCGGTAGAACGGGAGCTTGTTGACGTCCTCGTCCGAAATAGGAATGTTGAACCGGTTGCGAAAGGCCAGGAGCTGTTCTTCGTTCAGCTTCTTCTGCTGGTGTGTGATGTTCATGCCCTCGCCGCCATCGCCCATACCGTAGCCCTTGACCGTCTTGGCCAGAATCACGGTCGGCGATCCGCGATGGTCAACGGCCTCCTTGTAGGCCGCATACACCTTGAGGACATCGTGGCCGCCCCGGTTCAGCTTCTTGAGCTGCTCGTCGGAGAGATGGGCCACGCGTTTGAGCAGGTCCGGGTCCTTGGCGAAGAAATCTTCGCGGATGAACGCACCGTCTTCCACGATGTACTTCTGGTATTGCCCGTCGACCACCTCCTGCATGCGTTTGAGCAAGATGCCGTCGTGGTCTTCCGCCAACAACTGATCCCAGTCGCTGCCCCAGATCACCTTGATCACGTTCCATCCCACGCCGCGGAACGCTGTCTCCAGTTCCTGGATGATCTTGCCGTTGCCGCGCACCGGACCGTCCAGGCGCTGCAGGTTGCAGTTGACGACGAAGATCAGGTTGTCCAGGTTCTCCCGCGCGGCCAGCGTGATGGATCCCAGCGTCTCGGGCTCATCGGTCTCGCCGTCACCGAGGAAGGCCCAGATCTTCTGGTCGCTCGGCGCCTTCAAACCGCGATCTTCCAGGTAGCGGATGAAGCGCGCGTGATAGATCGCCGACAGCGGCCCCAGTCCCATCGACACAGTCGGGAAGCGCCAGAAGTCCGGCATCAGCCACGGGTGCGGGTACGAGGACAGGCCCGGGGAATCGTGCAGCTCGTGCCGGAAATTCCCGAGCCGTTCGGCGGGCAGACGCCCTTCCAGGTAGGCGCGGGCGTAGATGCCGGGCGAGGCGTGGCCCTGGAAATAGATCAGGTCGCCGCCGCAGGGGTGATCGCCGCCGCGGAAGAAGTGGTTGAACCCTACCTCGTAGAGCGTCGCGGCCGAGGCATAGGAGGAGATGTGACCGCCGATGCCCTCCTCCTTGCGGTTGGCGCGTACCACCATGGCCATCGCGTTCCAGCGGATGATGCTCTTGAGGCGCTGCTCGATCTCGCGGATGCCGGGGTAGGGGGGCTGCTCCTCAAGGGGAATCGAGTTGAGATAGGGTGTATTGGCCGAGAACGGGATCTCGACGCCCTGGCTGTTGGCATAGAGCGAGACTTCCCTGAGGATGCGGCGGACCTGTTCCGGGCCGGCCCGGTCCAGTACTTCCTGAAGCGATTCGATCCACTCCCTCACTTCAATGTCATTCGGCCTCGGTTCTGCGCTCATATTCATGCTACTTTGTACCACTGTCTCTCACGCCCCGCCACATCTGAATGGCTCCAAGAAAAAGATGAGTGTGCAGGTTATATTTACTATGTGTGGCCTGTCAAGCAGGGGGAAGAGGAATGCGATGTTCTTTCTTCAACGTGCTGGTATCACCCGGCCCGGTCGTGTATACAGACGTCGTTATTCATTCGAAAGGGAGAAACATGAGCGGTCAACGTGATGGAATGAACTATGTCCCCGAGAGTTCAGCTACGGCGATAGTCGTGGAGCCCGGCGACTTTGTCTTTGCGGCTTCGCATTTCGACCATGGGCACATCTACGGTCAGATCAGCGGACTGGCCGGCGCGGGCGGTACGCTCAAGTACATCTACGAGCCGGACGCCTCGCGGCACAACGACGTGCTCGCGAAGAATCCCGGCGCCCGTGTGGTCGATAGGTTTGAAGAAATCCTGGACGACGACGAGGTCAAGCTCGTCACATCCGCCGCCATTCCCTGCGAGCGCTGCTCGGTCGGGATGCAGGTACTGGATGCGGGCAAGGACTACCTGACCGACAAGTCGCCTTTCACGACGCTGGAGCAATTGGAGCAGGCCAGGCAGAAGGTTGCCCAGACCGGCAGGAAATACATGGTCTGCTACAGCGAACGCCTGCTGAGCGAGTCGGGCTACTATGCCGGTGAGCTGATTGAGCAGGGCGTCATCGGCGATGTGCTCAGCGTGATCAACCTTGCCCCGCATAACCTGGCGGCCCATACGCGGCCCGACTGGTTTTTCGAGAAGGCCAAGTACGGCGGCATCCTGACCGACATCGGCTCGCACCAGTTCGAGCAGTTCCTGACCTACACCGGCGCGACCGACGGCACCGTCAACTTCGCGCGTGTGGCCAACCTGGGCAACCCGGACTACCCGGAGCTCGATGACTTTGGCGAAGCGTCCCTGACGATGGATACGGGCGCCTCCTGCTACTGCCGCCTCGACTGGTTCAACCCGGGCGGACTGCGCACGTGGGGTGACGGCCGCACGTTTGTCGTGGGCACCAAGGGCTCCATCGAGATCCGTAAATACATCGACGTCGCGCGCGAAACGGGCGGCAACCGCATCTTCCTCGTGGATGGCGAAAAGGAGCAGGAGATCGCGTGCGAAGGCCAGGTCGGTTTCCCTTACTTCGGCAAACTGATCCTCGATATCCTCAATCGCACCGAAAACGCCATGACACAGGCGCACGCCTTCAAGGCGGCGGAACTCTCCATGCTGGCCCAGCGGATGGGGGAGGGGGCGTAGGGGAGCGTGATCAGTATTCAGTAATCAGTGACCAGTAGGGAGACACAAAGATGAAGACAAGAACAGTAGCAGTGATTATGACGATACTCGTATGCGCGAGTGTTGTACATGCCGGCGTGAGCTATACGGCGGTTACGAAGACGCGGGATGCCAAGGGTCGTTCGCAGCAGACCTCCAAGATGCGTGCCGTGGTCGATGGGATGAATGCGCGGATCGATTTTGACTCAGGGAAGAACGGTGCTGTTCCTCGGGGCGGCTATCTCCTCACGCGTGACGGCGCCAAGACGGTCTTCATGGTCAACACGCAGGAAGAGACCTACATGAAGTGGGATATCGACAAGCTGGCCGGAATGGCCGGGAGCATCATGCAGATGGCCGGCGGGATGCTCAACATGTCGGTCACCAACCACAAGAACGAGAAGCTGCTGGACGAGAAGGGCCCCACGATGATGGGCGTCCCCACCCGGCACTACAAGTTCCTCACCCGTTACGGGATGGAGGTGAACGTCATGGGCTTCAAGCAGAAGAGCGACGTCGCCACCGAGCAGGAGATCTGGGCGGGGCAGGGCCTTGCCGATGACGCCACCGCACTGTGGAAGCGGATCACCTCGTTCAAGACCGGGATCGAAGACATCGACAAGCTGATTGCCGACGAGGCCGGTAAGGTGAAAGGCTTCCCCCTCCGGACGATCGTCAAGAGCACGACGACCGACCAGCGCGGGCGTAAGCAAACCACGGAGACCGTCACCGAGGTGACCGACATGAAGAAGCTGAAGCCGAATCCCAAGATCTTCGTGATCCCAAACACCTACACCGAAGAACAGATGGAACTGCCCCCCGGTAACTCCAGCGCAAAAGGCGAGAACAACCCCGCCGCAGCCATCAACGGTCTCCTGAAGAGCTTCGGACGTTAATCTGAGGCAGTCAACTTCAACTCGGAGTCACACCACCACCGGGGTTGCCCCGGTGGAGTGCTGACTTCAAACGACCCAAGCGGCAGCGCCCTTCCCACACTTACCCGGGTACATGGGGCCGGCTTTGTCCATCGGTTGGAGGTTGATGAATAGATCAGGCTAGAACAGCAAGATAGTCCAAAGCCTCGGCCGCAACGTCCTATAAGCGGTTAAGCCGCTAATCTATCCTGTCATACCTTGATCACGGGAGCGGTCCATGCTCCCAAAAAGGGAGGCGAGAGAGATGACGGGCAAAGAGCTTCTATTGAAGGCGATGCGTAATGAGGAAACGCCGCGGCCGGCATGGCTGCCGTTCGTGGGCTGCCACGGTGGATCGCTGCTGGACAAGACCGCAACCGAGTATCTGCAGTCGAGCGAGCTGCTGGTCGCCGGCCTGCACAAGGCGCGCGAGCTGTACAACCCCGATGGACTGCCGATCGCGTTCGACCTGCAGATCGAAGCCGAGATCCTCGGCTGCGATCTCCACTGGGGCGACGAAGTGCCGCCGGCGGTGGTCTCGCACCCGCTCACCCAATGCACGATTGACGACTTGCCTGAACTCAGCCGCTACAAGGGACGCTTCCCGGTCATTCTCGAAGCCATGCGCCAACTCGTACCGGAGATGGGTGATGACGTGGCTCTCTACGGCCTGATCTGCGGTCCCTTCACCCTCGCCCTGCACTTGCTCGGCAACGACATCTTTCTCAAGATGTTCGATGACCCGAACGGCGTGAAGGAGTTGGTTGATTACTGCGCGGGGGTCTGCATTAAGTCAGCCTCTATCTACCTTGAGAATGGCGCGGCCGTGATCGGTGTGGTCGACCCCATGACCAGCCAGATCTCGCCCGAGCACTTCGCCGAGTTCGTGACGCCGGGACTCAACAAGGTGTTCGACGCGATTCGCGAGAAGGGCGGACTGTCATCCCTCTTCGTCTGTGGCGACGCCAACCGCAACTTGGAGGAGATGAGCCGCACGCACACGGACAACCTCTCTGTCGACGAGCAGATTCCAATCGATCGTCTGCGTGAGCTCTGCCAGGCGTCCGGTAAATCTTTCGGCGGCAATATGAAGCTGACCGCCGTGCTGCTGCTCGGCGACGAGGAAGACTCCGCCCGCGAGTCCGTCGACATCATGGAGAAGGCCGGCAACAAGGGCTTCATCCTGGCCCCGGGGTGTGACCTTCCGTTTGCGACGCCGTCCGCCAACCTACAAGCCGTCAGCGCTACCGTGCACGATCCGTACGCCCGCGAAGTGGCCCAGACGACCTCCAGCAGCAAGAAGGAAGATGCATACGAAGATGTCGAGGTGCCCAACTACCGCGAGCACAAGCCGGTGGTAGTGGATGTCATCACACTCGACTCGACCTCTTGCGCGCCCTGTCAGTACATGATGGATGCGGTTAGGCGCGCAGCGAAGGACGCATTCGTCAAAGCCTATGTCAACGAACACAAGATCAAGGTACGCACGGGACTGGGCATGATGGCAAAGCTGGGCGTCAAGAACCTGCCGACCATCTGTATCGATGGTGACGTCAAGTTCTCCTCGATCATTCCCGATCACGACACGCTGGTGAAAGCCATAGAAGATCACGCCATCGCCAAGAACCTTCTCAACCGGTCATAGGAGCCCCTGGCTCTCATTGTAGGGCCGCACCCCCCCCTTCGCCGAGGCTTCGGAGGGCAGGCGCGTGCGGCAAGAAGGGCACTGCGCGTAGCGTGGATATGGAGACAGTAGAATGATCCCACTTGCACTCGTCACCGGCTTCCTCGGCTGCGGGAAGACCTCGTTCCTGAAGCATACCGTCGCGCGCTATCGCGATCGGCGGATCGTGTACCTGGTCAACGAGTTCTCGCCGCTGGATGTCGACGGTGCGCTCGTCGAAAGCGAAGATGCCGACGTCGTGGCGATTCCCGGGGGCAGCATCTTCTGCAAGTGCCTGGTGACCGAGTTCATCGGGCAGCTGCAGCGGATCGCGCGGGAGTACCCCGATGCCGAAGGCGTCATCATCGAGGCGAGCGGAATGGCTAACCCGGCCGTGGTCGGAACCATGCTGCACGAGACCAAGCTGGATGCGATCTACGAGCTGGCCACGGTCGTGGCTGTTGTCGATCCGGGTAGCTTCCTTAAACTGCGACACACGCTCCCTA
>JADHWE010000066.1 GCA_016783675.1 Kiritimatiellia bacterium
CATCGCATCCTGGGGCTGGAGAAGGTCCCAAGGGTTTGGCTGTTCGCCAATTAAAGCGGTACGCGAGCTGGGTTCAGAACGTCGTAAGACAGTTCGGTCCTTATCCACTGTGGGCGTAGGAGATTTGAGGAGAACATTCCCTAGTACGAGAGGACCGGGAATGACGCACCTCTGGTGTTCCTGTTGTCGTGCCAACGGCATCGCAGGGTAGCTATGTGCGGAACGGATAAGCGCTGAAAGCATCTAAGCGCCAAGCCTCCTCCAAGACTAGATCTCCCTGTCACTTCGGTGACCTAAAGGCAGGTTGAAGACTACGACCTTGATAGGCTGGATGTGTACGCACAGCGATGTGTTTAGCTAACCAGTACTAATCTGCCGTGAGGCTTGATCTTATTTTTTCACCCCGCATCCGTGCGGGATGATTCGGTCCGTCGGCCACTGTTGCTTTGCTGTTACTCTATGTATGATTTTATTCCTGGTGACCATAGCGAGGAGGAAACACCCGTTCCCATTCCGAACACGGCAGTGAAGGGCCTCTGCGGCGATGGTACTGTGGGGCTAGCCCGTGGGAGAGTAGCACGTCGCCAGGTTTTTTTTTGGGGCCCTGGTCTTAACCGACCAGGGTCCCTTCCTTTTTATACACCCCTTTCACATTGAGGGCAGTGGGCCCCTTGCTCTATACTTCTGAATTCCCGGGTTGAGCATGGATAAAGAAGCCAAGAAACAGAACTCGTACAGCACCATGCGCATCGATATGGATGCCGTGTTGGCAGGCGACCAGTCTGTCGCCCAAAGGGCGGCGGAAACGGTGCCGGCTACGCGACCACACGTCGATCCTGGCAACACGAACTACGCCGCTCTCCTCCAGAGCATTTACGATGGCGTCGTGATCGCCACTCCAAATGGGCGCATTGTCGAATACAATGCGCGCGCCATGGAGCTCTTGGGATGCGGACGCGACTACCTGGATGGCAGCGATATCATGAAGCTCATCTCGGGGGCCGACACGGCGCTCTGGGAGGCCCTCCGTAAGAACGTCGAGGACCGGCGCTATACCCTGATCGAAGCGCGCGTCAATCGTTGCGATGGATCCAGTTTTCCCGCCGAGATTGCCGTGAACTGGATGAAGCGCAACGAGTCCGGGCTGCTCTGCTTCTTTATCCGTGACATTTCGGTTCGCAAACAGGCCCAGGAGGCGCTGGAAGATGCCGTCAAGCGCCTCGAGGAACATGACCGTTCTCGCATGCAGTTTGTATCGAATGTCTCGCACGAGCTGCGGACCCCGTTGACATCGATGATATATGCCGTGGCAAACATGCTGCGTGGCGTTCTCGGCCCTATCTCCGATCCGATCCGAAAATACCTGACCATGCTCGACGGCGACAGTAAACGGCTGTTGGCCACGGTGAACGATATCCTGGACCTGAGGAAGATCGAGAATGAAAGCCTCTCGCTCGTGCGGGCCACGGTCCCGTTCGGGCGCCTGGTATCGCGCAGCCTGGAGTCTCTCACGGTGAGGGCCCAGCAGAAAGGCGTGGACCTGGTCATCGACCCCGGGGAGAAGGGCCTCTTCTCCGACTGTGATCCCCGTCGCATGGAGCGCGTTATTCTTAATATCGCCGGCAATGCTGTGAAATTCA
The DNA here is from genome assembly GCA_016783675.1 of Kiritimatiellia bacterium. GTDB lineage: Bacteria > Verrucomicrobiota > Kiritimatiellia > UBA8416 > JABMPJ01 > JABMPJ01. Next base: position 1,641 of record JADHWE010000066.1, read on the forward strand.
CGCCCGAGGAAGGGAGCATCTCGGTCACGGTCACGCGGGACATGACAAACCAGGGATACCTCCGCTTTGAGGTCAGCGATACAGGCATCGGTATTCCGCCTGATGCATTGGACCGTGTCACGCAGCGCTACTTCACAGTCGGGAATCAGCCCAGTGGGTCCGGCCTTGGACTCGCGATCGTGAAGGAGATCGTGGCGCTGCACGGTGGCAGTATCGGTATACAGAGCCCCGTGCCCGGTGAGGAGGACGGTACACTGGTCACCGTCTCCCTTCCGAGTGTCGCCCCGCCCATCATTCTTGTTGCAGACGCCAACCAGAAGAGTAGCCGGAAAATTGGAGAGCAATTGACCGCAGCCGGGTATCGGGTTATAAGAAGCGATGAGGATGAGGATGTCGGGCACCTGCTGGAGCATCGTACGTTTCATGGCGCCGTGGTTGGCCTCGGGATGGAAGGCATGGCCGGCACTGAACTGATCCTCAAGATGAAGAGTGATCGGGGGCTCAGGAGTATACCACTGATTGCCATTGGCGGTGCTGGATTGAACAAGGCGAGACAGCAGATTCTCAAGAGCTTCTCGATCCCCCTGTTGCCGCCGGATTGGACGGAAACGATCCTGCTGGACCGCGTGGAGGATGCGTTCCTGGGGCCGATGGCAACGATGAAGTAGAGCAGAGACCACCGCCGGGCTTGTCCCGGTGGGGTCATGACTGACGAGCGAAGTAAAGAAGATGGAACGGGGTTCGCGCCCGGTTAGAGCGACGGGTGAGCTTGCGCTCAACTCGCTCCAATCCGGGCTCCAGGAGTGCAACCATGGATAATGAGAAGAAAACGATTCTGTTGATTGATGACGATACCAGCCTGCTGGTAACGCTGAGCGATTTCCTTCGCTTCGAAGGCTACGAAGTCATTACGGCCGATAGCGGCGAGCAGGGCCTCAAGCGGTTGCAGGCGCTGGAGCCCGATCTGATTCTCTTGGATATGAGCATGCCGGGAATGGGCGGCATAGGGTTCTTAAAGGAGATCTCCGTCGATGGTAAACCAAAGCATCCGGTACTGGTGCTGACGGCACGGGCTAACATGGCCGAGTTCTTCGCCGATGTTGATGTTGACGGGTTCGTCGCCAAGCCCTGTGCACCTGAAGACCTGCTGATGGAGGTAGGGCGGATTCTCTTCCTGCGCTCAGGCCAGGAGGAACAGGTCAGTACAGCGGCCAGCCCCGTCAAGGTGCTGTTGGGCGAAGACGACGCAATGGTCGCCGCGAAGATCGAGGAGCGCCTCGAGAGTGAGGGGATGTTGGTGTCCCTGGTGGAGCAGGGGCCCGAGATGATCGAACAGGCCATTCTGCAGCGCCCGGACATCATTCTCTGCAAACAACTCCTCTCCAGGATGAACGGTGATGCCGTGGCCGATATGCTGCGCGCCATGCCGAACGCGCGTTCGATTCCGGTGGTGCTTTATGATGAGTCCGGGCTCCTTAAGGATAATGTGTGCCCCCGAGGCGTGAGCCATGTTGTGCTGAGTGATGACCCGAATGCGTTGCTGTCGGCGGTCAAGGCCCTGGTAGACTGAAGGAGAACCCATGCGATGCCCCAAGTGCGCTAACCTGGAAGACAAAGTCATTGATAGCCGTTCGGCACGAAGCGGTGCTGTTATACGCCGCCGGCGTGTCTGTCTCGGGTGTGGGCATCGCTTCACAACCTACGAGGAGATCATCCGGGCTCGGCTGAGGGTGGTGAAGAGCGACGGTCGTCATGAAGACCTGAGTCGCGAGAAACTGATCAAGGGAATTGAACGGGCGTGCCAGAAGCGGCCGGTGAGTGTTGAGACGATAGAAAGCGTGGTGGATGCCATCATTGACGATCTTGAGCGGGACTACGAGCGCGAGGTCCCCAGCCAGGCCATCGGGCAGAAGGTGATGGACCAGCTCGAGCAGCTTGACGAAGTGGCCTATGTCAGGTTCGCATCGGTCTACCGTCGGTTCAAAGACGTCAACCAGTTCATGAGCGCGATCCAGGGGCTCGTGGGCAAGGACGGCGTGTTGCCGGGGGCGTAGAAGGGGAGCGTGGTAAACGGTGATTTGGCGTAACACAGGCGGCGACGAGAGCGGATCGGGGGTCTTTGATCATCTCGTCCTCCAGATCGAGAGCATGTGCGCGATGGAGTCGGAGACCGATATCATCGATGCCTCTGAGGTGGCGCGTGCCGTGGAGTGCTTTGTGGAGCATGACTGTGGCGGACACTGTGCAGACGCCCGCGCCTTGGTACTCATGACATCGCAGGGGCTGGACTCCGTGGGCAACACCGGCGTCGCGCGTCGTTTTCTGCTGCACGGTACCGGGCTTGTCAAGCCGTCCGAGTGGGAAGTCACGCACGGCGAAACCATGTGGGTGATCGACCTCAAGCAACTTACCGTGCGGGACGACGCTCCGCTTGAGCTGATTTTCTTCACCGGTCTGGGCATCATCATCGAGACGCTGTCCGATATGTGGGACGCGTCACAGGGCCGTGGTGTGCTGGGGCTGCGTCATGTCTGTGGAACGGCGGAAGCCCTGCTGGGCACCGGCGGGAAGCTGGCTGACATCGTGTCGTTAAGCGATGAGATTCGCCGGCACTGTCACGACCGCCTCGACCGTTTGCGCCGCGACCGTGGATGGGTCGATTGCCCGCAGGTGTTGAATCTGGATATCTAACATGATGAACAGGATGGCCAGGATGTTTGCTGATCCTGTCCATCCTGTTCATCCATGTGAATTGAGTAAGTATAGGAGGATGATATGATTAGTGATGATCGGATCAAAGCGCAGTTGGCGAACGTTCTCGAGGAGACCGAGTGCCCTGCATTGGGTGAACGGATCAAGGGCAAGGTGCGCGACAGCTACAAGATGGGCGACCGCCGGGTTCTGGTGGTGAGCGACCGTATTTCGGCCTTCGACTGTGTCCTGGGTACGATTCCGTTCAAGGGCCAGGTGCTTAACCAGATCGCAGCCTATTGGTTCGAGCAGACCAAGGATATCGTCCCGAACCATGTCCTCGACATGCCGGACCCCAACGTGATGGTGGTCAAAGAGTGCGACCAGCTCCCCCTGGAGTTCGTTGTGCGCGGATACATCACGGGCGTAACAAAGACCTCGGCGTGGTACAACTACGAGCGTGGCGTGCGCAACATGTGTGGCAACCTGCTGCCCGAGGGGATGCGCAAGGATCAGAAGCTGGAACAGCCGATCATTACACCCACCACCAAGCACGAGAAGCATGACCGCAACGTCTCGCGTGAAGAAGCGATCAGCGAAGGCCTGATCGATGCCGAGACCTTTGATGCCGCCGCCGAAATCTGCTTCGCGCTCTACCAGCGTGGCGTGGAGATTGCTGCCCGTCAAGGCCTGATCTTCGTCGACACGAAGTACGAGATCGGACGTGTGGATGGTGCCCTGACGATCTCCGACGAGATCAACACGCCCGACTCCTCCCGCTACTGGTATACCGACACCTACGCGGAGCTATTTGCCGCCGGCAAGGAGCAGCGCAAGCTCGACAAGGAATATGTCCGTACCTGGCTGGCCGACCAAGGCTTCCGCGGCGACGGCGAGCCGCCGGCGCTATCCGACGAGGTCCGCATCGAAGCCGCCAAGCGCTACATCCAAGCCTACGAGCTGATCACGGGCAAAGAGCTCATCATCGACGACACGCCTGTCACCGAGCGGGTCAACAATGCGCTGAAGGGCCTCGCCTGAGGGTACTGTTTAGCCGCGAGCCTCCGTCGCTGAAGCTATGGAGGCCAAGAAGAACGCAAGGCACACATAGAAAGAGCGTCTGCTGCGCAGACGCTCTTTTCTTTGCGTTCTCTATGATCTTTTGCGGCTATTCACTTCCCCAGCACGCCGGCGATCCGCTGCATGGCCTCTTCAACCTTGGCGAAGTCGTTGAAGGCGCTGATGCGGATGTAGCCTTGGCCGCAGGCGCCGAAGCCGGCACCGGGTGTGGTGACCACGGCGGCTTCGTTCAGCAGGCGGTCGAAGAAGTCCCACGAATCCTCGCCGGTCTTGATCCAGATGTAAGGCGAGTTTTCTCCGCCCGCGAAGCTGTAACCCAATGCGCTCACCTGTTCGCGGATGTGTGCCGCGTTGCGCAGATAACCATCGTTCAGGGCCGTGATCTGTGCCTGTCCATCGGCGGAGAAGACGGCCTCGGCGGCACGCTGCACGGGATAGGAAACACCGTTGAACTTCGTGGTGTGGCGGCGGTTCCAGAGCGCGTGCAGTTCCTGCGCATTGCCGGAGCCGTCGAAGACGCGGCAAGCGTGCGGCACGATCGTGTAGGCGCATCGCGTACCGGTGAATCCGGCCGTCTTGGAGAAACTGCGGAACTCCACGGCCACCTCTTTGGCCCCCTCTACCTCGTAGATGCTGTGGGGGAGGGAGTCATCTCGGATGAAGGCCTCGTAGGCGGCATCAAACAGGATCAGCGCCTTGTTCGCGCGCGCGTAGTCTACCCAGGTCTTGAGCTCGTCATGCGTAACGGTCGCGCCGGTGGGGTTGTTGGGGAAGCAGAGGTAGATGAGATCGACCGGCTCGGACGGGAGACCCGGAACGTAGTGGTTGTCCTCGGTACTCTCGAGGTAAACAAGTCCGCTGTAGCGTCCGTCCTGCCACTCGCCGGTGCGGCCCGCCATGACGTTGGTATCGACATAGACCGGGTAGACCGGATCAGGCACGGCAATACGCGCGTCCTGCGCAAAAAGCTCCTGGATGTTGCCGCTGTCGCACTTGGCGCCGTCACTGACAAACACCTCTTCGGCGGCGATGTCGACACCGCGTGAGGCGAAATCGCGCTGCGCGATGGCTTCACGCAGGAAGTCGTAGCCCTGCTCGGGGCCGTAGCCACGGAACGTACCATCCACGGCCATCTCGTCGACCGCCTTGTGCATGGCGTCGATGCAGGCCGGAGGCAGGCCGTGCGTGACGTCGCCGATCCCCAGCTTGATAATGTCCTTGTCCGGATTGCCGGCCTGGAATTCGCTGACCTTCCTGGCGATCGTGGAGAAGAGATAAGAAGCCTGAAGCTTACTATAATTCGGATTAACTCTGATCATCGATTCCCTCGTCTTCTGTGTATTCACATAAATGAACAAGATGGACTAGAGAGGTAATCATCCTCTCTATCCTGTTCATCCATGTTTATCTTCCGTCTCTTGTTGCTTCACCGGGTCCAGCACCCACCGCTTGTTGTGCCAGAACCACTGTTCCGGGTACTTCCGGATGGCCGCATCGAAGTTGGCTATCACGGAGGCGGTCATTCTTTCGATATCTTCCGTCTTGTCGAGTGTTTTGTCGGGACGGACGACCGGGTAGGTCTCGGCAATCCGGTGGCGCGTCCATCCGTCGCGCACGACGCAGCAGGGGTAGATCGGTAGGTTTGTCATGCGGGCAAAAAGCGCCATGCCGCTGCCCAGGTTGGCCGTACCACCCAGGAAGGGAATCGAGAGGTCGGGGTAGGGCATGCGGACGTCAGGCAGGATGGCCAGGTATTTGCCCTTCTTCAGGTGTCGCATGATCGGGCGCATGACATCGGTGCCGCGCTCAATAATGACGGACGCCGCGGCTGCGCGTAGCTCATGCAGGTAGTCGTTAGTCAAGGGGTTGCGCTGCTTCCCGACGATGATGATGATCGGGAAACGGTGGACGTGACAGGCAAGACCCGCCATCTCCCAGTTCCCCGTGTGTGGCAGGGCAATGATGGCGCCACGCCCGGCATCACGTTCCGGGGCCATCGCATCGAGCATCTCACCGGGATCAAAGTGCTTCTCTACCCATGCCGCCGACGTCTTGGGTATCCGGAGTGCCTCAAACGTATTGAAGATGGTATTTCGCCATGACATCCAGGCGATGTGGTGCAGGCGCTTCGGTGAAGTGTCCGGGCCCAGTACGCTGGCGATCCGCCTCTCGGTTTCGCGACGTCGCTTCCTGCCGGGCAAGAAGGTGAGTCCCGCTACAGTCCACCCTAAGAAAAGGAGGACGCGGTAGGGGACAATCTGAACGAGTCCCACGACAAGGCGCATCGCAACGTATTCAGCGATATGTTTCGGACGATAGGCCATGGCAGTGGGGCTCTACTTCTTCTCTGCGGGAACCCCAAGCTTCTCAGCCATCTGGTTTACATCCAGCAGGTCGACTTCGAGCGTAGAGACAGTCACGTCCTTGAGCTGTAGGTTTTTGGCGGCCTCGAGAGCCACCATGATGTCGCCACCCGCGCCCGCCAGGGCCTCGTTGCGGAGGCGCTCGCCCTCGGCTTCGGCCTCCTTGACCAAGCGCTGTCCGGCGGCCTGTTTCTGGTCTGCAATCAAGTCGGCATCGGCGGTCTTCTCGGTGACGTACTTCTTGTACTGTGCCTCAATCTTGGCGATCTGGAGGTCGGTCTTGGCCTCCATTCCAATCAGTTCGGCTTCTTTTTCTTTCGTGATAATCTCAATCAGTTTCTTGGTCTCGGCCTCGATGACCTGCGTCTTCCCGCTCATACGTTCGGCATCGGCCATCGATTTGTTGAGCTCGACCTCCTGGTCGGCCAGCTTCTTGCTGCGGATCTTGGCTTCGTACTTGGGGTCGAACTCAACGTTGCGGATCAGCACGTCGATCACTTCAATATAGTTGTCTTCCAGCGAGGCCGTTAGTTCATCGAAGACCTCTTTAGACCGGCGCCGCTTCTCCTTGGGGTCGTAGAACTCTTCGGTGGTCATCTGGCCGAAACGGCCCATGCTGGCCTTCTCCGCTTCGTTGCGCACGATTGCGCGGTACTTTGTCCCTGAACCCGTGTCTTCGTAGAGTTTGTGGGCCATGCCCTCGGCAATGCGGTACTTTACGGTCACATCAAGAGAGATCTTGTTGCCGTCGACCGACTGTACCTTGACGTCGTCCTCACCGGCGCTGCTGCCATGTCGGGCCTGTTTGGTCATTTCGAGGGTCTGGACGGTGCTGTCGTAGTCGACCCAGGAGTCGATCGGTCCAAGGTCGCGATGCCACCCCGGTCCGAAGTCGGCCTGTACGACGCCCTTCTTGCCAAAGATGCCGTATTGCTGAATCCTGACCCCGGTCTTGCCGATGGGTATGTCTACGGTCAGAAGTTGAACCGTGAGCCATCCGCCTAGAATGATGGCGATCACGATGACTGATATTGCTTTGATGCTCTTCATGATATTGTCCTCTGTGTAAGAATCTGGTTACTTTGCAGGCACGCCGATTGTTTCGGCGCCGCGTAGATGTTCGAATCGTTCGACGGACCCTTCGACCGAGAACGGCTTCCCTGTGATGGCCACCCCCTTGAGTTTGCGGGCGTACTCCAGTTTGACCATGTTGGCCCCACCGGGTCCCTCAAGGGCCTCGCGCAGCGCCTTGATGCCGGCGGCCTCGGCGGCCTTCTGGGCGGTGATCGCTTCCGCACGCTTCTGGAGTTGGTAGAACTCGGCCTCGGCCGCGATGGTCTTCTGCTCGTAGTACGCGTCGCCCTGTTTCATGGTTCTATCGGCTTCTGCTTCCGCCGCAATAACATTCTGCTGCATCTTTCCCTCGAACTGTTCGACGGCCACGTTCTTGCGGTTGGTTTCCTGGACCGTCTCGGTTTCCTGCTTCTGCTTGGCCGCCAGAGCCTTGGACTGCTGGGCCTGCACGGTCTGGTCTGCTTCTTTTTTCTTTTTAATCATCTCTTCATATTCCGCGTAGAAGTGAGGTCGGCGTGGAATCAGGATGTGGTCGATGCGAATGCCGAATCGCTCCAGCCGCTTGTTGCACTCGGCACGGGCGAGATCGACCTTGGCATCCCGCTTGTTGGAATCGTAGAACTCCTCGGTCGTCAGTTCGCCGAGATAGTTGCGACTGATGTAGCGGATGTAGTCACGCGCCCACTTCTGTTTGTACTGCTCGCCGGGGCCGGAGGTGAGAATGATCGCTTCGGCCATATCGGTGTTGATGCGGTACTGCACCTTCAGGTCAACGTAGACGTCGCTGCCGTCGACGGTCTTGATCTTGAGATCATCGCGCTCGGCCCGGTCGCCGCGCCCTATCTGCTCGGTCATCTCGAGGGTCTGCAGTGTCTTCTCCATGACATAGAACTGCTTGGTCAGCCCATTGAAGATCTGTTTGCCGGAGCTGTCTATGACTTCGATATTGCCCGTGATACGGTTAAGCAGAAACCCGATCTGCTCGCCGCTGACCTCCTGAATACGAATCGTCTTGGCCACAAAGATGGCGAAGACGAAGATGGCCGCGGCTACCCAGATGCCGCTGCCGCTCAGTCGCCGGCGTAAATCGTCGAGGTTAATCGGGGCTTGAGGCTGGTTCATAAGAATACGCTCGCTTTCACTAGAGTGGGCCCAGCTGGACTCGAACCAGCGACCTAGGGATTATGAGTCCGTTTAAAACTCCTGTAAACAAAGGCTTTTATATCAATGTGGTTGTCTATGGTTGTTTATTGTTGACGACCGCCGCCCTTTTGACGTAGGTTCAAGACAGTTAACGAATCGAACCGACAAACAAAGAGAGGCGGCAGCGTCATGAAACAGAGTAACAAATCGAACGGCAGGCGCAAGCGTGCAGAACGGGGCACCGGGCGCTTGTTCAAGAAGGTAGGCTCAAAGCAGGTGGCGGCAGACTCCCCGGCGGCCGGGGTTTTCTATCTGACCTACACGGTCGAAAAGAAACGCAAGACGGTAGCGCTCAAGGATGAAAGCGGCAAGGCCATCACCGACCGCAAGACAGCCGAGATCGAGCGCAAGCGGATCCTGGCACCCTACCAGACCGGCAACCAGGTCGAGGCCCTCAAAGCGATCGAGAACCGCATACGCGATGCCGAGCAGGACCACGCCGCCGCCATAGACGAAGCGAACCCCCCGCTACAGATCAAAGACGCGTGGGCCGCCTATCTCCGGGCACCCGAACGGCCAGACTCGGGACCGGCAACGCTCCGACAGTATGAGGGTCACTGGACCCGCTTTCAGAACTGGATCACCGAGGCCCACACCGCCGCGGCATATCTCCGGGACGTGACACCGGCAACGGCGGCCGACTATGCGGCTGACCTGACGGCGGCCGGACTCTCTCCGAATCGGTTCAACAAGCATATTGGTTTCTTGCGGCTGGCGTTTCGCTCACTGGCCGACGTGGCAAGGATCACGGCTAACCCGTTCGAGAAGATCAAGCGCAAGGTGCAACGGCCGCACAGCAAGCGCGAGCTGACCATTCCAGAGCTGACCGCGATTCTGGATCGGGCCGAGGGCGATCTTGCTTTGTTGCTCTACCTTGGCGCGTGCACCGGGCTCCGACTCGGGGACTGTGCAACCCTCACATGGGGGGAAGTGGATCTTGCCCGCGGGATCATCCGGCGCATACCGAACAAGACGGCCAGAAGCGGCAAGCCGGTAGTGGTGGGAATCCCCCCCGCACTCCACGAACGGCTATCAGAAACACCGGCCAAGAAGCGGACCGGCTTTGTCTTGCCCGATATTGAGAAGCAGTATCACCGCGACGCGGTCAAGATCACGAACGCGGTACGGGCTCACATTTGGGAGTGTGGCATAGACACGCACGCACCCGCCACCGGCCACCGGATCAAGCGCGATGCCGACGGCACCCCGGAACGTGACGACGCGGGGAAAGTAATCACAGAGGCCACCGGCAAGACGGCAGTGGTAGACGTGGGCTTCCATTCCTTGCGTCATACATGGGTAAGCATGCACGCCGCCGCCGGTACTCCTGGCGCGATCATACAGGCCAGTGTGGGCCACTCGAACCCGGCAATGACTCAGCACTACACCCATGTAAACGAGATCACCGCGCGGGACGTGGCGCAGGCTCTACCGGCATTCTCGGGGAATGGAGAAACCCACCGCGAACCGTTGCCAGATTGGGCGCGCGAGCTGGTCGAATCACTCACGGCAAAGAACGTCAAAACGATCAAAGCCGAACTGTTGGAAGGTGGTGCAGAATGAAAAAGAACGACGCGGAAGAAATCAGGTTGCGCGTACTACTGGAAAAGCGAGTCAGACCACAAGCGGAAGCTGATGAAATGATGGTGTTGCTTAAACAGTCGGAATGCACCACGGCGCAAGCATGGCGTAAGCGTAACGAGGAGTTTGCGAAGCAGATTGAAACAGACGCGGCACGGACTAGTGAAGAACTCTCACGCCAAGGCAGAATGACGGCGGCGCGGAAGCGCTACCTGGAACTATCAGCTAAGCGTATGTGCGACATGACAGACGCGGAACACGAGGAGTTTGGTCGACTGAAGGAAAAATCCAATTGCCCGGAAGCGAAGCATCACCGGGAGAGCATGAAGAAGTTATGGGAAGGCGTTAAGCGCCGATGCGATGAAAATCGAGAGAGGCTCAAGGCGGCGGGCATTCCGTCGCGGGATGAAATGACCGAAGACGAAAAACGGATTAGCTCTTACTTCTACACGACACCCGGTGAACTCGAAGAGTATATTGGGCTATATCCGGATTTCCCAACGAGTGATTTGCGCATAACATCGAACAATACGTGCCTTTATGGTTGATCTACAGTGTGCGAAAGCGGGCCGGGATCTGTGCAGGAATATCTACGTCTCCGACGGTCAAAAAAATC
>JADHWE010000067.1 GCA_016783675.1 Kiritimatiellia bacterium
TTTGGTGCTTACTATACGACATTGGCCTATTCCAAGGAGTGGGATGCGCCGTGGCGGGTGGGCGAGCATGCCGATATTGTGGTGCGGTTCGATAACGGCGGGCACCGGCTGGTTTTCTGGCGCGGCACCAGCTACATCCCCTGTTGGGTGACGGAGAACGGGATCTGGTACACTAACGAGTTCTGCGAGCGCTTGTCGAATTGCTGTGACTGCGAGGGGTGTGTCGAACCAATGTCGGACAAGCTCTGCAAGTTCTCGCACGTACGGATCATTGAGAACACAGAAGCGCGCGTGGTGATCCATTGGCGCTATGCCCCGGTCGACGTTCACTACACGCATCCGTACCTTGACGAGAAAGGATGGGGCGACTGGGTGGATGAGTACTACACGGTTTACCCGGATGGTGCCTGTGTGCGGAAGATCACGATTCACACGGCTGCCCCGGACGAGTTCATCGAGTGGCATGAAGCGATCATCATCAATCAACCCGGCACGCTGCCCGAGAACAATATCGAGCCCGAGGCCATGACGCTGGCCAACCTGCGAGGCGACGCGAAGCGCTACACCTGGGATGAGAACGGGTCGCCGGACAGTCTCGAGGATATACCGGCTGACTGCAGTATCCAGGTGATCAATCTGAAGGCGAAGCAGAAGCCGTTCATGTTTGTTGATCCGCGTAACCTGCTGGTCGACCTGTTCAAAGGTCACAAGGAGGGCTCGAACTTCCATCACTGGGACCACTGGCCGGTCTCCATGGATAAGTCGTGGACGCGCAATGCCACATCGGCCGCGCGGCCCTCACACTCGTCGCTCTTCAATCTCAGAGACTGGCAGGAGTATTCCCGCACGGAGAACAGTGTCACGCGCCTGATGCTCAATGGCCTGACCGATCGTCCGGTGAACGAACTCACGTCCCTGGCCGCCTCATGGCTTGAGCCCCCGGCCGTGACCGATTGTGCGGCCGGGTTCAGTGGCGTAAAGTACGACCCAGCCGAACGCGCGTATCACTTCACGCGGGACGACAGTGGGACACCTCTCGAGTTCACGCTAGAGGCCAGCGCAGCTTCCCCGGTCGATGGTCTGGCCGTTGTAGTCAAGGGCTGGGGCGAGGATGTCGTGCAGGTCAAGCTGGATGGCCAACTCCTGGCGCACCGCGACTATCTCCAGGGCCAACGGCAGACGCTTGACGGGACCGACCTGGTTCTGTGGATTCCCACAGGCGGAACGACAGCGCTTTCTGTCACGATTGAGTGACGCTCAGTGAGGGAAGGGCACGGACCCCGCTGAGCTCCCATCATTCCATCATTCCATTCTTCCAGCCTTCCATTCTTCTGTCTCTTCCCAGATGATGCATATCAGACCCAGATGATGTCTGTTCGCGATTCTCTGGCCTCACCCACTACCTGGATGGCTATCTGGCTACAGGCGTTGACGCATTGAAGTTCACCTATGCAGATCCGGCTGATACTGACCGCATCGTTCTCCAGGAGATTGATGTCATTGGTACTCCAAGGATGGGTACGCTGATTCGGATTCGCTAGCGACGGGGCTGCACCCCTGCAGCCTCCTCCTGCTCCTTCCGCCACGCAATGGGTGTGGTGTTGAATCGCTTGCGGAAGATGCGTTGCAGGCGGAGGGTGGTGTGGGAGGATCAACCGACCAGGGGGCGACAGGCTGCGATGAAAGTCTCGGCCTGCTCCAGTTCTGCCTCGGCTCGTGCCTGGTCAAACGACGCCTTGGCGTTGTAGTCACTCAGTTCGCGGTAGGTCTCGAGTTGGCCCAGCGCTGCCGCAGTGGCTGTTGACAAGGTTCCCGGTTCGACGTAGTGGAGGTGAAGAAGCTGGGTGGCACCACGATGTGTCTTGGGCTCGAGCCCCTTCAGCATCAGGAGCGCCAGGGTCCAATGAAAGGCTGCGTAGTAAGCCTTGGAAACAGCCGCATTGAAGAAGCTCCCTTCAAGCAGGTACTTCGCCTCTGCGAGGCATTCGTCTCCCCGGGCGTGCTTCGTCCTGTGCGTTCGTGATGCAGTTGTCGTCTGTCATGCGGCAATTCCTTCGCGCAAAACGTCGCGCGCAAAGCGACGTTCCCGGGCGGCCAGGTGGTCAACCTCTTTGGTGGTGAGTAGGACGGGTTGCAGCAAAAGGTGATGTTCAGAGAGTCCCTTCCGGTAGGCAGTCTCCACGAGCCACTCGATGTCACCTTGCTCTTCGTTATGGAGGATGACCAGGACATCGATGTCTGAGTCGGAGGTCCAATCGCCCCGAGCGGCGGATCCGTACAGCCAGACGTCACGCACCCGCTTTCCGAAATGATCTCGCACGAGACGGGCAAAATCATTGACCAGCGCATGAACCTGATCCAGTCCAGGTGCTTGTGGAGCGGCCCCCTGTGCTGTCGTCTCGTCTTTCATTCGTTCCAATCTACGAGGCGCTGCCGATCTGCGTCAATCAGAAAGCCGGGGGGAGGATGGGGAAATCAACACCTCCCCCTGCGCCTTCCCGCGCAAATTTCGTGTTCTGGCGCGGCACCAGCTACATCCCGCACTGGGTGACTGACAATGACATCTGGTACAACAACCAGTTTGTGGGACGCCGAGGCAATTCGGATGGCTGTAAAGGCTGCGTCGAGCCGATGAGTGACAAAATGTGCCGTTTTTCCAATGTGCGCGTGATTCACTCCAGTCCGGCGCGCACCGTGATTCACTGGCGCTACGCTCCAGTGGGCCTGAAGCTCAAGCATCCGTATCAAGATCCTTACTCCGGACTAGGTGACTGGGTGGATGAAACCTATACGATTTATCCCGATATGGTGGGCGTCCGTTCGATTACCCTGCATTCTACAGCGATCGATGAGTTTACCGACTGGCAGGAGGCGATCATCGTCCACGCTCCCGGGAGTTTGCCGAAAGACAATATTGAGGATACCGCTGTATCGATCGGAAACCTGGCTGGCGATGTTGTCGACTATACTTGGCCGGATGTGGCGGTCAAAGGTGGCGTCTTTCCTGGATTGCCCAATTTGAGCTGCATTCAGATCATCAACCTGAAATCCGGGCTCAAGCCGTTTATGATTGTGCCGCCGACGCCGGAGGTGAAGATTGCCAAATTCCGTGGAAAGGAACCGCATTCCATCTTCCACCATTGGAACCATTGGCCGGTCGCACATGGCATGTCGTCCACCACCCCGGCGTGGGATGCTTCGAAACCTGCGCATACCTCGCTGAGTGTCTGGAGGGGCTGGGAACTCCACCGTTCCACCGCCAACTCCAAGACGCACCTGATGCTGCATGGCATGACTGACAAGGGCGTTCCAGACCTGGCCGGATTGGGCAAGTCCTGGGTCTCTGCACCGGAACTGGCGATTGTTTCCGGTAGCTACAAGAGCAACGGCTATGACATGGAGCAGAAGGCCTACGTGTTGGAGGCGCTTGATCCGAGCAAGTCCGCCACGCTGAAGTTAAGCATTGGCGCGAGCTCGAAAAGCCCGCTGGTCAATCCTGCTATTGTCATCAGGAACTGGCCTGTTGGCGCGACAGCGCAGATTAAGGTCAATGATCGAAAACCTGCCGCGGATGACATTCGGATCGGTCTGGAACAGGAACTCGAGGGCAACACGCTCGTGATTTGGCTGCGGTTGGAAACAACCGAACCGACAACCATCAGGATTGCGCCGTAGGACATCCTGGGGGAGGGGGGCAGAGAGCTAATCGTGCGCCGATGAGGGCAATGGCGGACCGAGGTGGTGCTCTATTTCTCTGACGGTAACCTGGCCAATACCGCTTGGTAGACTTCGACGCCGATGCGGAAGTTGTGTGTGCTTACCAGTAGATCGATCAGTCGCCTTGCCTCAGCGCCCGGGATGAGGCGCTTGTCGACGGCTCGCAGCAGAAGGCCGAGTGTCCCAAGCGGGCGAATTCCTTCGATCTCGGCCATACTTCGCGTGACGCGTTCATCGCACAGAAGATGATCTGCGTTGCATCGCAACGCCAGGGTCAGGGCCGCGTTGTCGGCAGCGCTCATCGCGCTTGCGAAGCAGCGGGGACGCCGCACCGTCTCAATCCGGCAATCGGCGAGGAACTCGTCAAGGTGGTCGCGCTCAACCGGGTCGATCGGCCCGGCAAACAGTTCCCGGCGGACGGCCTGGGGTAGACGAATATCGCGGCCCAAGAGAGCATGAATCAGGTCGAGTTGACGAATCTTTGCCAGAAAGATGAGAGGACTGGCGTCGGCAACGACAATCATGCCTGCAAATCCTTTGCGAGGTCGTCGACCCCGTAGTTCAACTCCAGGTCTGCACTTCGCATCCTGTGTATCATCTCGCGCAGTGAGAGCCCTGCGATTTCCGCGGCGCGCGTTAGCGTGGCTTCGCCATCGCGATAGGCCTGGCAGGCCCGCTCGAACATCAGGTCGGCGGCACCCCGCTGAAGGGCACGCTTCAGAAACGCCGGTCGCTCCGTGCCCAACTCACGCGCCAGCTTCTCCAGTCGCCCCACTTCACTCCGAGGCAGTCGCAATGATATGGTAACCGTACTCATGTGTTTACAACTCCTTCATCTGTAAACATGGTACCTCCCTCCTGTTGCGTATGCAACCGTGAATTTCAGACCGAGTGGGACCGAGACGGGCGGGCTGGTGCGGGGATTGTAAACGCCGGTCGAAGAGTGCGGCGGTAGGCGGGGCGGTTTGAAAGTGCGGCGCCCGAGATAGACCTCTGTGATTAGGTCTAAGAAGATGTGCGTTGACGCGGGAAGGGATTTAGGGCATATTATAGCTAGACAGGCTAGCTATCTATGGAGGATGCCGACATGGACACTGTGTGGACAGTACAAGATGCCAAGAACCGGTTCAGCGAGGTGGTCGAACATGCCCTGCATGAGGGACCACAGACGATCACGCGTCGCGGGAAAGAGACGGCGGTGATGGTCTCCATAAGCGCTTTTCGCGAACTCTCGGGCGCCAAGGGAGATTTGGTTAGATTCCTTCAGCGCTCACCACTGTCCGATAGCGAGGTTGATCTTGATCGTAAGCGCGAGTACGGAAGGGGTGTCGAGCTGTGAGATACCTGGTCGATACGTGCGTGATATCTGAGCTGATCAAGAAGAAGCCCGCCAAGGGCGTTGTCGCGTGGGTGCGTGAACAGGATGAGCTGTCCCTGTTCGTCAGTGTACTCACATTCGGGGAAATCGGGAAGGGCATTGCCAAGCTGGATGATGAGAGACGAAGGCACACGTTGCGTACGTGGGTGGATCATGATCTCAAGCGGCGGTTTGCCGGCCGTATTCTGGCTTTCGACTATGAAACCGCCTGTCGCTGGGGGGAGATTTCCGGGAAGGCTGAGAGAGACGGTACACCCATCCCCGTCCTGGATGGCCAACTCGCCGCTACGGCATTGATCCACGGCATGACATTAGTGACTCGCAACACATCGGACGTAGCCCCGAGCAGTGTTCCCGTCCTGAACCCCTGGGAACTGTAGCAGGCCCAGCGCAGATGATCTCTACCATTCGGGTACGTTACGCTTGACGGCCGCATCCGGATTTGGTGTTTCCATTCATGGTTTTCACGAAAAGAAGATAGAGGAAGCGATACGATGAAAAGACTGTTGATTCTGTGTGCCTGGTTGCTGGTTGCTGTTCTGGCGTCCGCCGGGGAGCGGGTCGCGCTGTGGCCGGAGGGGAAGATTCCTGATTTCCAGCCCCAGCAGATTGCGGCGACCACCGGGGAGGTGAAGGCACCGGAATTCAAGGCCGCGGAACATGCGATGCCGCATCTCGATTGGTACGAGGCACCGGCGGAGAAGAACGGCGCATGCATGCTGCTCATTTCCGGCGGCGCTTATCAGAATTGCTGCGACTGGAGGACGATTGACTGGGTCGCGAAGAAGTTCACCGAACTCGGCTTCGTTTGCGTGAGCTTGACCTACCGTACGCCGCGTCCGAAAGGGCTTCCGATCTATCAGAGCGCCTGGGAGGACGGGCAGCGCGCGGTCCGGCTCGTACGCAAGGATGCGGAGAAGCGTGGCTTCGATCCGGAGAAGATCGGGGCGTTAGGATTCTCTGCGGGGGGGCACCTGACGGTCTTGCTCGCGACCAGCGCGCTCACGTCAGCCTACGAGCCGGTGGACGATCTCGACCAGCTTCCGTGCCACGTCAACTGGGCGGTGCCGATCTATACCGCCTACGCACTTACGGACGGACTCACCGGCCCCAATATGCGCGATGGCGATGCGATTGATGTAGAACTCTCGGACGTGTTTAAATTTGATGCAAAGACCTGTCCGATGGCATTGTTCCACGGCGGGACTGATGTCTATTCGCCAAATGGATCCACCCAAATTTATCGTCAGCTGCGCCGGATGAAGATTCCGGCTGAGGTTCACCTTTTTGCGGATCGTGGTCACGGGTTCATGGGTAATCCGAACAAGGGCGAGGACGGTACAGCCTACGACCACTGGATGGACCGGATCGCCGAGTTTTTCCGTCAGATGAATTTTGACGGGCGTCTCGCTGCGGAAGTCGATCTAATGTCCCGCTATCCGAACGACGATGCGCGCGGCGAACATAGCAAGCAGCCGGTCTGGCCGGAAGGCAGGATGCCGGATGTGCAGGCGAATCAGTGTCAGCCCTATCTTGAGTGGCACATGCCGAAGGAACTCAAGACGAAGGCGATTCAGATCATCTATTCGGGCGGCGCCTATTATAACAACCGCCCGGAGGGATTCGAAGTAGCGCCCACGCGACGTTATCTGAATGCAAAGGGGATGACGGTCGTGACGATGAAATACCGTACGCCGCGTCCGAAGGGCGGTTTGGCCAAGCATACGACCGCCTGGCAGGACCTGCAGCGCGCCATCCGAATCGTCCGTAGCCAGGCCGAGGCGAAGGGGCTTGATCCCGACCGCATCGGGATCATGGGATCCTCAGCCGGCGGGCATCTGACGCTCATGGGTGCGACCAGCTCGAAACAGCGTTCCTATTGGCATATCGACAACCTCGACAAGCTGCCCTGTAACATACAGTGGGCGGTTGCGATCTATCCGGCATACTCGCTCACGGACGGCCCGAATGGTGTGAATGCGAAGGGCGGTAACGAGGACGATGCGAGGCCTGTTCCTGAGTTTGCATTCGACCTTGCGACGTGTCCGATGCTGTTTATCCACGGCGATGCGGACGGCCATGCCGCAATGAATTCGGTGAAATGCTGGGAACAGCTTCGCCGTATGGGAATCCAGTCCGATCTCCACACGCTTGCCAAACGCGGTCACTGCTTCCAGAACAAGGCCGCCCCGGGCACGGGCAGCTATACATGGATGGACCGCATTTGGGAATTCATGAACCACAAGGGCTTCAACAAGTAGAACCGGACGTTAGGAACCCTTGGTGAGAACGGTCAGGGTGCGTCTGCCTCTTGCCCGGGAGTCGTGTTTCTGCTAGTCTCTACACGCATGACAACCAATGTAACACACGAATGGATGGACGACACCGTGCCGTATATCTGCTGGGATCGCCAATGGACTGTGGCGGACATTCGGCAGCGGCTGGCGTCCACGGAGGGCGTGGAGCGACACCGCATCATGGCGTGGCTGATGCGTGAGCTGAAAACTCCTGAAGTGTGGTTTTTCCTGAAACCGACCGAAGTTCAGCGCGAGTTCGACGGCATCAGTCGCTGGCTTGGTCCGGCTCGCCCGTTGTGGACCTATCTGCTGAGGATCTGGCATGAGCTGGGAAAACTCTAAAGCCGTCACCCCGCTGAAACGGGACTTTCTCAAGGCATTCTTTGCCCGGGAGAAGCGGTTCTTTCTGACGGGCGGGAGCGCGTTGGGTCTCTTCTATCTTGAGCACAGGCATTCCTACGATGTGGACCTGTTCTCCCCGGATCGGCCGGAATGGCTGGAGTTGGACGGCGTGATGCGTGTGTGCGCCGAAGATCTCGGTGCGATCCTGGAGCTGCGGCGCGACGCCCCAACATTCAGTCGCTATCAACTTGTACGAGGAGAGGATAGTGAGATTATCGATATGGTCCTCGATATCAGCCCACAGGTTGATCCAGATAAGCCCTGGATTGATGACGTCCGGGTCGACACCCTTCATGAGATTGTGGTTAACAAGATCACCACATTAATAAGCCGCTGCGAGTTGAAGGATATCGTGGACCTGTGTTTTCTCGAAAAGGATGGGTACCGCATCGAAGACTACTTCGAAGAAGCTCAACAGAAGGATGGCGGTCTGGACCCGGCCATGGTCTCTCTGCTTCTGGATTCTCTGCAGATCACAGAACTGCCCGACTACTTGATCAAGCCGCTGTCACTTGCGGAGCTCTGCGCGTTTGTCGACGATCTGAAGCGACGCATGGCGCTGATGGCCTATCCGGATGCCTTGAAGGAATAGGACCACAGGGGCTGCCCCGTAGTGCACGTCCGGGTTGGCATTTGGCAGACCTCAAAGCAGGAACCTACCGGATCGAGTTGCTGTTGGCCTATCCGGATGAGACCGTCGGAACGCCATGCCGTCTGAAACTGGGCGCCCGGGAAATCACGTTCGAGGTGCCCGCCGCCGGCTCCTGGGCTATTATGGCAGAACGATGGCGCGAGCCTCGCGGACAAAGAAGGCTTTGCATTCTTTCCAGTCGAACGGGACCAGCATCTGGGGCATGGGCTCCGATTCCGCGTCGTCGAAGTAGGTGAGACTCTTCAGGATGTGATAGGTGTTGACCCGACTCTCGCCGTACTTCCTGGCCAGCATCTCAAAGTAGGCTTCGAGGGTAGGCTCGTCCTGCAGAATTGTGTAGAGATCCGCAAAGTCCTTGCGGCTGCCCCGACCGGATATGGCGATTAGCTTCTTCAATGCGATGTCGCCAATGGACGCGATGGTGAAGAATCGGTGGGGTAGGGTGTCGAACAGGAATGGATCACGGACGCGGAAGAACGACAGCTTTGTGTTCTTGATGATAACGGTCAGCGTGTGATCGGCCTCCTGCAGCGTTTCGTAGGGGCCGTGCGAGGCGAGCACGTCGTGCAGTGCGCGGACATCCATGTCGTCCGTACGGCAGAAGTTGACAGCGTCCGAAATGCGGTGACCCAAATGGAATGCCAGGCCGGTTCCGCCGGCAAGCGTCCATCCCGTCAGAAGAGGCGAGGGGTCTTTCCCCAGCGCACTCAGGAGTTCCAGGCTGTGTTTCGGGAGTACTTTTTCGTGCATGGGATTCCTTCCATCTCGAGGAGTTGGATCCAGAAATTCCGGGTTCGTGGGGATACGCGGTGAGCTTCCGCAGCGGCCGCGAGAAAGGCCTCGCGCCCCATTGTATCATGTAGCGTACGAACATCATCGAGATCACCGTATTCGAGGACGCGTTCGGTCACCCATGCAGCATGTTTCGCAAGATCCTCCGGCGTGAGCGGATGGTCCCAGAAGAGCCGACCGAGCTGTTTGCAGATCTCCTGTCGACTACGAAGGTTGCGTTTCGACCGCGTCTTTGGGCGAAGCTCAATCGCAAGTTCGCAATCCAGCGCGAGGGCGAGCTTTCGAAGTGTGTATGTCTCGAACCGGGTCCAGCTGTTCTCGTAGCGCGAAAGCGTAGCGGGAGATGTCCCGGCCCGCCGCGCGACATCCGAGAGCGATAACCCCTTCTCGCGACGCCTGCTTCTAAGTTGCGCCGATATGGTGGCTTTCGAGTTCATGCTATTATCATGCATGATAATAGGCGTGGTGTCAATAGTCCAGTGTCGCGTGCCCCCCGTTGGGGTTTGCCCATGGCAGATCACATAACGATGCACGATGACGCGGAGTGCAACACGTGGGTACTCCAAATGATGCATCACGGTTCCCGTTTGATGTACAGTCACCATTGTGAAGGTGTGTGGAGGGTGAGATGATGGGGAGCGTCAAGGAATCCCGGTGCCCAGGAAGCATGTGAACAAGAATGATATGAATGGAGTCCTTTATGAGAACGGTCTTTAGCTCCCTCCTTCTCGTCCTCTTCTGCACGATCTCTCTCCATGCTGGACAGAAAAGGAACAAGGACTTCGATAAACTCATGCCCCCTACGCTGAAGCACCCGCCGGAGACGGAGGCCCGGTTGAACAAGTGGTTCCGTGATTCGAAGTTCGGCGCATTCATCCACTTCGGTGCGTATTCCCCGCTTGCCGGAAAATACAAGGACCGCGTAACCCCAAAACATTACGCCGAGTGGGTCCAGATGGATCTCGGCATCCCCTACGAGGAATACCGCAAGGAGGTCGTGGGGCAGTTCAACCCCACGGAATTCGACGCCGAGGAGTGGGTGAAACTCTTCAAAGCCACCGGCATGCGCCATGTCGTCATCACCTCCAAGCACCACGACGGCTTCGCGCTCTACGATTCCGCCTGCTCGGATTACGATGTGATGGATGCCTCGCCCTTCAAGCGCGACATCATCAAGGAACTCTCCGAAGCCTGCCACAAGCACGGACTGAAGTTCGGGGTGTATTACTCGCAGGCCAAAGATTGGAGCGACCCGGATTCCTCGTCGTTCACCAGGGAAGGAACGCTAAAAAGCATCCACCCCGAGCTGCCGGAGGATCGTGAACCCGACATGGACGCCTACATTGCGCGCAAGGCCCTGCCGCAAATCGAGGAGCTGCTGAGGAACTACCAAATTGACCTCATCTGGTTCGACACCCCCCGCAACATGACCAGAGAACGCGCCATCCTATTCCGCGATGCCGTGCGCCGGATTAACCCCGACTGCGTCATCAACTCCCGCCTTTTCACCATGGCTGGAGCTTCCTCCAGACAGGTCATAACCCCGGAAATGCTCGAGGTCTTCGACTACTTCTCGCTGGGGGACCAAGAGGTACCTCCAAAGAAGCTCCCTCTTACCACCGAGTCACCCGACAGTGTAAGTTCATCGTATGGCTACAAGGCCCACGGCGCACATCATTATCATTCCCTGCGGGAACTCATCCATCGCATGGTCCACACGACCTGTGCCGGGGGCAGCTACCTGCTCAACTGCGGCCCGATGGGCAACGGCAAGATCGATCCCAGGGCGGTAGAGCTATTCTCCGGCATCGGTGATTGGATCCAGGACAACCACGAGTCGATTTACGATACCGAGGCGAACCCGCTGCCCTCCCGACCGGACTGGGGCGATGCCTCCCTGTCGAAGGATGGGAAGACCCTCTACCTCCACGTCATGAAGTGGCCCTCCGACGGCAAGCTTCGCGTTGAGGGCGTTCCGGCGACAGCCGCCTCGGCAACCTTCCTGGCACCCAAGGGAGCTGATCAAAAGATCTCGCTCTCCCAAAACGGATCAACCATCGCGCTTGACCTTCCGGCCAAGGCCATCGACGTGCTTGATACTGTGATCAAGGTTTCCCTCGAGTCGACTTTTCAGGCTAGATCCGTCAAGCAGTCGACCTTTATTGAAGAGTCCCTCGATGCCTACAACGAACGCATGCAATGGTTCGTAGATGCACAATACGGCATGTTCATTCACTTCGGTGTCTATTCACAGCTGGGCGGCGAGTTCAAGGGCCAGAAATCGCCCGGGAAGTATTCAGAGTGGATCGCCGCCAATTTGGAGATTCCCCGCGAAGAATATGCAGAAGTGATCAAGGATGTTAATCCGACTCAATTTGATGCCGATCGCATTGTCCGCACCGCCAAGGCGGCCGGCATGAAATACCTGGTCATCACGTCCAAGCACCACGACGGCTTTTGCCTTTGGGACAGCAAATACACCGACTTTGATGTTGCCAGTACGCCCTTCAAAGGACGTGACATCCTTGCCGAGCTCAACGACGCCTGCAAGAAACACGGCTTAAAGTTCGGCCTCTACTACAGTGTGCTTGATTGGAATCACCCGACACAGGTGCCGAGTTTGCAAAAAAAGACCGCGAACTGGCGCTGGGGACGTACCTTTCTCACCGATCGCGGCAAAGGCAGTGACAAGCAGACCTATGTCGACTACCAAAAGAACCAACTTCTGGAGCTGATTGAGAATTACGACCCGTCCATTCTTTGGTTTGATGGAGAGTGGGTTGAGTGGTGGACCGTTGCGGACGGAATTGACCTCTACAACGCCCTTCGTAACGCGAGCTCGCACGTCATCATGAACAATGAGCGTGGACGGCATAGCTGATGGCGGGGCGCTGGATTTGGGTCACGATAGGTGATGGACGGCTATTGTGGCACCTCAGATAACGAGCTGAGAACAAGGGCTGATGCCTACTCGGAGAGAAGCCGATTGAGGTCG
>JADHWE010000068.1 GCA_016783675.1 Kiritimatiellia bacterium
CCCTCTGGGGTTTCGATGGGTGAACCACAATTGCCTAGCTGAACAAATGTCCATGGGAAGGATGGCTTCATGATCATTTCCGGCTCCTGCCAGAAATGAATATTGTCGGAATACATGATGAAAATGTTCTCACCATCCTGGCGAGACAGCATGACATATTCCCCGTTGATCTTGCGGGGGAATAGTGCCATGCCCTTGTTGACAACCCCTGCTCCGTTGAGTGTTATAAACCGAAAGGAGCGGAAGTCCTCCGTCCTCAGGAGCTGCGGAAAGAACGTGTTCCGGTCGATTGCCGTGAACGTAGCGTAGTAGCAGCTGTCTTCCCCAAATCGAACGAATCGTGCATCCTCGATGGCTTTCCGTTCATGCCCCCGCCTCGGGAAGATCACACGCTCGGCGAGCGCATGCTCTTCGGCAAAGCGTACATCGTAGTTTTGCTCGGCCAGGTTCACCATGCCATCCAGCGTGTCGATCAGCTCCCGTTCGTGCAGCAGACTGGGCTTGCGTACTCGCCGCACCCGGTCTTTGAGATCCGCCAGCGAGAATTCTTCGCCCAGCCCGCCCAGCACCGTCTGCGAAACATCATTCCTGAAGCCGAGTTCGTTGAGCTTTGCCCGGTACGTTTCCTTTCCATAGGTCGGATTCTGAATCCGCTCTGGATCCATCGCAAAACGCCCGGGCTTATCGATCTCTATACGGTGATTGGAGTCGATCACCCCCTGCCTGAACTCAAGTGAAGATACATGACCCTCGCCGGTGGCCCTTAGACTCAACACGAAGCGGGCACTTCCGGGTTCCAACCCGCTTTGGTCCGGATGAAGTACGATGGATGGATTGAAGAGGGCCGCAGATTCAAGCGCGTACTCACTTGTGAAATACGCCCCTATCAATAGCTTCCTCTCGTCGGAAGGTGGGATGTCCGTGATCAAGTGAGGGACGACCACGTCAAAATGTCGAAGAAACACACTATGGATCTGGTCATGCCTGGAGGCAAAATGGTTCATTACCAAACACAACTCCGTCGTGACCGCCTCATCGCTGAGGACGAGGATTCGACCGATGATGCGCTCAATGCGATCCTGAACTCCGGGAGAGAAGAAGCGAATAATCACCCGCCCAACATCCGGACAGAGCAACACGTCTGTCTTTTCTATCATATGCACTGACTCCCTCAGAATACCCCGCCAGTAGGATGGCGGTCGCTGTCTCCATGTCTCCCTGAGTTGAACATTGCACAGTCCGTATCGAAAAGCCACACTTAGCCACAACTATTCAGTTGCGGGAAGCCGACGCCCTGTCGCGAATCCGCAACTGACGCCCCACGTGTTATTCGGAGCAGGGCCGACTGTTGACCGCCTCGCTGTACTGGATGCTCCGAATACCGACCATACTCGTCTTGAGAGCAGTCCTTCAGAATGGATCGCGTCTGGCGGATCAATGGATGCCAGCGTGTGATTTTCGCCGGGATCGGGATGCCGAGGGCCCCCGTCGGCCGGCCATCGGGAACGTGCCCGGCGGATGGCTCGATGGAAATCTCCCAGTCCTGCTCCGGGTTCGGCAACGCCACCTTCAATGTAGCCCTGTCTTCCGGCCCCCGGTTCCAGAAACCTGCACCGGAATCGGGATGTTGTTTCGTCGGCACAACCGCGAGAGTCGATCACTCGTGACGCCAAACGAACGCGCGACATCCCGCTTCGGCTCCACCCACAGCCGCTCGTACAGCTCACGCCTTGAGATGGTTGTCTCCGTAGCATTCGGCGCTCGATCAACCATTTCTACCCACCCATCTACCAGCCCGTCTCTCAACCGTTTTGGGGTAGTCTTTGGGGTAGTCATTGGGGTAGCGCTGCTGGCAGCTCTCCGGCAGGGCTACTTCTCCTCCAGTCCCTTTGTGATCTCGTCCGCCCGATCAAGAGGGACGATGATCCAAAGGAAGTAGTCGACCGGGTTCTCCATTGAACGAAACCCGACCTCTAAATGGGGCGTGTTCAGCGGAACGAATGCTCGCCGATGGATCACATTCATCAGCGCTCGCTCGCCAAAGTGAGCCATGGCCGCTTCGAAAGAAACGCCCTCGACCTTCTGCCGCATGTAGCTTTCAGAGCAGTCCAGCTTGTCGAACCACCACTCGCTACAGATGGAGTGTGCCTTGCGCAACAGGCGTTCCTGTTCCTCGCGCGACACCTTGATGGTGTCATAGAAGAGGTGTTGGTCCGGTCGACTCATCTCCCGCGGGCTTCCGATTCAAGGGGGCTGATGGCGTCTTGTTCCATGCGGAGCCCCACAATACGAAGCTGTTCCAGGGTGGGTGGCCGAGATGCGAGCAGACCGTTCGCGCATGTGTGGAGAGCCTGATCAAGATCAGGTTCACTCACCATGACCTCACGCAGGCCGCTACCCACCCGACCGGCAAGTTCCCGCCAGTCCCCAGGGAAGCGTTGTTGCAGCGCATCTCGCCACACTCGAGGCCATTCGAGCAGCGCGTCTTCGTCTGAGCCCAAGGCAAGTCGTCCGATTGCCAGAACGCGTCCAAGGTCCTTGTTGCTGCGCTTGACATCCATCCGTCCAGCGAATCCTGCGGCCATTGTGTCCGGCTTGATTTCCGGATGTTCCAGCAAGTTCGCCAGGGCCATCATCTCCGGCCTGGCTATGCAGATCCCGAAATCGGTGGTGATTGGGCTAACGTCGGTTAGCGAGAGAAAACCAAAACTACACAACCCAAAATGACCATGGCGAGTTGCCAGTCGAGACCAATGTTGAGTGCGATCATCCGGACTGTCCGGGACGGTGAGTAGCTCTATGAACCACTCCGGATTCCCCGGCGGTGTCAATCTGACAGCGGGTAAATCCCTGTCGGGTGTCGTTGCGGTGCCCGGGTGGGCGTGTTCTTCGGTCGGTCTGTACTTCCAACCCGCATCCATCAACTCCTCGGCAATCTTGACGCCGGCGTCGATTGCGGCAACGCGTGGGGAGAGGAGACAGTCTGCGTCCTTTGTTCGTACGGCCATGCCCCCCAGTTGCTCGCGGTAGTGGTAGCCGACAGCCAGACTGCCAATGACGATCAGCTTGTCTCGACATCCTGCCGGTACGGCTTCTGCAATCTCACCAAGCACTTGGGCCGGTACAATCGATTTGAGAGTGTCATCAGTCATCGCCACTCAAGTCCCTCCCTCGTGATGCCAGGAATTCCTGGAAGCTCCTCGCCTGCACATCGAGCCTGGCGGAATACAGCTCGATCAGGCATTCCACCGGATCGGCCCAAAGACCGCCTTCGCTGTCATGGTCAAAGAACGGGTCTCTGCGTCGCACGAAGTGGAGGGCAAGCTGCGCCGGCCGATGGGTGTCGCGCGTTCTCTCCAGCGCGGGGTCAAGTCTCCTGACGAAATCGGTGTCGATTGCCCCGTCGGGGCAGTGGATGCACAGGTCCAGACGTGGCGTCCCAACGATATCCAGATCTTCATAGTAGCGCTTTGCGCCAAGAACGCCTCCTATGCCCACGTCATGCCGTTCCAGCGATTGCAGTCGTCTAAGCAGTGATTCCGGTGAGCGGGGTTGGCCTGAAGCATCGGAGTAGAGCGCCGTCGAGCGGACCCGGTACATGGTGGCCAACAGCCGCCCCCAGTCCTGTTCGGGGAAGTACTTCAGAGACACGCTTCGATCGGAATGCCTGCGGACCGCAGGGCCCAGTCGATCTACCGCGCTGGCCACCGTCCGGTAGTTGCAGCCCACGGTCTCTTCGATCCACTTGGATGTCATGGGGCCTTGCCCGGTTACCCACTGATGGAGCATCACGAGAAACACTTCATCCTGCTTGCTTGCGGGGGAGAGCTTGGTTGGGGATGTCTTCTCCAATCTCAGCCCGCTCTCGACAAGTTCTCTGTCGTCCGGATGGATTCCTGTAGCCCCTTCTACTATGTCCAGCTCCCTCGCCACAACGAGATGCAGGCGCGTGACCAGGTCTGAACGAAGTGTGGCCTTGAAGTCTTGTAGCTCCGACTCGAGGAATGGCTTGCTCAGTCCGGGGTTCTGTAGCAGCAAGTAGCCGCGTAGGTCATCCCTATCGGCGAGGAGCATGGCGAGAGAAACCAGCGCATCGCGGAGTCCTCTCGCGGCTGTCAGACCGGTTTTCACCTCGACAACCGCATGCTCGTTGCTCAGGTCTGGTAGCTGCTTTCGACTGGTTCCAGAGTTCATAGCGACCTCCTGTGGTGATCCGATACTCGCATTACACGTCTGTAGTTGCAATACAATTCTGCATCTGCATGGCAATCCTGCACCTGCAACACAGCGCTGCCCTCTGCGGTTCCCCCCGAAATCCGGCCACCCCTTAAGAGAGGATTTGCATCCGAAATATGGTAGAGGGAGCTTGGGGTCGGTCCGAAACTTAATACTTTACACAGATGGCGAGTGTTAGGGAGCTTGGGGTCGGTCCGAAACTTAATACTTTACACAGATGGCGAGTGTTGATAGCTCTGGGGCATGGCACGCCGACCGCGAGTTGAGTTTGAAGGCGCGATATACCACGTGACCGCACGTATCGTGGGAGAGCAGGCGGGACGAGGCGTGGAGGGAAGGAGCCCTTCCGGGTGGCTGTTCAGAGATGAGCGCGACCATGAGGCGTTCATGGACCGACTGATCGATCGGATCGAGACCTACAACATCCGGCTCTATGCCCACTGTGAGATGCGTACACACTGGCACGCTTTGATCGAGACCCCACAGGCCAACCTGGGCCGCTTCATGCACAGCCTGAACACCGCCTATACCGCCTTCTACAATACGCGGCACCGCCGGCACGGACACCTGTTCCAGGGACGCTACGGCGCCAAGCCGGTCGAAGGCGACGCCTATCTGCTTTCGCTCTCACGCTATATCCATCTCAATCCCGTGCATATCAAGAAGGTCAGAGCGTTGCCCCTGGCAGAGCAGCTTCGTCACCTGCACCTGTATCATTGGAGCAGTTACCGGGCCTATATCGGTAGGACCAAGACGCCGGACTGGTTGGAGCCTGGGCCGGTGTTGGCTCAATGCGGCCGAGCGAAGCAAGAGCAGCATCGGCACTATCGCGCCTTTGTGGAGAACAGCCTGGCGGAAGAGGATGATGCGTTACTCTCTGTTCTGAAAGGACCTTGCCTTGCGATAGGGGACGATGCCTTTGTGGATGAGATACGCTCGCGTACGATAGATCTGATCGGCAAATACAAGAAGCAGGAAGACGTGAGCCTGCGGCATGTGCTTGAACGACTGGAGCCCAATCAGGTTCTGGCTGTGGCAGGAGAGGCGATGGGAGTTGAGCCCGCAGCGTTCCTGATTCGTCGACGCAATTCGGCGTTGCGCGGGGTGGCGGCACGCATGCTCTGCAAGTATGCCGTGTTGACGCAACGTGAAGCTGCCGATGTTCTGCATATCGGCAGCGGAGCGGCTGTGGGTAGACAGCAGAAGAAGCTGGCGGAGAATCTCGCACACGACCGTGACTTGCGCCGTCGCGTCAAAGAGATCGAAACCCGCCTGAAGGCGCTATCCCGGCAATGAAAGAGACGTTAATGCTTAAAATTAGGACCGACCCCAACGTCCCCGGGGAAGGGGGTGCCGGGGGCGACAGACTGTGGACATGCGGCGGCGCTGTGGGTATGCTCAATTGCTGGTTGGGTATATGTGTGAGCGGATGGAGATCATCTGATGATGAGCAAAGAGAAGCTGGACGAGGTGCTGGGGCACTTGCCGGGGATTCGCGTTGGGGTCGTTGGCGACTTCTGCCTGGATGCCTACTGGGAGGTGGATAGCAGCCGGTCCGAGATCTCGGTGGAAACCGGTCTGCCGACACGCCCGGTGCGGACCCATCGCTACAGCCTGGGCGGAGCCGGAACCGTGGCCAATAACCTGCAGGCCATGGGCGTTGGCGCGGTGTCCGCCTACGGGGTGACCGGACGCGACCCTTTCGGGTACCAGATGCGTGAGCTGATGCGTGAGTTGGGCATCTGTGCCGATGGGCTGTTGGAGCAGAACGGCGACTGGACTACCCACGCCTACATCAAGCCGTTGGAAAATGGCGCCGAGGCGAGCCGCATCGATTTCGGCAACTTCAATCAACTGTCGGATGACGTCGCCCGGCAGTTGGCGGACAAGCTGGCGGACGACCTTCCGAACCTGGATGTGGTTATCATCAACCAGCAGGTCGCTGACGGCATCCACCGTTCGCCCTTGTTCCAGGAGTTGCTGCAGACACTGATCGACGCGCATCCCGATAAGACATTCCTGCTCGATAGCCGGGACATGAGCGGGCGCTACGCGGGTACCATCCGCAAGATCAATGCCTGCGAGGCGATGCTCCTGATGGGCGCCGAGGTCGGGCCGCAAGACCCTGTCGGTCTGGACGATGCCCAGTCGGCGGCGCGCAAGCTGTCGCGGGAATGGGCGCAGCCGCTATTCATCACGCGCGGCGGGCACGGTTGCCTGGTCGCGGACGGTGAGCAGGTAGACGTCGTCCCCGGATTGCACATCACGGCGTCCACGGATCCCGTGGGGGCAGGCGACAGCATGGTGGCCGGTATTGCCGCGGGGTTGGCGGCTGACTGCACGCGGGTCGAAGCGGCGACCTTCGGAAACTTCGTGGCCGGCGTTACCGTGCAGAAGCTCCACCAGACCGGCACCGCTACGCCCGACGAGATTCGCGCCATCGGGGAGAGACCGGAGTACAGCTTACTCCCGGAGTAAACCTACGCCACCCCGGCCATGGTGGCGGCGAGGTCGAAGGCGGCGATCAGGTTTTGTGTCGAGGCGTGGCCCTGGTAGGCGATGTCGAAGGCGGTGCCGTGGTCGACCGAGGTGCGGATGATCGGCAGGCCGACCGTGACGTTTACCCCCTCGTGGAAGCTGATCATCTTGAGCGGAATGTGTCCCTGGTCGTGGTACATGCACACGATGGCGTCGTACTCGCCCTCGAGGGCTTTCATGAACAGCGTGTCGGCCGGGATGGGGCCGTAGGCGTCAATGCCCTCGGCGCGGGCGGCTGCGACGGCCGGTGCGATCTCATCGGCATCTTCGTTGCCGAACTTGCCGTTCTCCCCGGCATGCGGATTGAGTGCGGCTATGGCGATGCGCGCGCGCGGCCGGATCAGCTTCACTGCGTCGTTCGTCAGGCGCGCCACGTCGAGAATGCGTTCCTTCTTCACGCGGCGAACGGCCTCCTGCATGGACACGTGCGTTGAAACGTGGGTGGCAATGATCTTCGGGGTGACAAGCATCATGGTGAAGTTGTCGACGCCACAGATTCCCGCGATCAGTTCAGTGTGGCCCTGGAAGTCGGGGTGCGTGAGACCGCTCGACTCTTTGTTCATAGGCAGGGTGACGATGGCGTCGATCTTTCCGTCGAGAGCTGCGTGCGCAGCCAGTTCGACGTATTGCACGGCGGCATCGCCGGCGGCTTTTGATATCCTGCCCGGCGTGATATCCGCGGGGCTCAGCAGTCCGAGATCGACCACGTTCAACACGCCCGGCGCCGGCTCGTCCCCGAGCTCGATCGAGCGGATGTCCGCAGCCAATCCCAACTTCTCCCCGGCAAACTCGAGCACACAGATGTCGCCAATGGCAATGAAGTCATGCTGCAGCTCCCTGTGCACAGCGGCGCGCAGCAGCAGCTCGGGGCCAACGCCGCAGGCGTCGCCCATCGTGATGGCAATGCTCATGACCTGTGGTACCTTCGATGATGTCCGGTCTTCCTGACCCCAATACAGCCTGTTCCATGCCTTCCCAGACAGGCCCGCCCTTTTCGGCAGGCTTGTGATAGCACACTTCCTAGCCGGATGTACATCACGAGAGCGACGTGCCGATGGCGATTCCTCGCCACCGGTTTCCGCAGAAGTGGCTTGCAGGAAACGACAAAAGCGCTACTTTAGTCTCCGGGCTGTTCAAAGAATGGCCGCCTCATTTGGATTCTGGAAAGTCGATCTGCTAAAAAAGAGGAGAGATACAATGCCTAGACCTGTCACAATGTTCACCGGCCAGTGGGCCGATCTCTCGCTCGCCGAACTCGCACCGCTCGTGAAGGAGATGGGCTACGATGGTGTGGAGCTCGCTTGCTGGGGCGACCACTTTGAAGTTCAACGTGCCCTGAACGAGCCCGACTACGTGGCCGAGAAGTGGGCCGTCATCGAGAAGAGCGGCCTGAGCTGTTATTCCATCAGCAGTCATCTCGTCGGGCAGGCGGTTTGCGATCGTATTGATGAGCGTCACCAGTCCATTCTCTCCGAAGAGATCTGGGGCGATGGCGATCCCGAAGGCGTGCGTCAGCGTGCCGCGGAGGAGATGAAGGCAACGGCCAAAGCGGCCCGCATCTTCTTCAATGCCCGTCCGGGCGGTGCACCGGAGCGCGTGGTGGTGAATGGCTTTACTGGTTCCTCCATCTGGCACCTGCTCTACTCGTTCCCGCCCAACACACCGGGACAGCTTGATGCCGGGTTCAAGGACTTCGCCGATCGCTGGACCCCGATCATGGATGCGTTCGACGAGGTGGACGTTGATTTTGCTCTCGAAGTGCACCCCACCGAGATCGCCTTTGATATCGCCAGCGCCGCGCGCGCGCTTGAGGCTATCGGCGGTCACAAACGTTTCGGGTTCAACTACGACCCCAGCCACCTGGGCTACCAGGGCGTCGACTACGTGAAGTTCATCCGCGAGTTCGGCGACCGCATCTATCACTGCCACGTCAAGGATGCCTGGTGGGGACATGGCAACGGTGATGCGGGCGTGTTCGGCGGCCACACCGAGTTTGCCGATCCGCGTCGCTACTGGGACTTCCGGTCGGTCGGTCGCGGCGACATCAACTTCGAGGAGATCATCGTTGCACTCAACGATGTTGGCTACAACGGTCCGCTGTCGGTGGAATGGGAAGACAGCCGCATGGACCGTGTCCATGGCGCCACGGAGGCGGCAGCCTTCGTGAAGCGTCTTGATTTTGCCCCGAGCAATGTCGCCTTCGATGCCGCGTTTGAGAAGGAATAGCGGTGCCGGAAAGAGAGTCGAACGGTTCGTGCAGAGCTACACCGGCAAGTAGACATTGTCCGAACAGGTCTCTTGGAGGGCGAGCGTCCTCGCGAGCCGAGCGCAAGAGTGGGCGCATGGGCAGAGCAAGACCAGGACTTCGGCCAATGCTTGCTCGATACATGCTCCGACCGTACTCGCGGCTCGCGAGGACGCTCGCCCTCCAGGCCCGGTTTGCGGATGTTCTGCGCCGCGCACCCCTTTTCGGACAACGTCTGAGCAGAACGGTCAGGGCTTCCGAAACGGGTCCAGCAGATCTTCAAGGCCGTTGGCCTTGATCACGTATAACGTCTGCATCAGTTCGCCGAGCTTGCCTTTCGGCACGCCGTGGTTGACGAACCAGACGACGTAGGGTTCGGGAAGATCCACCAGCACGGTGCCCTTGTACTTGCCGAACGGCATGCGCCAGTTCGCCAAGCGTACCAAGTCCTCCGGATTGCCCTCGACGGAATGCATGGGGGCACTATTATCTGATTCGCCGGCAGATGAGTAGCAGAAAGGGCGGATCAATGAGCGTGGCGGAAGTAATCAGCAAGCGGAGAAGCTGCCGGGCTTACAATGAAGACCCTGTATCGCGGGAGGACATTGAGAAGGTCCTTCACGCGGCACGCCTTGCCCCGTCCGCGTGCAACCAGCAGCCCTGGCGGTTCGCCGTGGTGACGGATTCGCAGCAGCGAACCGAGATCATCGAACATGGCTTTCGAGTGGGCATCAAGATGGAATGGGCTCTGGGTGCACCCGTCCTGATCGTTCTCGGAATGAAGCGCTCGCTCATCGTGCACCGCGCCGCCGTGAAGGTCTCGAAGATCGACTATCCCTGGATGGACATCGGCATCGCCGGCGAACACCTCGTGCTGCAGGCCGAAGAGATGGGGCTGGGCACCTGTTGGATAGGGTGGGTCAAACCGCGCCGCTTGCGTTCCATTCTCGGCTGGCCCAAAGACATCTACCCGGCGGCAGTGATCACCTTGGGATGGCCGGAGAACCCCGACGATCCACCGAAGGCGCGCCCACGCAAAGATCTGGATGATATCGTGACGTGGTTGCCGAGCCAGTAGGTCACGCCGGCTCCTTGTCAGCTCGACGTGGACTTCGTGCGCTCATCCTGATAGGGTTAAACGCATGGATATCTACCCACTTATAGCCGATCGTCTCAAACGGGACAGCACGGTTCTCGACGAGGCCATCAGCGTTCTTGATCGGTGGGATGCGCGAGAGGCGGGACCAATCGGGCGGCGGCAGGAATGGCGACGCATTCTGCTCTCGGCGAAGGAGAGTACGCAGGGGCGCGAAGCGCTTCTCAGTCTTCTCCTCGACCGCGGCGAGAAGGCGCGGCGTCTCAAAGATTTCGCTCCCTTCGCCGGCATCCTGTCACGTGAAGAACGTCGGAAAGCCTTTCTCCAATGCACTTACGATCACTGAATCACATCATAGAAGCCGTTGATGCGCTGGTTCATCCGAACCAGATTGTTGTCATGGGATCATCGTCACTTCTTGCATACGACGCATCACTTGGTGAGCCCGGGCAGCCGTTGGAATTGAGCCTTGATGCCGATCTCCTTCTTGATCCGGTTGACGATGACTTGGCCGCTGTTCTGCATGAAGCTGTGGGCGAGGGGAGTCTCTTCCACCGTGAGTACGGAGTGTATGTCGACCTGCTGCGCCCGGAGATCGAAGAAACCCTTCCGCCCGGCTGGCGTGAACGCTGCACTCCAATCGAGGGCTCAGATCATGTGGTCTGCCTCGACCCCTGCGATCTCGCTGTAGCAAAGCTCTGTGTCGGTCGCGACAAAGACTTGGAATTGCTGCGGGGCCTTCTCGATCGCGGTCTACTCGATCTCGATACCCTCGCTTCACGCTACCAGGCCACCCCGATGGACGAGGCACTCATGTTCAAGTCTGGTCGCGCGCTGAACCGACTCCGCGAAAGATCGTAGTCCGGATCCTCCCCCTCTCGGAGGGATTCCCTTTCTCATCCCATGACAATTCCATGACGTCGCGGTGCGATGGTGTCTTCAGCGATCGAAAAAAGCCCTTCGCCCGAAGTGAAAAACTCAGGAAAGCAAGTGAAGACATGACCGCCATTGCCGCAGAATCGAGCCCTCCATTGTCCGACACCAACTGGCGCGCCATGGTCAAGCGCTACTGCCGTCCCAAGGTGGCCAGCAGCGTCTGGCAGCTGGTCAATACCATCGTTCCCTATTTCGCGCTCCTGGGCCTGATGTACGTCTGTCTCGGCCGCTCCTACCTGCTGACGCTACTGCTCGCCATTCCGGCCGCCGGCTTTGCGATCCGCCTCTTCATTATTTCGCACGACTGCGGGCACCACTCCTTCTTCCTCTCCAGGCGTCTCAATGCCCTGGTGGGCGCCGTTACGGCTTTCCTGGTCTTGACCCCCTATACCTACTGGAAGAACGAACATGCCCGCCATCACGCCTCGTCCGGCAATCTTGATCGACGCGGCACCGGCGATATCTGGACCTTGACGACGGCCGAATACGCCGCCCAGCCCTTGCCCGTCCGCCTCGCCTACCGACTCTACCGTAATCCGGTTGTCCTTTTCGTCATCGGCCCGCTCTTTCTTTTCGCGGTGAACTACCGGTTCTGGTCAAAATGGGCCGGCAAGCGCGAACGGCTGAGCGTTCTGCTCACGAACCTGGCGCTTACCGCCATGCTTGTGCTCTGCCATTACACGATTGGCCTGAAAGCCTTCGTCATGATCCAGCTTCCTGTTCTCTGGCTGGCGGCCGTCCTCGGGGTGTGGCTCTTCTACGTGCAGCACCAGTTCGAAGACGTCTCCTGGGAGCGCAACGACAACTGGGACTTCGCCACGCAGGCCATCGCGGGTAGTTCCTACTACCGCCTCCCGCGTCTCCTGCAGTGGTTCTCCGCCAACATCGGGTTCCACCATATCCATCACCTTGCCCCACGGATTCCCAACTATCGCCTGGCCCGCTGCCACCAGGAGAACCCTCTCTTCCATCGCGCCCGCGAACTAACCCTCCGTACCAGCCTGAGATCTCTCGCCTACCGCCTCTGGGACGAACAGACCCGCAGGATGACCTCCTTTTCCGGTCGAGCGGCCTAGGTCCGAATCGCACTTCGATAAGCTACGGCCAAGCCACGGCTCGCGGGGACGCTCGCCCTCCATA